>NZ_VFUR01000026.1:0-72443 GCF_006441095.1 Mesorhizobium sp. B2-5-4 | reverse complement strand
CAAGGCGGCCCGATCGCCTTTCAAAAAACGCCCATGCATCACGTGCGCCAAATATCGGCTCCCGTGCAAAGGCCTCCACAAGGGGGAGATTGGCAACTTTAACGCTGGCTCAAATCCAGCGCCGCACCCGCTTGGCATAGTCGCGGTATTTCTTGCCGAATTTCGCCGCCAATATCTTTTCCTCGCCCTCGATCGCGACCTTCTGGGTGACGAAGGCGGCGACGAAGGCAAGCAGGAAAAACCAGGCGATGCCCGAGACGAAGGCAACGCCGATCAACAGCAGCGTATTGGCCAGGTACATCGGGTTGCGGGTGATGCCAAAGGGGCCGGTCGTGACGAGATGATCGGGCACGGCGTTGGGATTGAGCGTTGTCCTGGCCCGCATCATGGTGCGGATCGCGGTGAACCAGAGTACGGCGACGGCGAACAACGCCACCCAACCAGCGGCGAACAGAATGTCGCCCAGGAGGTCTCCGATCCAGGGCAAGGGATAGAGCATGCCGAGGATGATGCTGATGGCGATCGCGGCAGCGTAGATCACCGGCGGCCACGGTATCATCCCAGGCTTCGGCTCGGTCATTGTGTCCCTCCCTCGGTCATCTTGTCGTCCGTCTTGGCGGTGCAGGTTGCGGCAAGATCGGACAGATGCGCCCTGAAGTCCGCAGTCTGGTCGTTGTTGAAGAGCCGATCAAGAGATCCTTCGCTTTGCAGCGTATCAAGCATGCAGCCGCAATAGCTCGAACAGAAGGTTGCGTTGCGCATCTGCTCGCACGAGCGCTGGCAGGTTTTCAGGACCTGCGGGGGCTCGACTTGCGCCGGCATCAGTTGCGAGAACAGCCAGACGCAACCGATCAGCAGCGGCTGGTGGATCAGGTAGAAGGCCAGGCTGTGGCGGCCGATGAAGACCAGTGGATTGGCCCAGCGGCCCGGCACGAGGCTCGCCAGGCGTGCCCGTATGCCGGAAGCGGAAGCGAGTTTCGCCACTCCGAGGCCGAGAAGCACCGGGCCGAACCAGGGGAACAGCGGCACGTAGTCGTTGGAGCGCGGATTGACGGCGGAAAGGCCGATCCACCACAGCCAAGGGTGATCGAGTGCCTCGAAGCGCAGGTAGACGGGCGCCGCGATGACCAGCGCGGCGGCGACAAGCGTCAGCAGCGCCGGCAGGCGCAGGAAGGCGAGGCCAAGCAGGCTGGCGAGCCCGATCTCATGCAGGATGCCGAAAAAAATGAATCCGTCAGGCGTGGCGATGCGGGTGACGACCGAGATGGCGACCGCCGCACCGGCGACCATGGCGAACCGTTTCCAGAAGGAGTTCCAGCGGATCTGTCGGCCATGGGCGAGATAGAGGCTGACGCCGACAAGGAACAGGAAGGTCGAGGCGATGCAGCGGGCGTAGATCTTCCACCAGCCGAAGGCGGTGAGACCGGGGTCGGTGTAACCGAAGAATTCCAGGTCCCAGGTGAAATGGTAGCTTGCCATCGCGATCAGCGCGATGCCGCGCAAAATATCGATGGCAACGATGCGCTTCGATGGCTGCGGAACGGGTGCGGTCGGCGTGTGGATGCTCATGGTCTCGCGATCTGATTCAGCCCTCCAAGACGACTATCACGGTTGCACTGGATAGAAGAAGACCGGTCGCCTTGGCCTGACCGCGCGGCGGAGCCCGCGCCAGCCGCCGAATTGGGCCAGCGCGGGAAAGCCTTTGACCGGCTTCGCTTTTTGCCGGGTGTGCGTCGGTTTCCTCTTAACAGGCCTGAAATGTCCACGGCAGATTTGACGCCGCGATTCTGCTTTGGGGAAGCAATGTCCACGCATGTGCGCCATCCGATCTGGCTTCCGGCCCTCAAGGCCGCGGATGCGCGCACCTTCGCCTCGCTCTACGCGGTCGAGTCCTTCGCCCGCGCCATGGTGTCGAGCGTCATCCCGATCCAGGCCTACGAGATACTCCACAACGAGCAGATCGTCTCGATCCTCTACACCGTCGTATCCATGCTCGGCCTGTCGGTGACCTTGTTCATGCCGATGCTGATCCGCCGCTTCGCGCGGCGCTGGGTCTACACGGCAGGCGCCTGCCTGCTCGCCATCGGCTCGCTGTTCTTCGTCACCCACACGCTCGCTGGACAACTCGCCGGCATGCTGTGCCGCGTCATGGGCGCCAGTGCGCTGTCGATCACACTCAACCTCTACATCATGGACCACATCCGCAAGACCGACTTCATGCAGGCCGAATCGCTGCGCATGGCGTGGTCGATGGTTGCCTGGACGGGCGGGCCGACGCTTGGCATTTTCCTTTATGCGCATTTCGGCATCTATGCCGCGCATGGCGCGGTGGCGGTTTTCGCCATGGCTTTGCTGGCGCTGTTCTGGACCTACCGGCTGGGCGACAACCCGTCGATCCGCCCGGGCAAGACGCGGCCGGCAAATCCGCTCGCCAACATCGGCCGCTTCGTGGCGCAGCCAAGGCTCAGGCTCGCCTGGCTGATCGCCTTCGGCCGGTCGTGCTTCTGGACGACGTTCTTCGTCTATGGACCGCTGTTCATGGTGATCACCGGCGAGGGTGAACTGGCGGGCGGCCTGCTGGTCTCGGCCGGCAATGCGCTGCTGTTCATGGCGATCTTCTGGGGCAAGGCAGGAAAACGCTTTGGCGGCCGACGCACCATGACGTTTGCCTATTTCGCCATGTCGGCGTCGCTGCTGGCGGCGGGCACGGTCGGAGCGGCAGAGCCGTTGCTGACCGGCGCCTTCCTGTTGTGCGGCGCCTTCTTCACCATCGCGCTCGACGCGCTGGGCTCGACCGCCTTCATGCGCTCGGTGCGCTCCTATGAACGCGCGCAGATGGCGGCGGTCTACCGCACCTATCTCGACTTTTCCGAATTGACGCCGCCGCTGGTCTATTCGGTGGTGCTGGCCTTCTTCGGATTGGGATCGGTGTTCGTCACGCTCGGCCTACTGGCGGCGTTTTGTGGCCTCATGACCTGGCGCTACCTGCCTAAATCCCTCTAAAAAATCAGAGCGAAAGCTCAGCATGGCGCTCGCGCACCCAATTGTGGAAGCGGTGCAGCTCATATTCCTCGGGCATCAGCACGCCGGCTGTATGACGCATCGAGCGCAGGCCCTTCTGGTTGACCTCGCAGATCGCGGCATCCTCCTCCAGCACCTGTGTGCCGAAGGCGACGATGTTGTCGATATCGGTGGCGGCGAGCGCCTCGGGCGAGAACAGCCATTCGGCGGTCAATTCGGTCTGTTCGGGACCGAGCGGCACCAGCCGCACGGTCCTGACATAGTCGACATGGCCGACGATGAACATCGAGGGCAGGCTGGTGGCGTAGGTCTGGCCGGCGGTGCGTTCCGCCTGCGTCAAGCCGGGGAAAACCGGCCCATGCGTCTGCCCATCACGCGACCATGTTTCAGCCCCGGCGCACAGGCCGCCGGAGAATTCCGGCGCATCATTGTCTGCATGGCGCGTCCATTCGGGATCGTCATGCCGGCTCATCAGGCCGCGGCCATAGATCGGCACCAGCCGCGACAGGTCCTTGTGGACGCCCGGGCAGTGCAGGCACTCGTTGAAGTTTTCCCAGAAAATCTTCCAGTTGCAGTTCATCACCTTGCGCAGCACATGGCCTGACACCAGCGTGTCCAGCGGCCAGTTGCCGAGGTCGCCGGAGGCCGGGTCGAAGGATGACTGCACTGAGCCGGCGGCATCTTCAGCAAGATTGACGAAGACGAAGCCCCGCCGCACCGAGAGTACAACGCGGTAAAGCGGGTGGTCGGCCTCGTCGAAGCCGTCAGGCAGCGATTTCGACGGTACACGCACCAGATCGCCACGCAGCGAATAGGACCAGGCATGGTACGGGCAGGTGATCAGCCGCGCCTTCAGGCGTCCTTCGCTTTCCTGGCAAAGCTGCGAACCGCGATGCCGGCACGTGTTGTGGAAGGCATGCAACTCGCCGGCGTCGTCGCGCAGCACAAGGATTTCCTGCGTACCGACGCGGAAGGTGCGGAATGCCAAAGGCTGGGCAAGGTCGGTCTCGCGGCAGACGAGCAGCCAATTTCTGTACCAGATGGCATCGAGATCACGCTGATAGTTCTCCTGGTCCCAATAGGCCGATGACGGCAGCGTCGGCTCGGTTCGGGTCAGGCCGTTATAGGGCTCGCGCTCGCTGGCATTGGGCTGCATGGCTGGCTTCCTGTGAGGGTTGCGAGCCGACACCCGACTAGAAAATTTGTCAATCAGGACGGGATGGAGCGGCTTCGCCGATACGACGCTCCTGCGCTGGCGACTGTCGGAATTTGGTTTGCCGCGCGCGGCAAATTTCCCTATAGTCACCAACGTCGTCGGTTCCTTTTTGGAGCCAAGAGGGAATGCGGTGCGGACAGGAATTCCTGTCCAATGCCGTGGCTGCCCCCGCAACTGTGTGCGGTAGTCCTCTCCATATGCCACTGAGGGTTTTCCTCGGGAAGGTGGGGAAGGGCGCTTATCCGCGAGCCAGGAGACCTGCCGGCGACAGGAAACTGACTTCGATGCCCTCGGGTGGAGGGCGAAAGGACAAGACATGACTACCGCTTCCGTCTCCCTCGGCGCCTCCGTCTCCTCGCAGTCGCGCTTCATGCAGCTCGCGCTCGCGGCGCTGCTCGGCATGTTCGTCGTCGGCTTTGTCGGTTTCTCGCATATCGATGCGGTCCACAATGCCGCCCACGACTATCGCCACTCGATGGCGTTTCCCTGCCACTAACGAGGATCTGACATCATGAATCTGTTTCGCAACGTCGTGTTCGTCGCGGCGATCGCGGGGCTCGTGGCGGGTGTCGTTCTCGCCTGCATGCAGGCCTATGCGACAGTGCCGCTGATCCTCAAGGCGGAAGTCTACGAACAGGCCGGCGGCGGCCATCACCATGACCACGCGGCTGCACCGGCGGCGAGCAACGATGCGGTGAGCACGGTCGCGCCCGCTGGGAATGCGATGAGTTCTGCCGCGCCAGCACCCGCCGAAGTCACGGCACCGGCGGAGAAAGACGAAGGCTGGGCGCCGGCCGACGGTGTCGAGCGTTTTGCCTTCAGCGTGGTTGCCAATATCGTCACCGGCATCGGCTTCGCGCTGGTCCTGGTCGCGATTTCCGAGTTTGCCGGCGGCGTCGGCAATTGGCGCCAGGGCGTATTCTGGGGGCTGGCCGGCTTTGCCGTGTTCACGCTGGCACCAGGCCTCGGCCTGCAGCCGGAACTGCCGGCGATGCCGGCGGCCGATCTGCTTGCGCGCCAGATCTGGTGGACGGCAACGGCCGCGGCGACCGCTATCGGCCTTGGCCTGATCGTGTTTCGCAGATCGCTACCATTGACCATCTTCGCCGTCTTGCTGATCGTCGTCCCGCATATCGTCGGCGCGCCGCAGCCCGACAGTTTCGAGACGCCTATCCCGGAAGGCCTGCACCATCAGTTCGTGGTGGCGGTGACGGTGACCAATCTGGTGTTCTGGCTGGTGCTCGGCGCGGTCGTGGGCGTGGTGCGCAGGCGCTTCACCGGCACGGCGACCAGCTTGCGCGACAGCTTTGCCTGATCGCGGCAAGCTGACTTTCATCATCGGTGGCGCGCGCTCCGGAAAGAGCGCGCACGCCGAAACCCTGGTGACGGCATTCCCCCCGCCATGGACGTATGTCGCCACGGCGCAAACCTATGACGATGAGATGCGCGAGCGCATCGCGGTGCACCGCTCGCGGCGCGGTGAGGGCTGGTCGACCATCGATGCGTCACTCGACCTTGCCGAAGCGCTGGAGGCCTTGCCGGATGATCGGCCGGTGCTTGTCGACTGCCTGACGCTATGGCTGACCAATCACATGCTGGCCGATTACGACGTCGAGGCGGAGTGCCGACGGCTGGCCGACGTGCTGTCGCGGCCGCGCGGACCGTGGTTCGTGGTGTCGAACGAGGTCGGGCAAGGCATCGTGCCCGACAATGCGCTGGCGCGGCGTTTTCGCGACGACGCCGGCCGGCTCAACCAGCGGGTCGCCGCGGTTGCCGACACGGTGCTGCTGATGGTGGCGGGGCTACCGCTCAAGGTGAAGTGAAATGACCGATATCGACGACAAGGATGAAGAGCGCCATCGCGCCAAGATGGCCAAGCGCAAGGCGGTGCAGGACGCCGAGGTTGCGAGCAAGACGGTCGAGAAGGGGTTGCTGATCGTCAACACCGGTCCCGGCAAGGGCAAGACCACGGCCGCCTTCGGGCTGGCGCTGCGGATGCTCGGCCACGGCAAGCGCGTCGGCGTCGTGCAATTCATCAAGGGCAAATGGCACACCGGCGAGAAGGATGCGTTTGCCGCCTTCGGCGACCGCGTGGTCTGGCATGCTATGGGCGAGGGTTTCACTTGGGAGACGCAGGACCTGAAGCGCGATATCGCCGCCGCCGAAGCCGCCTGGGCCAAGGCGCTGGAATTGATCGACGATCCCTCGATCAGCCTTGTCGTGCTCGACGAGCTCAACATTGCGTTGCGCTACGACTATCTCGATCTCGACAAGGTGGTTGCGGCGCTGAAGGGCCGGCGCGAGGGTCTGCATGTCGTCATCACCGGCCGCAACGCCAAGCCAGCGCTGGTCGAGGCTGCCGATCTGGTCACCGAGATGGGCGTCACCAAGCATCATTTCTCGGCGGGCGTGAAAGCTCAGCAGGGCATCGAGTTTTAAAAAACCAGAACAGCGATCACCGCGACTAGGCCGAACAAGCCAATCAGCAGGAAATCAGCGACACGGTAGAGTTGCAGCGCGCGCCTTATATCGCCGCTGTCGACATCGCTGCGGCCGCCTTCGCCCATGAAGATGTCGTCGACCATGACACCGCCATAGCTGCGTGGTCCGGCAAGCGCGAGCCCAAGCGCGCCGGCCATGGCCGCTTCGGGCCAGCCGGCATTGGGCGAGCGGTGTTTTTTCGCGTCGCGCCGTACCGCTTGCCAGCCGCAGTGGGGGTCGGCGCCCTCGACCAAGAAGGAAGCGAGCACGATCAGCAGCGCCGTCAGCCGCGATGCCGGCAGGTTGATCCAATCGTCGAAGCGCGCCGCCGCCCAGCCGAACGCCTCGTGGCGCGGGGTGTGGTGGCCGATCATCGAATCGGCGGTGTTGGCCGCCTTGTAGGCGGCGCCGCCGGCCAGCCCGCCAACGCCGGTCCAGAAGGCGGGGGCGACGATGCCATCGGAAAAATTCTCCGCCAGGCTTTCGATCGCCGCACGGCAGACGCCTGCCCGGTCCAGCGTTTCGGGATCGCGGCCGACGATCCGCGAGACGGCGGCGCGGCCCATGTCGAGGCCTCCACTGTCGAGCGCGTCGGCGACGGCTTCGACATGTTCATGCAGGCTCTTCTGCGACAGAAGCGATGTTGCCAGAAGGACGGCAATGATCCATCCCAAGGGGACGAACCAGAGCAGAACGAGCTGCACGCAAAGACCTGTCAGCGCCGGCACCAGCACGATGACCAAAAGCGCCTGGACACCACGTTGACGACGCAGTGCGTCGGGATCAGTGGCGCGGTTGAGCCTCAAGTCGAGAAAGGATATCAGCCTGCCGAACCACGTCACCGGATGGCCGATGGCGCGAAACAGCCAGTCGGGATAACCAAGGGCGAATTCGACAACCAATGACAGGAAAGCGATCAGGACAGACATGAAGCTTCTTGAAGGAGCGGTGGACCATGGTGGAAGTCTTGGCCGGGCAAGGGCGCTTTTCCCCAATGCCGTGCTGCCTTTCGTCGACCTCTCGACCGGTATCAATCCGCACTCCTACCCGCTTTTCGACCTGCCCGCCACCTCCCTGTGGCGGTTGCCGGAGGCCGCGCGTGGGCGCGAACTGATAGAGATCGCGGCCAACACCTATGGCGCGCCTTCCGCGGGAAACGTGGTGGCGGCGCCCGGGACCCAAATCCTGCTGCCGCGCGTGGCCTCGCTGGTGAGGCCCGGCAAGGCGATGGTGCTGGGGCCGACCTATGCCGAACACGCCCGGGCGGCGGCGATTGCCGGGCATGAGGTGGTCGAGGTCAGCGATTTCGCGGCGCTGGCGGACGCTGACCTCGCCATCATCGTCAATCCGAACAATCCGGATGGGCGCATCATCGAGCGCGACCGGCTGCTGATGCTGGCTGACGGACTTCGCGCCAAGGGCGGGCTGCTGGTCGTCGACGAGGCGTTCATGGATGTCGGTCCACGCGAACACAGCCTCGCCGCCGACGTCGTCCAGGCCGGCATTGTCGTGCTGCGTTCCTTTGGCAAGTTCTTTGGTCTGGCCGGCCTGCGGCTTGGGTTCGCGCTTGCCGATGCGACGACGGCTGAACGGTTGCACATGCAGTTCGGGCCGTGGGCCGTCGCCGGACCGGCGCTGGAATACGGCATCCGCGCGCTCGCCGATCTCGGCTGGCAAGATGCGATGCGGGCGTCGCTGGCGGACGAGGTGGTGCGGGTTGATGCGCTGTTTGGCCGGTTCGGCGTTCGCGTCGCGGGCGGCACCGTATTGTTCCGCTATCTCAGCTTGCCCGATGCCGGCGGCCTGCTTTCCGCGCTTGGCGAGAGTGGCGTACTGCTCCGGCATTTCTCCGACCGGCCGCATGCCCTGCGCGCCGGCCTGCCGGCAAACGAGGAGGAATGGCGCAGGCTTGAATCCGCCCTTGCCGAATGGGCGTCGCGGCGTGAGGATCGGTCGAAAGGTTCGAAACAATGATCCATGTCTGCTCGCTGGCGAAGATCGAGGAAACCGTTGCCAGGACCGGCGCCGACCGCATGCTGTCGCTGCTTGCCGCCGGAACGGACGTAATTCGCCCAGCCTCGATCCCCCGGGAAAACCATCTGCATCTGGTCATGCACGACATCGCCGTGGCGCAGGAGGGGATGACCATGCCGGGCGAGGAGCATGTGCGCGACCTGCTCGATTTCGCGCGCCGCTGGGACCGCGCAAAGCCGATGATCGTGCACTGCTATGCCGGCATCAGCCGCTCGACCGCCTCGGCCTATATTATCGCCGCGGCTTTGGCGCCGAAACGCGACGAGGTGGAACTGGCGCAGACGCTGCGCGCGCTGTCGCCTTCGGCGACGCCCAATCCACGGCTGATCGCTGTGGCCGACACGCTGCTCGAGCGCAATGGCCGCATGATCGAGGCGATCGAAGCGATCGGGCGCGGCGCCGACGCCTTCGAAGGCACGCCGTTCGCACTCAAGATCGATATTTAGGCGGCTACTTCAGCCACTCGGCGAGCTTGGCCTTGCGCACGTCCCGCACCAGGCTGATGAAGCCATCGGCCTGATATTCCGCCGTCAATCGGCCTTTCTCTGCCGTTGCAATGCTGGCGTCGCCGACCACGCCGTTTGCGTTGAGATCGCTAGCGATCCAGGCGAAGGCATGCGTGCCGGTCTGGCGCAGAAGCGCGAATTCCTTCTCCGCGTCGGCGACGTTGGAAACGAAACTGTCGGCCTTGCCGATGTCGACGAGGTCCGGCCGGAAATGCAGCATCAGCGAAGTCTCGACATCGCCGCCATGGATGCCGTGGCGGTCCTCAAGTTCGGTGTACATGCCGGCCGGACGGCCAAAGCGCTGCCAACTGGTCTTCACCGCCAGCATCTTTTCGCGCACGCGCAGTTCGCGCGTGACGATACCCATGATCTCTTCATTGCCGCCATGGGAATTGACGACGATGAGCTTGCGCACGCCGGCGCGCGCTATCGACAGGCCAAGCTCGGTCCACGCCTCGATCAGCGTCGTTGCCGGCAGGGTCAATGTGCCCGGCGCGTGCAGATGCTCGTTCGACTTGCCCACCCCCTGGACCGGCAGGATGCGGATGTCGAGATCGTCGGGCAGGCGTGAAATCACCGTGTCGAGCATGCCGTTCATGATCGACGAGTCGGTCGAGACGGGCAGATGCGGCCCATGCTGCTCGATCGCCGCGACCGGCAGCACCGCGATCGTCGCCTCGGGATCGATCGAGGCATACTCGGTTGTCCGGTAATCGCCCCACCAGACGCGTCTTTTTGCTACGGTCATGTCACGCCTCTTCAAATGATCAGGGCAGACCTAGCGCGGTGTGCCCGGCCTGTCGATCACCCGGCCGCGATCGCCTCGACCTCGACCTTGAATTCGGGCCGGGCAAAGCCGGAAACGATCATCAGCGTCGAGGCCGGCGCCGGGCTCGAAAACAGCCGGTCGCGGACCTCCATATAGGGCCGCAGATGCGCACGGTCGGTGACATAGGCGTTGATGCGCACGATGTCGCCAAGCCCCAGCCCGGCCTCGCTCAGGATCGCCGCGATGTTCCTGAAGCAGAGTTCGGCCTGCGCGCCGGCGTCGTCCGGTATCTGGTCGTCCGCCGTGATGGCAACCTGACCGGAGCACAGCACCAGCCGCTTGCCGGCCGCCACCTCGACGCCGTGGCTGTAACGGGCAAAGGGCGGCTTGATCGACTTCGGGGTGAGGAACGTGAACATGGCAATCTCCTGGATATCGCCAGCCTAAGGCCGGATGCATTGCACCATCAAGATGGCGGTGCATGTCGCCGGTGCGATTGTGGACAGGCGTTCAAAAAATAGGCACGATGCCCTTCGGTGCAGCACGACCTTTCCGGATTTCGCAGATGGCTGTGGTGCAGGCGGGCGGGTCCCGGCGCGCGACGCCGGTGGCATGTGTCTTGCTTCTCGAATCTTTGGTGTCAAGCACGGCGCACAGCGCGCCGGTGCAAATAAAGGGTGGTGGTCAATGTACGTGAAACAGAAGATTTCGGTCGCGGTGGTGGCTCTCCTTGCGGCCAGCACATTGGGCGCGGCGGCGAATGAAAAAGTGACTTTCGGCACCAACTGGCTCGCCGAGCCGGAACATGGCGGCTATTACCAGGCCGTGGCGGATGGCACCTATGCCGCCTGCGGCCTCGATGTCACCATCATGCAGGGCGGCCCGCAGGTCAGCGGCCGGCCGATGCTCCTTGCCGGCAAGATCGATTTCTACATGGGCGGCAATTTGCTGTCGGCCTTCGATGCCGTCCAGCAGGGCATTCCGATGCGTGTCGTGGCCGCCGATTTCCAGAAGGATCCGCAGGTCATCATGTCCCACCCCGGTGAGGGGCTCGACAAATGGGAAGACCTGAAGAACGCCGAGCAGTACATTCTGGGCGATGAAGGTGCGCAGACCTTCTTCCAGTGGATGGTCATCGAACTCGGTTTCGACGCTTCAAAGCGCGCGCCCTACACCTACAACACCGCTCCTTTCCTCGCCAACAAGAAGTCGATCCAGCAGGGCTACGTCACTTCGGAGCCGTTCGCGGTCAAGAAGGAAGGCGGCTTCGTGCCGAACCAGTTCCTGCTCGCCGACTATGGTTGGGATACCTATTCGACCACGATCGAGGTGATGCAGGACACGATCGACAAGAAGCCCGAGGTGGTCCAGTGCTTCGTCGATGGCTCGGCCAAGGGCTGGTACAAATACCTCTACGGCGACAACAAGGCCGCCAACGATCTGATCAAGAAAGACAATCCTGACATGAGCGACGAGCAGATCGCTTTCTCGATCGACCAGATGAAGAAGTTCGGCCTTGCCGATTCCGGTGACACCGAGAAGCTCGGCATCGGCGCCATGACCGATGCGCGGATCAAGAGTTTCTACGACAAGATGGTCAAGGCCAAGGTCACGCCTGCAGGCATCGACATCACGAAGGCCTACACGCTGGCCTTCGTCAACAAGGGCGTCGGGCTCGAGCTGAAGAAATAGGCCGGCCCGGCATGATGCGGGAAAAGGTGGCGCAAACGCCCGCCTCGGACATGGCTCCGATCTTGCTGGCGCTGCATGGCGTCGGCAAGGTCTTTTCCAATGGCGTGACGGCGCTCAGCGATGTCGACCTGACGATCCGGGAAGGCGATTTCCTGAGCCTGCTCGGACCATCGGGCTGCGGCAAGTCGACGGCGCTGCGGCTGATTGCCGGCCTGTCGACACCGACATCAGGTGTGCTCGACTGGCGTGGCGGCGGTTCGCTCGACCGCGCGAATATCGGCTTCGTCTTTCAGGAGCCGACGCTGCTGCCCTGGGCCAGCGTCTTCGACAATGTCTGGCTGCCGCTCAGGCTGAAAGGCATTTCCCGCGCCAAGGCAGCTCCAGCGATAACGGAGATGCTGGCGCGTGTGCACCTGACCGGTTTCGAAGACGCCGTGCCGCGCGAACTGTCGGGCGGCATGAAGATGCGCGTCTCGATCGCGCGCGCCATGGTGACCAAGCCGCGCGTGCTGTTGATGGACGAGCCGTTCGCGGCGCTCGACGAGATCACCCGCTTCAAGCTCAACAACGACCTGCTGGAACTGTGGCAAGACGAACGCTTCACCGTCGTCTTCGTCACCCACAGTGTGTTCGAAAGCGTGTTTCTGTCCAACCGCGTCGTCGTCATGGCGGCGCGGCCGGGCAGGGTGTTCGACGAACTCGCCATCGAGGCATCCTATCCGCGCGACGAGGCGTTTCGCACCTCGCCGGATTATGCGGCCCTTTGCCGGCAGGCCTCGGATGTGCTGGTCAATGCCATCAATTCAACTGCGGGCTCGCATCATGACGATCATTGACGGCACGTTGAAACTCGACCCCGAGGAGGCGCGGCGCGTGCGTCAGGAGCGGCTGGAGCGGATCGGCCGCTGGGTGCTGCCGCTGGCAATCATGATCCTGGCGATCTGGCTGTGGGACCGTATCTGCGTGTGGAACGCGATTCCGCAATACATCCTGCCGCGCCCCGGCGTGGTGCTGACAACGCTCTACAACGATGCCGGCCTGCTGTTTTCCGCACTGCTGGTCACCTTGCGCATCACCTTCCTCAGCCTGCTCCTCGCGGTTGTCGGCGGCGTCGGCCTGGCGGTCTTGTTCGCGCAGTCGAAGTGGGTGGAGATGTCGTTCTTCCCGTTCGCCATCGTGCTGCAGGTGACGCCGATCGTGGCGATCTTTCCGCTGATCAACATTTATGTCGACAATCAGACGACCAAGCTTCTGCTGTGCGCCTGGATCGTCGCCTTCTTCCCGATCCTGTCCAACACCACGCTTGGCCTGAACTCGGTCGACCGCAATCTGCGCGACCTGTTCAAGCTCAACGGCGCGACGCGGTGGCAGCAGCTGCGCTATCTCAGACTGCCGGCGGCGATGCCGTATTTCCTCGGCGGGCTGAAGATCGCTGGCGGCCTGTCGCTGATCGGCGCCGTGGTGGCCGAGTTCGTCGCCGGCGCCACCGGCCAGTCGTCGGGGCTCGCCTCGCGCATTATCGAGGCCGGCTACCGGCTGAATGCACCCAGGCTTTTCGCGGCGCTATTTTTGATTTCACTTACCGGCATCCTGATCTTCCTCGTACTGTCGCTGATTTCGCATCTCATTCTGCGGCGCTGGCACGAGAGCGCACTTAAGCAGGAGCGTTAGTGCCTTGATACCAACCTCCGGTCCCTATCACCTCGCCAATGTCCGGCTTCACGCGTCGCTGACGCCGGGCCTTGCCGCGGCTTTCGACAGAGATGGTTTTGCGCTGACCGATATCACCGTCGCGGGCGGCAAGATTTCCAGCATCGCCGCTGCGCATGCCGCATCGAAGGTATCGGCCGGCGCCGTCGACCTTGGCGGCCGTGTCGTGCTGCCATGTTTCGTCGACTGCCACACGCATATCGACAAGGGCCATATCTGGCCGCGAAAGCCCAATCCTGACGGTACATTCATGGGCGCTCTGAACGCTACGGGCGCCGACCGCACTGCCCGCTGGAGCGCCGAGGATGTGGCGCGCCGCATGGATTTCTCGCTGCGCTCGGCCTACGCGCATGGCACCCGGGCGCTCAGAACTCATATCGACAGCGTCGCGCCGCAGGAGGAAATCTCCTGGCCGGTGTTCGAGACGATGCGCGAGGCATGGCGTGGTCGCATCAAATTGCAGGGTGCCTGCCTGCTCGGCATCGAGGGCGTGCGCGACAAAAAATGGTTCGACAGGCTGGCGAAACGCGTGGCTGCCGCCAAGGGCGTGCTTGGCGTCGTCACCTATATGGTGCCAGACCTGGAAGAGCTGCTCGACCACGTTTTCGTGCAAGCGATCAAGCATGGGCTCGATCTCGATTTCCATGCCGACGAGACCGACGATGTCGCCGCAATCTCGCTGAAGAAGATCGCCGAGGCGGCACTGTGGAACGGCTTCGAGGGAAAAATCCTCGTCGGCCATTGCTGCTCGCTGGCGCGGCAGCCGGATCTCGAGGTGCTGGACACGCTGGACAAGGTGGCGAAGGCTGGGCTCGCAATCGTGTCGCTGCCGATGTGCAATCTCTATTTGCAAGATCGTCGCGCTGATCAAACCACACCGCGCTGGCGTGGCGTGACGCTGCTGCACGAGATGAAGGCGAGGGGCATTCCGGTGGCCGTCGCTTCAGACAACACGCGCGATCCCTTCTATGCCTATGGCGATCTCGACATGCTGGAGGTCTACCGCATGGCGACACGTATCCTGCATTTCGATCATCCGGTCGCCGACTGGCCGCAGGCGGTCACCGCGACGCCGGCCAAGGTGATGCGGCTCGATGGCTTCGGCACGCTTGCCGCCGGAGGCGATGCCGACTTTGTGCTGTTTAAAGGTCGGAGCTGGACGGAATTGCTGTCGCGGCCCGAATCGGATCGCATCGTCGTACGCGCCGGACGCGCGATCGACCGGCAATTGCCCGACTATGCCGAACTCGACGAGTTGATGGTGGAATGATGGATGTTTCGGCGCTGAAACGCGATCTCGATGGGATGAAGCTCGACGACAATCCGGCCATCGTCCAGCAGAAGAGCCGCGACTTCTACTGGTACAGCCCGGTTCTGAAACAGCAGCTCGACCATATCACCGGCGACCTGATCGTGACGCCGAAGACCGAAGCCGAGCTGATCCGCGTGCTTGCCGCCTGTCACCGCCATGGCGTGCCGGTGACGCCGCGCGGCAGCGGCACCGGCAATTACGGCCAGGCGATGCCCCTGTCGGGAGGCGTGGTGCTCAATCTTGCGGAGATGAACGAGATCAAGTCGATCGGCCCAGGCCGCGTGGTGACCGGACCCGGCGCGATCCTGGCCGACATCGACAAGGCGACACGGGCGCATTCCGGACAGGAATTGAGGCTGTCGCCCTCCACCTACAACACCGCTTCGATCGGCGGCTTCATCGCCGGCGGTTCTGGCGGCGTCGGCTCGATCAATTTCGGCGGATTGCGCGATTTCGGCAATGTGCTGCGCTTGCGCGTGGTGACGATGGAGGCCGAGCCGAGGGTGCTCGAACTGACAGGCGAAGACCTGCACAAGGTGACCCATGCCTATGGCACCAATGGCATCATATCAGAGGTCGAGATGCCGCTGACGGCAGCCTATGAGTGGATCGACGTCATCGTCGGCTTCGACGCTTTCATGGATGCGGCCCGCTATGGCAATGCGCTGGCCTGCCAGGATGGCATCCTGACCAAGCTGATCACGCCGATCGCAGCACCCGTTCCGCAGCTCTATTTCAAACGCCACCAGAAATTTTTCAGGGAAGGCCAAAGCATCTGCGTCGTCATGGTGGCGCAGCATGGGCTGGACGCCTTCCTTGCCTTTACGCGCCGCGCTGGGGGCGAAGTGATCTTCAACGCCGCCCTTGCCGCGCCGGACGAGAAAAAGGGCTTGCCGCCGGCCTATGAGTTGGCCTGGAACCACACCACGCTCAGGGCGCTGCGCGTGGACCCCGCGATTACCTATCTGCAGTCGCTCTATCCCTTTCCCAACCAGCTGGCGCTGGTCGAGAAAATGGATGCGATGTTTCCCGGCGAGGTGTTCTCGCATCTCGAATTCGTGCGGCTGGACGGCAACATCACCTGCTTTGGCCTGCCACTGGTCAACTTCACCACCGAGGCGCGGCTCAACGAGATCATCCGCCTGCACGAGGACAATGGCTGCCCGATCTTCAACCCGCACCGCTACACGCTGGAAGAGGGCGGCATGAAGCAGACGGACGGGGTGCAACTCGCCTTCAAGCGTGAGACCGACCCGCAAGGCTTGCTCAACCCTGGCAAGATGATCGCCTGGGAAAACCCGGACTATGATTATCGTTCGGGCCGGACTTTTCTGTTCAAGGGGCTGCAAAAGGCAGGCTGATAACGATGAAGCGTTGGCGCCAAGCCACCCCCCTCTGGCCTGCCGGCCATCTCCCCCTCAAGGGAAATTGGATGTCGCTTGGGCTTTCGCCAATTGCCAACGCCGCAACGGATTGGGGACGTCGAAACTGCCAATCTCCCCCCTGGAGGGGGAGATGCCCGGCAGGGCAGAGGGGGGCGCCTCGCGCTGACCTGCGGGATGTCCTCCCATGAACATCCTCGTCCTCTACGCCCATCCGGTCGAGACCAGCTTCAATGCCGGTCTGCACCGGATGATCGTCGAGCGGCTGACGGCGGCGGGCCATACAGTCGATGACTGCGACCTCTATGCCGAGGACTTCGACCCGCGGCTGACGCGGGCCGAGCGGCTCGGCTATCACGACCGGCGTGGACCAGGCGATGCGGTTACCGGCTACATTCAGAGGCTACAGGCAGCCGAGGCTCTGGTGCTGTCGTTTCCGGTGTGGAACTACGGCTATCCGGCGATCCTGAAAGGGTTTTTCGACCGCGTCTTCCTGCCCGGCGTGTCGTTCAAGCTTGTCGATGGCAAAGTGCAGCCGACGCTACACAACATCCGCAAGCTGACGGCTGTCACTACCTATGGCGGCAGCCGATTCCGCGCCATGCTGATGGGTGACCCGCCGCGCAAGGTTGTGAAGCGCATGCTGCGCGCCACGATCAAGCCCGGCGCTCCGGTCTCCTATCTTGCCCACTATTCGATGAACCTGTCGACCGACGGGACGCGGAAGTCCTTCACGGCGAAGGTCGCGGCCAGCATGGATGCATTTTGATGCGTGCGCTTGTGGTCTATTGCCATCCGGTGCCGGAGAGTTTTTGCGCTGCGGTCCGCGATACCGCCGTGGAAGTGCTGACGCGGCGAGGCTGGGACGTGCGGCTGCTCGACCTTTATGCGGAAAAGTTCGATCCGGTGATGAGCTGCGAGGAGCGGCGTTCCTACAACGATCAGGCGCCGCGGGATCCGGCGCTGAAACCGCATTTCGAACTGCTCAACTGGGCCGAGGCGATCCTGTTCGTCTATCCGACCTGGTGGTACGGGCTGCCGGCGATGTTGAAGGGCTGGCTCGACCGCGTGTGGGCGACCGACATCGCTTTCCAGCTGCCGGCTGGCAAGGGAGGGATCAAGTCGCTGATGACGCATGTGACCAAGGTCGGCGTCATCACCACCTGCGGTGCGCCGACCTGGTGGAGCGTCGTCGTCGGCCAACCCGGACGCAAGACCTTGCTGCGTGGCATGCGGGCGCTATGCGCCAGACGCTGCAAGACGTTCTTCCTGGCGCATTATTTGATGGACGCGTCGACGCCGGCGACGAGGGCGGCGTTTCTGGTGAAGGTGCGGGCGAAGCTGGAGCGGTTTTAAGCGCGGGACTTGCCTTCTCTCCTTGTGGTTAGAAGGTGGCCTCGCGAAGCGAGGTCGGATGAGGGGTGTTCCAGAGAACACCGACGTCTCACTCCGCTGGAACACCCCTCAACCGTCTCGGCGCTACGCGCCGATCCACCGCCCTGGGCGAGTCACGGGCCTCGCCCGCCCTTCGGGCCCCACAAGGGGAGAAGGAAGAGGAAGAGGGCGCTACATCTTCGTTCGTTCCGCCTTCGGATCATACATAGGCTTCAGCGATGCCTCCGCCGCAAACCGCTCGCCGGCGATTTCGATTTCGTAGGTCGAGGCCAGCACATCTGCCTCGCTCTCGCCCTGGCAAGGCACATAGCCCAGCCCGATCGCCCCGCCGAGATGGTGACCATAGTTGCCGGAGGTGATCGGACCGACGATCTTGCCGTCGCGCAGGATCGCCTCGTTATGGAAGAGCAGGGGCTGCGTATCCTTCAGGCGGAACTGGACCAGACGGCGGTCCAGTCCGGCTTCCCTCTTCTTCAGCACGGCATCTCGGCCGATGAAATCGCCCTTGGCCGTCTTCACCGCGAAGCCGAGGCCCGCCTCCAGCACGTTATCTTCATCGGTGATGTCATGGCCGAAATGGCGGAAAGCTTTTTCGATGCGGCAGGAATCCAGCGTGTGCAACCCGCACAGCTTCAGCCCGACATCCGCGCCGGCATCGTCGATCGCCTCGAAGACATGGGCGGCCTGGTCGCTCGAGACATAAAGCTCCCAGCCGAGTTCGCCGACATAGGTGACGCGATGCGCCCGGGCGAGGCCCATGCCGATTTCGATCTCCTGGAAGGTGCCGAACGGATTGTTCTCGTTGGAGAAGTCGTTGGGGCTGACCTTCTGGATCAGTTTTCGCGCATCCGGGCCCATCAGGCAAAGCACGCTTTCGGCGGCGGTAACATCGGTGATGACCACGAACTGCTCGCCGGCATGCCGGCGCAGCCAGGCGAGGTCGCGCTGCAGCGTGGCGCCCGGTACGACGAGGAAATAGGCAGTCTCCGAAAGCCGCGACACGGTGAGGTCGCTCTCGATCCCGCCGCGCTGGTTGAGCATCTGGGTATAGACGATCTTGCCCGGCGCCACGTCCATGTCGTTGGCGCAGAGCCTTTGCAGGAAGGCGCAGGCATCGCTGCCCTCGACGCGGATCTTGCCGAACGAGGTCATGTCGAACAGGCCGACCTTATTGCGGACGGCTAGATGTTCCTCGCGCTGGTTGTCGAACCAGTTCTGCCGCTTCCAGGAATAGCGATATTCGCGTTCCTGTCCTTCGCGCGCGAACCAGTTGGCGCGCTCCCAGCCGGCGACTTCGCCGAACACGGCGCCACGCGCCTTCAGATGCTCATGCAGGGGCGAGCGGCGCACACCACGCGATGTCGCCATCTGGCGGTAGGGGAAATGGTCGGCATAGAGCAGGCCGAGCGTTTCGGTAACGCGCTCCTTGAGATAGCGGCGGTTCTTCTGAAACGGCTGGGTGCGGCGGATGTCGACTTCCCAGAGGTCGAATGGCGCTTCGCCATCGTTGATCCACTGCGCCAGCGCCATGCCGGCGCCGCCGGACGAGACGATGCCGATCGAATTGTAGCCGGTCGCCATCCAGTAGCCGCGCAGCTCCGGCGCCTCGCCGAGATAGTAGCGGTCGTCGGGAGTGAAGCTTTCAGGGCCGTTGAAGAAAGTGTGGATGCCGGCGGTGGCCAGCATCGGCATGCGGTTGACGCCCATTTCGAGGATCGGCTCGAAATGGTCCATATCCTCGGGCAACTGATCGAAGCAGAAATCCTCGCGAATGCCCTCCATGCCCCATGGCTTTGCCGCCGGTTCGAAGGCGCCGAGCATCATCTTGCCGGCGTCTTCCTTGTAGTAGGCGCACTCGTCCGGCACGCGCAGCACCGGCAGCCGGCCGAGGCTGGGGATCGGCTCGGTGACGAGATAAAAGTGCTCGCAGGCGTGCAGCGGGATGTTCACGCCGTTCCGGGCGCCGAGGTCGCGCGCCCACATGCCCGCGCAGTTGACGACGATGTCGGTTTCGATCGTGCCCTGGTCTTCGCCTTGCGCCCAGGACACGCCGGAGACGCGGCCATTTTTCGTATGGACCTTTGTGACCTTCACATTCTCGGCGATGGTGGCGCCGCGCTGACGCGCACCCTTGGCCAATGCCATGGCGATGTTGGCGGGGTCGCACTGGCCGTCGAGCGGCAGATGCACGGCGCCGACCACGTCGGAGACGTTGAGATGCGGGTACATCTCTTTGACTTCGTTGGGAGAAATCTCACGCACGTCGACATCGAAGGCGCGGGCGAGCGACGCCTGCCTGTAGATCTCGTGCTTGCGCTCTTCGGTCAGCGCCACGGTGATCGAGCCGACCTGGCGCATGCCGGTGCCGACCTCGGTCTCGGCTTCCAGCTTGATGTAGAGGTCGGCCGAATATTTCGCCAGCCGGGTCATGTTCTGCGAGCCGCGCAACTGTCCGATCAGCCCGGCGGCATGCCATGTCGTGCCCGAGGTCAGCTGCTTGCGCTCTAAAAGCACGATGTCGGTCCAGCCGAGCTTGGCCAGATGGTAGGCGACCGAACAGCCGGAGACGCCGCCGCCGATGATGACGGCTCGCGCTTTGGTGGGAAGGATCCTGGCGGTCATGCGGCCTCGCGGCGGTAGCTGGAAACGAAACGGCGCAGCCGCGTGGCTGCTTCCTGCAATACGGGCTCGGGCTGGCACAGGCTGATTCTGATATGGCCGGCTGCGGCTTCGCCGAAACTCGAGCCCGGCATGACGCCGACCTTCTCCTTGTCGAGGAAGGCGAAGGCGAATTTCTCGTCGTCGGGTTCGACATCGGATATGTCGAGCATGACATACATGCCGCCTTCGGAACCGCGCACGGTGACATCGTTCATTCCGTGTACCGCATCGAGCAGGACGGTGCGGCGTGCGGCGTAGCGTTCGGCGATGTCCTTGACGCCATAGTTCTGCTCCAGCGCCTCGGTGCAAGCGATCGAGATGAAGGCGGGCAAGCCGTAGGTCGTCACCAGGTTGAGGTTGATCAGCAATGTGATCATTTTCTCAGGACCGGTCAGCCAGCCCATGCGCCAGCCGGTCATGCCGTGGCTCTTGGACATGGAATTGATGACCAGCGTGCGCTCGGCCATGCCTGGCAGCGAGCGCGGCGAGATGTGCTCGCCGCCGCCCAGCGTCCAGTAGACCTCGTCGGACAGCAGCCACAGGTCATGCTCGCGGCAAACCTCGGCCAATTGTTCCAGCCGCTCGCGCGAATAGACCGCACCGGTCGGGTTGTTCGGCGTGTTGATCAATATGGCGCGCGTGTTGGGCTTGAGTGCCGCGCGGATCATGTCCGCGCGGGGTTGGAAACCATCCTCGGCCGGTGTCTCGACAACGGTGAAACTGGCACCCGCCGCACTGAAGGTGTTGGGATAGGTGGCATAATAAGGGGCGACGACGATGGCGTGGTCGCCCGGGTCGAGAACAGCCTGCACGGCCGCGTAAAGTGCGGCCTGGCCGCCTGGCGTGGCGATGACCTCTTCCGGCATCGTCTCGACGCCGGTGCAGGCGCTGGAGGCCGCCGCCATCGCCTTGCGCAGGCGTGGCAGGCCAGGCAGCGGCGTGTAGTGATGGTTGCTGCCACGGACCGCTACCACACAAGCTTCGATCGTTTCCGAAGGCGTGTCGAAATCATGGTCGCCGGCCGACAGCATGATGATGTCCTCGCCGGCTTCCTTGCGGTTCCAGGCGGCGAAATGAACCTCCCAGCCGTCCTTGCCCGATGGCACGATGCCGGTAATGCGCGATGATGGTCTAGGCATGTGAGACTCCCGAGATCGCGTAGCCGTTCCGTTGCAGCCGGTCGCGCAAGGCGGCGATATGGGCAGGACCGACCTCGCAGCAACCGCCGACGATGTCCGCACCCGCTTCCACCCAGCCGACAGCCTGTTCGGCATAAGCGTCCGGACCGAGGTCGTGGCGGGCATGCAGTACATCCACCGTGCCGCCATGCTTGAGCGCTTCGGTGGAGGTGAAGCCATTGGCATAGGCGCCGACTGGGCCGCCCAGCTTGATCAGTTCCGGCAAGGCCGCCGCGATCGCTTCCGGACGGCAGCAGTTGAGCAGCCGCGCCGCCACCGACAGATCGCCAAGCGCCTCCGCCGCCGACGCAATCGTCTCGCCACTGCGCAAGCGTGGCGTGCCGTGATCGGCCAGTGTCCATGACACCCAGACAGGCTTGCCGCTTTCCGATGCCGCGGTGACCGCGGCCCGCGCTTCCTCTGATGACGCCATGGTCTCGCACAGGAACAGGTCGACACCGTCCGCCTGCTCGGCGACGGTACGGCGGTAGATGTCGAGCGTGTCCTGGTAGGAGATGGTCAGCGCCGGCGCGTAGCTGCCGAAAAGCGGCGACAGGCAGCCGGCGATGGCCGCATCGCCCGCCTCGTCGCGCGCTTGCCTGGCCAGCTCGATGCCACGCTTCTGCAATGGCTTGAACAAGTCTTCCGCGCCTTCGCGCGCCAAGCGTTCGGGCGTCGCCGAATAGGTGTTTATGGTGATGACACGGGCACCGGCGCGGATGAATTCGGCATGCAGGCCGCGCACGAGGTCCGGTTCGTCCATAAGCACCCTGGCCGACCACAGCGGCGTCGGCTCGGACTTGCTGCGCCGCACCAGCTCCTGACCCATGCCGCCATCGGTGAGGATAGCGTTCTTCATGCCCGCAGCCTTTCGTTCCTGGGATCCCACAAGGGCTCGTCCTGCTGCACGACCGCCTTGAAGCGATCGCCGAAGATGTCGACCTCGACGGCGGTACCGGGTTCGGTCAGGTCGGCGCGCAGCATGCCGAGCGCGATCGACTTGTCGACGCGATGGCCCCAGCCCCCCGATGTCGTCTCGCCGACGATCTGGCCGTCATGCCAGAGCGTCGACATGTAAGGCGCGTCGCAATCGCCGGGACTTTCGACCACGAGCGTGACGAAGCGTTTCTTCACGCCTTGCTGTTTCTCGTTCTGGAGCGCCGACTTGCCACGGAAGTCGGGCTTTTCCCATTTGACGAAACGCTCCAGCCCGCCCTGCAGGATCGAGTAGTCCGTCGACAGGTCGCCCTTCCAGGTGCGGTAGCCCTTTTCCAGACGCAGCGAATCCAGCGCGTACATGCCGAACGGCTTCAACCCATGATTCTGCCCGGCGGCGCAGATCGCATCGAAGATCGCGGCGGTGTCGTCGACCCTGGTGTGGATCTCCCAGCCGAGCTCGCCGGCGAAGGAGACACGGACCAGCTTGGCCCAGCGGCCGGCAATCCTGGTCTCCTGATGGGTCAGCCATGGCAGGGTCAGGTCGGCATCACAGACATCGGCAAGGATTTTTCGCGAATTGGGACCGGCCAGGATCTGCGTGGAGAATTCCTCCGTCCGGTCGATCAGCTTGAGCGCCGCATCACCGGGCATGTGCGATTTCAGCCATTCGAAGTCATGCCACTGCGCCACCGACGCGGTGATCAGCGTCATGGATTCCTCGCCATGGCGTACCACCGACATTTCGGTGACGATGCGGCCCTTGTCGTCGGAGAAATAGACGAGGCCGATGCGGCCAGGCTTCGGCACCAGGCCGGTCACTTGCCGGCTCAACCACTCGGCGGCACCTGGGCCCTCGAGGTTGAAGCGCGAGAAGCCGGGCAGGTCGAGGATGCCCGCGGCGTCACGCACGGCCAGGCACTCTTCACGGACGCGATGCTGCCAGGGTCCGTCGCGGCGGAAGGTCAACGTGGCTTCCTCGGAGACGTCGTCGCCGTCCCGCGCGTACCAGATAGCGCGCTCCCAGCCATTATAGGCATCGAAGCGGGCGCCGAACGCCTTGATGCGATCGTGGATCGGCGACAGTTTTCTGTCACGTCCTTCCGGCCAGGCGTGACGCGGGAACTGGATGGCATATTCATTGCCATAGATTTCCATGCCCTTGGCCACGCAATAGTCCGGCGCGGAAGCAAAGGAAGTAAAGCGGCGCGGATCGCACGACCACATGTCCCATTCGGTCCGGCCTTGCGTCACCCATTCGGCCAGCACCTTGCCGGCGCCACCGCCCTGGGCGATGCCGAAAGTGAAGACGCAAGCCTCGAAGGCGTTGGGAACGCCCGGCATCGGACCGATCAGCGGATTGCCGTCCGGCGCATAAGGGATCGGGCCGTTGATGACCTTGGAGAGGCCGGCGGTGCCGAGGATCGGCACGCGGGCGACCGCATCGGCCAGGTAATGCTCCAGCCGGTCGAGATCGTCGGGGAAAAGCTGGAAGGAAAAATCCTCGGGCATGGGATCGTTGTGGGTGGCCCAATGCGCGCGGCAATTGCGCTCATAGGGGCCAAGATTCATGCCGGCCTTTTCCTGGCGCAAATAGTATGAGGTGTCGACGTCGCGCAGCAGCGGCAGCTTCTTGCCCTGTTCCTTCGACCAGGCGGCGAGTTCGGGGATTTCCTCGAACAGTATGTACTGGTGGCTCATCACCATCATCGGCACGTCGCGGCCGAACATCCTGCCGACTTCGGCGGCACGGTAGCCGGCTGCATTGACGATGATCTCGCAGCGGATCTCGCCTTGCGCTGTTACGACCACCCATTCGTCCTTCTCGCGTCGCACGCCGGTGACGGGGCAGAAGCGGATGATCCTGGCACCCATGTCGCGCGCGCCTTTAGCCAGCGCCTGCGTCAACTGTGCCGGGTCGATGTCGCCGTCGCTCGGATCGTAGAGCGCGCCCTTCAACTCGTGCGTTTCGAGGAAGGGGTAGCGGCGCTTGATCTCGTCGAGCCCGACCACGTCTATGTCCATGCCCTGGTGGCGGCCCATGCCCTTGGCGCGCTGGAATTCCTGCATGCGCTCGTTGGAGTGGGCGAGCCTCAGCGAGCCGGTGACATGGTAGTTCATGGGATAGTCGACCGCGTCGGCGAGCCCACGATAGAGCTCGGTCGAATAGCGCTGCATGTTCATCAGCGACCAGGAGGAGGAGAAGGTCGGCACATTGCCGGCAGCATGCCAGGTCGAGCCCGAGGTCAGCTCGTTCTTTTCCAGGAGCACGCAGTCGGTCCAGCCGGCCTTGGCCAGATGATAGAGCGAGGAGGTGCCGACAACGCCACCTCCGATGATCACCACGCGCGCCGAGCTCGGCAAACCCGCCATGTTCTTCTCCCAATCTTCAAGCGCGCCGCGCTTTATTTTTGTTTGATGCATGTCGTTATCCCAAAACCGCTCCACGGGTTTGGGGCGACATGCACTCAATAGACTGGTGGCGAAACCACCCAGATGACGACCGCCGGCTCGCTACCCGGATTGCGCCAGCGGTAAGGCTTGCCTTCGAAGCGGAAGGAGTCGCCTTCGCCAAGCCGGTGCCAGACCCCGGCTATTTCGATGTCGAACTGCCCGGACGCGATGTATCCGGCCTCCTCGGTCGGCCGGCGGGCCTCGCTCTTCAACTCCGCGCCCGGCGCGAAGACCGACCGCACCATCTCGAAGCTACCACCGAGGTCCGGTGACAGAAGCTCCTCCACCAGGCCGGATTCGCTGGTGCCAAGCGTGCGACGCTTGCCGGCGCGCACTACCACGCCGCGCTCGCTTTCCACGGGCACGTCATGGCTGAAGAACAGGCTGATCGGCACGCCGAACAACTCGGCGAAGGCCCTGAGGTCACTGAGCGATGGCGTCGACAGGCCGCGCTCGACCTGGCTGACCCAGCCGACCGACCGGCCGAGTTTCAGCGCGATCTCGGCCAGCGTCAGCCCGCGCACCCGGCGCAAGGCCCTGATATCGCCGGCCAGGACTCGTTCGTCAGCTCCCTGTAATGTTCGTGCGGTAGGCGAGGCCAAATCGCTCACTTCATGAAAAATTGCAGTCGAATTTCATGAGAAATGAAGCTCATGAAAAAATCAAGTAGATTTTCACCAATGTTCAAGATTTGCTTGCAGGATTTTGACGGTTCATGCAAAGGCTCCGCCGCGAGCGGCGAGTGGGGACGTCCGATCGACACAATGGCTAAGGGACGGCCCATGCTGGAAAAGAAGGCTCGAATCGCGGTTGATGCCGAGATCGTCGACGATGCGATCATGTCGCGCCGTTCGGTGCGCGCATTTCTGCCCGACATGGTCGACGACGAGACGATCCGAGACATACTGACTGTTGCTGCGCGGGCTCCCTCCGGCACCAACATGCAGCCGTGGCGGGTCTATGTCACCAAGGGCGGGACCAAGCAACGGATCACGGATGCCATCATGAATTCCGGCATCCGCGCGGAAAAAGCCGACTGGGACGAATACCGCTATTATCCCACCCAGTTCTTCGAGCCTTATCTCACCCGCCGCCGTGCCAACGGGTTCGGCCTCTACGGCGCGCTCGGCATCGGCCGCCGGGAAGTCGACAAGATGCGCGCCCAGCACGACCGCAACTTCGTCTTCTTCGACGCGCCGGTCGGCATGATCTTCACCATCGACCGCCGGCTCAACCAGGGTTCGTGGATCGATTACGGCATGTTCCTGCAGAACATCATGGTCGCGGCGCGCGGCAGGGGGCTGCATAGCTGTCCGCAAGCGGCCTTCGCGCCCTATCACCGGCAGATCCGGCCGGTGCTCGACATTCCCGACGAGGAGATCGTCGTCTGCGGCATGGCGCTCGGCTATGAAGACACGTCCAAGCCCGAGAACGCCTTCCGCACCGACCGTGAGCCGCTCGAGCAATGGGTGACGTTCAGCGAATAGGTTTCGTCCGGCGCAGCTCCGCTATTCCGTATTCATGTGTGCGCCGTGGCCGCTGACATGGGCGCCGTCCTGCGGCGTCAGCTTGAGATAGGCGAGCAGCGCGCAGAGCGTGATGATGCCCTCGATCACGAACAGGATCCGGAAATCGCTGGCGGCGGCCGGCCCGCCGCCAGCGAGAAACGACAGCATCGCAGCCGCCAGGCCGACGCTGATCGCGACCGCCAGCTGCCAGAGAATATAGTAGAGCGCGCTGAAGCGGGCGAGTTGTTCGGGCGCGATGTCGGAATAGGCGAGGTTGCCGGTCGAAGCCCATTGCACCGAGCGAAAGACGCCAAAGACGAAGATGTAGGTGAGCGTGATCCAGACCGGAGTCGTTGCTTGCATCAAGGCGAAGCCCGCGACCATGGCGGCAACAACGGGTGTGTTGAAGACCAGCACGCGGCGAAAACCGAAACGGTTGAGGACGCGTGGCATGAAGACACGCATACCCACCGAACCGACCGCCGCCACGAAGGTCAGCGATCCCGCCTGCACCGCGCTCATGCCGAAGCCGAGCTGGAACATCAGCGGCAGCAGGAAGACGACGGAGCTGAGACCGATCGTGTCGAGCCCGCCGCCAGTAAGGAAGGAGATGCGGAAGGTGCGGATGCGCAGGAGCTTGAGATCGAGCAGGGGATTGCGCACACGCAGGCAGTAGAAGGAGGCGGCCGTCAGGATGATGAGCGCCAGCGCAAGCTCGGCGGCGATCATGCTGCCGGCGGCGTCTTTCGCCGCCAGCGAGTCCATGCCGAAGACCAGCAGGACCATGCCGCCGCCGACCAGCACAAAGCCTGGAAAATCGAACCGCGTGCGCACCGGCTTGGGCATTGTCGGAAACAATGAGGCGGCAAGAATAGCCGCCGCGAGCGCGAACGGCACGTTGATGAAGAAGATCCAGCGCCAGGAGATGTAGGTGGTCAATGCGCCGCCGACGAGCGGACCGACCAGCGGCCCGGACTGCCCGGCCAGTGAGATATACATGTTGATCTTCAAGGTCCGGCTGCGCGGGAAGGTCGACAGGATCACTACCTGGCCGAGCGTGCCCATCAGAGCGCCACCGAAGCCCTGCAGCGCGCGGGCGCCGACCAGCATCCAGATGTCGTTCGACAGCCCGCACAGGGCCGATGAAGCGGCAAACACCAGCAGGGCAAAGCAATAGACATTGCGCAGGCCGAAACGGTCGGCGGCCCAGCCGCCGAGCGGCATCGAGATGATCAGGCTGGCGACGTAGACGGTGATCAGCAGGCCGAGCTGGCTTGGCGGACGGCCAAGGCTTTCGCTGATGCCCGGCAGCGCCGTCACCACGACATTCTGGTCGAGGCTGGTCATGAACACGCCGCAGGCAACGGTCAGCGGCAGCAGGAGCAAGGCTCTGGCCGACACATCGGCGCGATCGGTGGCGCCGGCGGATAGTTCAGCGGTCATGGGGATGTTCGAACCAAATATGCCGACTCTGAGATGGGATTTTCATCCCCTTGGACCGGTTGAACGGGCCACGTTTCCATCATGGGCGCCCGCGGCGCAATTCTCTAGCGGCAGAACCAGCCGGCATTGAGGCCAGAGGCAGCCGCTCTAAGGCCACACCGCTTACTGTGCCTCGTAGCCGACCTCCTCGCTGGCGTGGCAGAGCGCCTTCCAGAACGAGCGGGCGAAGGAGCGGAAGACATAGATGTCGAACTGGTCGGTGCCGGTGCGCTGGATCTGGGCGAAGACATCGTGATGCGTTGTCGAGCGGCCGGCGCCGACCGGAAAGGCGGGCAGGGCGAAGTCGATGGCGAAGAATTTCGACAGCACCCATTCGGCTTTCGGCCCGGCGATGCGGATGGCGGTGCGGCCATGCGACAGGTCCGTCACCGTGCCGATGGCCGGCGTCACCGACTTGGCGAAGGCCGCGGCCAGTCCTTCGGCCTCATCGGTTACCGTGAATTTTCCCGGTGCGAAGCCGAACACCGATTTCACGCCGTCGCTCAAGCCGCCGCCAGCGCCGTCGGGCAGCGCAAGCCCGGTGACGCCGCGGATGGCCGCGATCAGTTTCTTCTCTTCGCCCGGCCATGCTGCGAGTTGCACGATCGAGCCCGGCCGGGTTTCGGTGAGCAGTATCTCGACGCCATGTTCGAAATTCCCATGCGAGCCGACATGGAACTCCGGCTCGAGGGGCGATTGACGCTCAGCCATGCATGCGGGTCCCTTCCGGATCGTAGAAGTGGTTGGAGACGATCTCCACGGGGCCGAAGCGGTTGCGCAAGGGATCGGAGACATGGGCGCGCGTGCCGTGCCTGGCCTTGCCGCCCTTGACCAGCGCCAGCGCGATATGCTTGCCGAGCGCCGGCGAATAGCAGCAGGCGGTGATGTGCCCGACCGAGCCGTGCGGATTGGCTTCGTCGACCTCCTCGACAATGTGCGCGCCGCCATTGAGCGGCCGGTTGTCGAGCGAGACCAGGCCGACCAGTTCCAGCCGCTCGGACGCAACGAGACCTTCGCGGTCCATCATCGCCGAGCCGATGAAGGGCTTCTTCTTCGACAGCATCCAGTCGAGATGCAGGTCGCGCGCCGTGGTGCGGCCGTCGATCTCGGCGCCGGTGACATGGCCCTTCTCGATGCGCATCGTGCCCAGCGCCTCCAGCCCGTAGGTGACCAGCCCGAACGGCTTGCCGGCTTCGATCAACGCTTCCCAGACATGGGTGCCGTGGCCGGCGCCGCAATAGACCTCGAACGCCATTTCACCGGAGAAGGACAGCCGGCAAATCATCACCGGCACAGCTGAAATCTCGCCGTGCACGATGCCCATGAAGGGCAGCGTCGCATTGTCGACAGCCGTGCCGGTGACACAGGCGGCCAGAATCTGCCTCGCTTTCGGCCCGCCGATCGCGGCTCCTGCCCATTCGTCGGTCACGGAGGTGACGTGGACCTTGAGTTCCGGCCAGATCACGTCGAGGAAATATTCCAAATGCTGCATCACCTTGCCGGCATTGGCCGTGGTGGTGGTCATCAGGAAATCCTGTTCGCCGAGCCGCCAGGTGGTGCCGTCGTCGAAAGCGAAACCATCCTCTCGCAGCATCAAACCGTAGCGCGCCTTGCCAACGGCGAGGGTCGAGAACATGTTGGTGTAGACACGGTCGAGGAACGTGGCGGCGTCGGGGCCCTGCACGGCGATCTTGCCCAGCGTCGAGACATCGACGATGCCCGCACTTTCGCGCGTCGCCTTGGCTTCGCGCACGTAGGCCTGTTCGATGGTTTCGCCTGAAAGCCCGTAGATCATCGGCCGGTACCAGAGGCCGGCCGAATACATGGTCGCGCCATTGGCGACATGCCAGTCATGCATCGGCGTCAGCCGTTCGGGCTTGAGGTCGCCGAAGCGCTCGGCTGCCAGCGAGCCGATCGACACCGGTGCGAAGGGTGGCCGGAAGCGCGTCGTGCCGACTTCCGGGATTGGCTTGCCGAGCGCTTCCGCCATGATGGCAAGACCGGGGACGTTGGAGCTCTTGCCCTGGTCGGTGGCCATGCCGAGCGTGGTGTAGCGCTTCAGGTGCTCGACAGAGACGAAGCCTTCGCGATGCGCCAGGCGGACATCCTCCGCCGTGACGTCGTGCTGGAAGTCGACAAAGCTCTTGCCGCTGCCCTTGATTTCGAACACGGGCGCGGGATCTGGATCTCCAGGGGTTGCCTCGACAGCGGGCAATGCTACAGGCGCGGCGGTTCCGCCAGCCGCGGCAGTGCCTGCGGCGCGCCCTTCGGCGATCGCCTCGACCGTCGAAAAGCTGCCGGTGAAGGCGCCCGCGCCGATCCAATTTTGCGTCGGCTTGGGCGGCAGGAAGGCCTGCCGGGCGGCGTTCCATTCCGCCTTGGCGCCGGCCTGGCTGGCCAGATGGATAGTCGGCGACCAGCCGCCCGACATCAGCAGGCAATCGGCATGGACGCTGCGCGCATCGCCGCTCAGCGCACCGGCGACCATGTCGAAACGCTGGACCTTGAGGCCGGACAACGACTTGCCGCCTTCCGTGGCGACCACCGCATGACCGGAAAGCAATTCCGCCTCGGCTTCGCCGGCCAGGGCGCTCATCTCGGCGGACGGTTGCGGGCGCACGTCGACGATGGCAACGATCGCCGCACCTGCCTGCTTCAGCGCCAGCGCCGACCGGTAGGCGCTGTCATTGTTGGTGAACACCACGACGCGCTGCCCCGGCAGCACGCCCAATTCGTTGGCGTAGCGCTCCGCCGCATGCGCCAGCATCACGCCGGGCCGGTCATTGCCGGGAAACACCAGCGGCCTCTCGAAGGCGCCGGTAGCCAGCACGACGGATCCCGCGCGGATCGCCCAGTAGCGATGGCGCGGCTCACCCTTGGCGGGCTGTGCCTTGTGGTCGCTGACCCGCTCGAGCGCGGCAAGCGTGTTGTTGTCGTAGTAGCCCCAGACCGTGGTGCGCGGCAGAAGCCGGACGTTGTCGCGCGCCTCGAGCTGAGCGACGGTGCGGTGCACCCAATCAGCCGCGGGTGCGCCATCGATGGTTTCGCCGGACCAGTTGGCCGAACCGCCGAAACGCGGCTCGAGATCGGTCAACATGACGCGGGCGCCTTGGTCCGCGGCGGCCTTGGCGGCCATCAGGCCGGCTGGGCCGGAGCCGACCACAAGCACGTCGCAAAAGGCGTTCATGCGCTCGTAGCGGGCCGGGTCCTTTGCCGATCCGGCGCTGCCGAGGCCGGCGGCGCGGCGGATGAAATGCTCGCAGAACATCCAGAAGCGCGTGCCTTTCAGCGGGCCGATAACCGGCCCCATGAAGGTCTTGTAGTAGAAGCCGGCCGACAGCAGTTTGCCACCGAGCTGGTTGACGGCATGGATGTCCCAGGTGAGCGAGGGGAAACGGTTCTGGCTGACGGCAATCAGCCCGTCATGGATCTCGACCATGGTCGCCGGGATGTTGGGTTCCCGCACCTCGCCCTTCAGCACCGTTACCAGCGCGTTGGGCTCCTCGACGCCTGCGCTCAGCAGGCCGCGCGGGCGATGGTATTTGAAAGAACGCCCGAAAAGGGTGACGCCATTGGCCAGCAGCGCGGACGCCAGCGTGTCGCCGCCATGCCCGGTATAGGCAACGCCGTCGAACGTGAAGCGGATCGTCTTCAACCGGTCTATGCGGCCGCCGGTGACGGTGCGGCGCGGGCTCATGGCTTGTCCTCCGCCTTGCGGCGCGCGGCCGAGCTGTGATCGCCGCGCACGAAGGCGACACTGGAAATCTCATGCGTCAGCGTGTTGCGCACGACCCTCAGGTGAGCCCGGCAGCCGCCGGAATGCTGCCAGACCTCGTTGTGGTCGCCGGCCGGGTTCAGCCGGTCGTAGACGTAGGTGTTCCAGGCCTCGAAATTCTGCGAGGCAGGGTCGGGACGTTCGCGGTTGCCGTCACCCTGATAGGTGAACTCGATGACGTCGCGCGGGCCGCAATAGGGGCAAGTGATCAGCACTGAATGTTCCTAATGAAGCCGCGGGTTCGCGCCCTGGCCCTTGTCGTCGATCACCAGGCCGCGATGAAATCGGTCCAGCGTGAAAGGGGCGTTGAAATCGTGCGGCTGGTCCTTGGCGATTGTCCAGGCAAAGCACCACCCGGAAGCGGGCGTCGCCTTGAAGCCGCCATAGCACCAGCCGCAATTGAGATACATGCCGGGCAGGGGCCCGATGGTGATGATCGGCGAACCGTCCATCGACATGTCGCAGACGCCGCCCCAGGAGCGCAGCATGCGCACACGCGCTAGGCCCGGGAAAAGCGCCAGCATCTCGCTCATCACCTCGTCGACGATGGGCAGGTTGCCGCGCTGGGCGTAGCTGTTGTAGCCGTCGATGTCGCCGCCATAGACAAGGCCGCCCTTGTCGGACTGCGACATGTAGAAATGGCCCATGCCGAACGTCACGACCGTGTCGATGAAGGGTTTCAGCGATTCGGTGACGAAGGCCTGCAGCACATGGCTCTCGATCGGCATTGTCTCGACGCCGGCCAGTTGCATGACGCGGCCGGTGCTGCCGGCCACCGCGACCGCTACCTTCTTGGCCCTGACATCGCCGCGCGATGTGGTAACGCCGGTGATGCGGTCGCCGTCGCGCAGGAAGCCGGTGACCTCGCAATTCTCGACGATGTCGACGCCGCGCCGGTCGGCGCCGCGTGCATAGCCCCAGGCGACCGCATCGTGCCGGGCGGTGCCGGCGCGCCGCTGCATCAGGCCGCCAACCACCGGAAAGCGTACATCATTGGAGATATCGAGCGCCGGGATCAAGCGCTTGATCGCGGCTGGCGTCATCAGTTCCGCATCGACGCCGAGATGGCGCATGGCGTTGCCGCGTCTTGCGTAGTCGTCGAACTGAGCCGGCGTGTGCGCCAGGTTCAGGCAGCCGCGCTGCGAGAACATAACGTTGTAATTGAGTTCGTGCGACAGGTTCTCCCACAGCTTCATCGAATGTTCGTAGAAGCGGGTATTGGCGGGCAGGAGATAGTTCGAGCGAACGGCCGTCGTGTTGCGGCCGACATTGCCGGAGCCCAGCCAGCCTTTCTCCAGCACCGCGACATTGGTGATGCCATGTTCCTTGGCTAGATAGTAGGCGGTCGCCAGGCCGTGACCGCCGCCGCCGATGATGATGACGTCGTAGGATGCCTTCGGATCCGGCTTGCGCCAGGCCGGCTTCCAGTCCTTGTTTCCCTTGAACGCGTTCGCGAGCAGCGAAAGGGCTGAGTACTCTGCCATGTGTAAGGTGTCCGTTGCGGCGATGCGGCAGACTATAGAGCAGGGGGCTGATAGAAAGCCAATATTGCGCCATCGCCTTTCGACTGGCCGACGCTTGATGAGTGCGATCGTCGCGATGACTTGCCCCATGATATGGCCGTCTTTATCAAGGACAGGCTTTTGAATGCCTTTGCCGCCCGCGAGTCGCCGATCCATCATGTTTTTTCGATTGCTTCGCCTCATTCTGGTCCTGGCGCTTGTCGTTGCTGCGCCGCTGTCGTTCGAGGCGGCGGCGCAAGGCGTTGGCCAGGCGCCCGCCGGACTGGTCGCCGACCAGCAAAAGATCATCCAGGGCCTGACGACCAAGGCCGACAATTTCGAGAAGCAGACACAGCAGGATGGCGAGGACGACAGCAACCTCGTCGATATCCGCCTGCAGCTCGAGGAATTGTCGCGGCAATCGCTGACCAGCGCGCTGGCGTTCCGCACGCGCCTGGGCGAAATCAACAGCCGGCTCGAACAGCTCGGGCCGCCGCCTGCCGCGGGCCGACCGGCGGAGCCCGACATCGTCAGCGGCGAGCGCCAGGCGCTGACGTCCGAAAAGGCGGAGATCAACGCGGTCATCGCACAAGCTCAGACCTTGTCGATCCGCATCAGCGGGCTGATCGACAAGATCGGCAACATGCGCAGCGCGCTGTTCCGGAATCTGTTGACCAAGCGCTACGTACTCTCGGACGCCTTGAGCCCGCAGGTGTTTTCCGATGCGCGCGACGAGTTCGGCAATTTCTACAAGGCGGTGTCGTCCTGGCTGAGCTTCGCCATCAAGTTCAAGTTCCAGGCCATCCTGGCGGCAACCTTCGTGGCGCTCGGCCTTGCGCTGGTGCTGCTGGTCGGCGGGCGGCGCCTGTTCGGGCGGGTGTTCGAGGCCGACTCCAGCAATGAGGACCCGTCCTATCTCAGCCGTCTTTCGGTGGCGTTCTGGTCGACCTTGCTGCCGACGGTGGCGGTTGCCGCCTTTCTCGGCTCGACGATCTTCTTCTTCAACTATTATAATGTTTTGCGCGGCGATATCGGGCTCTTCCTGAATGCGCTGGCGGCCGTCATCGGCGTGGTGTTTTGCGTCAATCGGCTGACCAACGCTGCGCTTGAGCCGCGCCTACCGAACTGGCGGCTCATTCCCGTCGAAACCGGCCCGGCGCGCTGGCTGGTGCGGCTAGCGACAGCCATGGCCGTGGTCATCGGCGCCAACTATTTCCTGTCGATCGTCAACGACAAGATGGGCTCGCCGCTGTCGCTGACCATCGCCCGCAGTTTCGGAGCCGCCATAACCGTCGGCGTCATCCTGATGCTGATGGCGATGCTGAGGCCGTTCAGGGCGCGTGACGGAAGCTGGCGACCATGGCCGGCATGGCTGCGCTATACATCGCTCGCCCTTGGCCTGTTCACCATCGTCGCGGCGTTGCTCGGTTATATCGGCCTTGCGCTGTTCGTCTCACAACAGGTCGTGGTCACCGGCACGGCGCTGATAACAGCCTATATCGGCTTCCTGTCGGCGCAGGCGATCGGCGAGGAGGACGCTTTCGCCAACACGTCGGTCGGGCGCTGGCTGTCGGCCAATTCCAGCTACGAGGACACCGCGCTTGACCAGCTCGGCCTTGTCGTCAGCATCGCCATCAACGTGATGATCGTGCTGGTGTTCCTGCCGCTGATCCTTTTGATGTGGGGCTTCCAGCCTGGCGATATCGAAGCGTGGGCGTACAAGCTCGCAACCGGGATCAATATCGGTTCGGTGACGATTTCGGTCACCGGCATCCTGTCGGGCATCGTCGTCTTCGTCATCGGCTATTTCCTGACGCGCTGGTTCCAGGGCTGGCTCGACGGCTCGGTCATGGCGCGTGGCAAGGTCGATACAGGGGTGCGCAACTCGATCCGGCTGGCGGTCGGCTATGCCGGCGTTGCTCTTGCGGCGCTGGTTGGTATTTCGGCGGCCGGCATCGATCTCTCCAGCCTGGCACTGGTCGCCGGCGCTCTCTCCCTCGGTATCGGCTTTGGCCTGCAGAATGTGGTGTCCAATTTCGTCTCCGGCCTGATCCTCTTGGCCGAGCGGCCGTTCAAGGTCGGCGACTGGATCGTGGCCGGCGACGTCAGCGGCACGGTCAAGAAGATCAGCGTGCGCGCCACCGAGATCGAGACTTTCCAGCGGCAGTCGGTGATCCTGCCCAATTCGAACCTGATCAACAATGCCGTCGGCAACTGGACGCACCGCAACAAGCTGGGCCGCATCGACATCAAGGTCGGCGTCGCCTATGGCAGCGACGTCAAGCATGTCCACGCCGTCCTGCTGGAGATCGCGCGCAGCCATCCGCTGGTGCTGAAGAACCCCGAGCCGTTCGTGCTGTTTTCCAATTTCGGACCCGCCGCGCTCGAATTCGAGATTCGTCTGTTCCTGGCCGATGTGATGAACGGCAACATCGTGCAGAACGACGTCCGCTTCACCGTGCTGGAGAAATTCGACGATCAGCACATCGAAATCCCTTCAACGCCTCGCGCGGTCGTCGAGGCCAAGAAGCACGTGGCATGGCCGACCGATGACGACAAGATCGAGGCCGATTTCGCCGAACAGCAAGAGGCTAAGGCGCAAGCCGAGGCCGAAGCGAAGCGTCAGGCCAAATCAAGCCGCAAGACACGCAAGCCCGATCCGGATTAGATTTGAGGCGTTGCACGTCGCCAAGACCAATTGCGGCATGAATGCGGCATTCAGTTGCGGTTCAGCTTCCATCTCATATAAGCTCCATGCAAAGGCGAAAATGCCTTGTGAAATGCAACAGAGGCGGTGGGAACACCGATATTGCAAATGTGGAAGTCTCTCGTCGCCGCCGTGGCTTTGCTCGCCGTGAGCGGCTCCGCCCATGCCGCAAGCGCGGTCAACAAGGACGCCGAGACGCGCACGCTGGTCGTGACCGAGGGCGGCAGCAAGACCGAGCTTGCGCTGGCCGGCGGCGAAACCGTCGAGTTCTGCCAGAACGGTTGCTTCGTCACCTTGCCCAATGGCGACCTCGAAGCCCTGACCGGTTCGGAAACCGTCGAGATTTCCGGCGGTGTCGCCCGCATCAAGTAATCTCGGTGGCATGATTGGAAAGGCCGGGCGTTTGCTCGGCCTTTTATCATTTCCGGTAGCTGTCTAACAATGACGCTGAAAATCCCCCCGCGTCAGCCGTTTGCATCGTGTTCGAGCAGCTCGACCTCAAGCGCTATCGTCCCGGCATGATCAAGGTCGAGGTCGGCGCGCCGCCCTGTAGATAGGCCAGGTCGTGGTCAAGCTGAAAACGGCGGGCTACCAGCTTGGCTTCCTGGCCCAGGACGTGTGGGCGTTTGCCTGATGGGTAGCTGTTTTCCCTGATTTGGGAAGGGTCGCGCCGCATCTTTGGCGTGTCGCAAACAGGCGGTAGCGCCGTGCCCGTCGCCTGCATATTGTGCGCCGATCAAGCGGGCGCCGACGCCGCCCGCAACAGCATTTCTGGAGTCGCGGGCAATGGCAGAGTTTCCGAAAAAGGCGAAGGTCGTCATCATTGGCCTTGGCGGCATTGTCGGCGCATCGATCGCCCATCATCTGATCGAACGCGGCTGGGACGACATTGTCGGCATCGACAAGTCGGGCATCCCGACCGATATCGGCTCGACCGCGCATGCGTCGGACTTCTGTTACACCACCAGCCATGATTTTCTGTCCTGCTGGACGACGCTCTATTCCATCGATTTCTACGAGAAGATGGGCCACTACGCGCGCGTCGGCGGCCTTGAGGTCGCCCGTGTGGGCGACGACGGCCGCATGGACGAGATCAAGCGCAAGATCGCTTCGGCCAAGGCTTTCGGCACGCGCGCCCGTTTGATCGAGCCCGCCGAGATCAAGGAAAAATTCCCGCTGATCGAACAGGACCTGGTGCAGGGCGGCCTGTGGGATCCGGACGCCGGTCTCGTCATTCCGCGCTCGCAGACCGTTGCCGGCAAGCTGGTCGACCAGGCCGAAGCGTCCGGCAAGCTCAAATCCTTCGCCAACACGCCGGCGAAGTCGCTTGTCGTCAAGGATGGCCGCATCAGTTCCGTGGTGACGGACCGCGGCACGATCGAGGCCGACTACGTCATCGTCTGCGCCGGCATCTGGGGCCGGCTGATCGCCGAGATGGTCGGCGAGGACCTGCCTGTCATGCCGATCGACCATCCGCTGACCTTCTTTGGCCCGTACACCGAGTTCGCCGGCACCGGCAAGGAGATCGGCTGGCCGCTGCTGCGCGACCAGGGCAACTCGGCCTATATGCGTGACACTGGCGATCCCAAGACCGCCGAGGGCGGCCAGATCGAATGGGGCTATTACGAAGAGACCAATCCGCGCCTCTGCCACCCGCGCGACCTGCTGGAGAAGGATCAGGCGCGGCTGTCGCCGTCGCAGCGCGATCTCGACATGGAGCAGATCCTGGCGCCGCTCGAACGCGCCATGGAACTGACGCCGATCCTGGGTGAACTCGGCTATAACGAAAGCCATTCGTTCAATGGCCTGCTGCAGGTGACGGCCGATGGCGGCCCATCCATGGGCGAAAGCCAGAAGGTGAGGGGGCTTTGGTATGCCGTCGCCATCTGGGTCAAGGACGGCCCGGGCATGGGCAAGCTGATCGCCGATTGGATGACCGACGGCCGCACCGAGATCGACCACCACGCGATCGACTATGCGCGCTTCTATCCGCACCAGACCAAGGAACAGTTCATCTGGGATCGCTGCACCGAGACGGCGATGAAGGTCTACAATCCGGCGGTGCATCCGCGCGAACCCTTCTCCAAGGCCCGCAACGTCAGGCGTTCGCCGTTCTGGGAGCGCGAGAAGGAACTCGGCGGCTATTTCATGGAACTCGGCGGCTGGGAGCGCGCCCACGGCTACGCCGCCAACGAGCATCTGCTTGAAAAGTATGGAAACCGGGTGCCGGTGCGCGAGAACGAATGGGACAACCGCCATTTCTGGCGCGTCTCCAACGCCGAGCATCTGGCGATGAGCGAGGATTGCGGCATCGTCAACCTCTCGCATTTCTCCATGTATGATATCGAAGGACCCGACCATGTCGCGCTGCTGGAATGGCTGTGCGCGGCCAAGATCGGCGGCGACAACAACATCGGCAAGGGCATCTACACCCACTTCCTCGACGAGGAAGGCATGGTGCGCGCCGACTTCACCGTGATCCGCATGGCCGACCGCTGCCGGCTGATCGACGGCGCCGACGCGGGGCCGCGCGACTTCCAGTACATGCGCCGCACGGCTCAGGACAAAGGTTTTGATGTCACGATCACCGATGTGACCGAGAAGTACGTCACCATCGGCATCTGGGGGCCGAACGCGCGGGCGACCTTGCAAAAGGTGGTCGAGAACCCGGATGGGCTTTCGCCGGAGAATTTTCCATTCGCGGCGATCAAGCCGGTCAGGATCGGCGGCAAGGACGTCACCGCGTTCCGCATCTCCTATGTCGGCGAGCAGGGCTGGGAACTGCATATGCGCTACGAGGACGGTCTGGCCGTCTGGGACGCGCTGCGCTCGACAGGCGTCATGCCATTCGGCGTCGAGACCTACGCCAATACGCGCCGCATGGAGAAGAGCCTGCGGCTGCAGAATGCCGACCTTTTGACCGAGTATAATCTGCTCGAGGCCGATCTTGCCCGACCGAAGGTCAAGGAGAACGATTTCTGCGGCAAGGCGAAGCATGTGGAGTATCGCGAACGGGCGCACCAGCCCGCCATGCTGTGCACGCTGGTGATGACCGAGAATACGGACTCCAAGGGTGTTGCCCGTTATCCCGTCGGCATCATGCCGGTGATGGACCCCGAGAGCGGGGATACACTGGTCGACGAACTCGGCCGCCGCTCCTTCACAACATCGGTCGCCTATGGCCCGACCATCGGCAAGAACATCGCGCTCGCCTATCTGCCCTGGGCCTATGCCCAGGAGGGCCGCAAGCTCACGGTCGAGTATTTCGGCGAGACTTATCCGGTCGAAGTCGCCAGCGTTGGCTACAAGCCGCTTTACGACCCGGAGAATCTCAAGCCGCGGAGCTGATCGCCCCCGGCCGGGCTCGCTATTGGATCAGCGCGGCCACGGCCGGGCTTTTCTCTTTTTCGGTGGGCGATTCTGGCTTAACCTTGCGCAATGTCTGGTTTGCACTGCGCGAGACATCTGCTTTCGGCCACTGCCGCACTGGCGCTGACGCTCTGGCTGGCGCCGAGATCCCACGCCGACGAGCCGGTCGATGTCGAGCTGGTGCTGGCGGTGGACGTTTCGCTGTCGATGTCGGCGGAGGAGCTGGAGATCCAGCGCCATGGCTACGCGGCGGCGCTGACGCATGACAATGTGCTGCAGGCGATCGCCGATGGCGCCTATGGCAAGATCGCCGTCACTTATGTCGAATGGGCCGGCACCGGCTGGCAACACGTCATCGTGCCGTGGACGGTGATCGCAAGCCGCGCCGACGCCGAGCGGGTGGTGGCGCAAATGTCGGCCCAGCCGCCCAACAGCGCACGGCGCACCTCGATCTCCGGTGCATTGGAGTTCGGCAGCGACCTTTTCGCCGAAAGCGGCTACCAGGGAACCAAGCGCGTCATCGACATTTCGGGCGACGGGCCGAACAACCAGGGCGCGCCGGTCAATCTCGTCCGCGACGGGGTGGTCAGCCAAGGCATCGTCATCAACGGCCTGCCGCTGATGACCCGGGGCGGCTTTTCTGGCGTCTATGACGTGAACGATCTCGACCGCTACTACAGCGACTGCGTCATCGGCGGCGCCGGTGCCTTCATGATCCCGGTCAATGACTGGACACAATTTCCCGAAGCCATCCGCCGCAAGCTTGTGCTTGAGCTTGCCGGTCCGGCGTCACCCTATTGGGTGGCGGAGGAGGCGGACTATCCGCCAGTGGAGCTGGCGCAGGACAAGCCCGCCGCCGACTGCCAGGTCGGCGAGAAAATGTGGCGCAACCGCAACTGGATGCCCGATAGCAGGTAGAGCAATTCCAGACCGGGTTGCGGCTGCTTTGTGCGCAAACACGTTCCTGTTGATTGACAAGCCCATCGGCCTCTGTGAACAATTTCCCCCAGAAAAACAAAAGGGGAACTGACATGAACAGGATAACCGTCTTTGCCGCGACATTGACGCTTGCCGCGGGGTTGACCGCGCCGGCGATGGCCGCCACGTCACTCACCATCGGCATCAGCGGCTGGACCGGATTCGCGCCGCTGACACTCGCCAAGCAGGCAGGGCTGTTCGAGAAGCATGGCCTCTACGTGACCTTGAAGAAGGTGCCGCAGGCCAGCCGGCCGCTCGCCATCGCCAGCGGCGACCTGCAATGCGCCGCCACCACGGTCGAGACCTGGCTGGTCTGGAACGCCAGCGGGGTGACCACCAAGCAAATCTTCCAGCTCGACAAATCCTATGGCGCCGACGGCATCGTCGTGCGCAACGACATCAAGACCGTCGCCGACCTCAAGGGCAAGAATGTAGCGTCCTCCGCGCCGGGAACGTCGCCCTATTTCATGCTGGCCTGGGTGCTGAACAAGAACGGCATGTCGACCAAGGACGTGACGGTCGTCAATCTCGAGCCTGACGCGGCGGCGCAAGCCTTCCTCGCCGGCCAGAATGACGCGGCCGTCACCTACGAGCCCTTCATCTCGGCCGTGCGCGACAAGGCCGACCAGGGTCATATCCTGGCGACCACGCTCGACTATCCGATGGTTCTCGACACGGTCGGCTGCACGCCCGAATTCCTCAAGGCCAATCCCGACGCCGCCAAGGCGCTTGCCGACAGCTATTTCGATGCCCTCGACATGATCAAGAAGGATCCGCAGAAATCCTACGAGATCATGGGCGCCGACGTGAAACAGTCGGCCAAGGAATTCGAGGATTCGGCGAAGTACCTGAAATGGGCCGACAAGGCCGCGAACAAGCAGTTCTTCACCAAGGAATTCCAGGACTTTTCCAAGACCGCCGGCGACCTGCTGCTGCAGATGGGGCTGATCAAGGAGGCGCCCGACGTCGCCACGCTGGCCGACACCAGCGCCGTGGCGAATTGACGGTTCAACCCTTGGATACCGTGCGGCGGCGCAGTGCGCCGCCACTTTCCCGCTGACAAAGGATGAAGATGCGCCCCTTGCATCCTGTCTCACCGAGCCTGCGAACAGTGCTCGGTATCTCCTTCTTCGTGCTGTTCGTGGCCTTCTGGGCCTGGATCACACTTGGCGGCCACGTCAACCGCATCTTCCTCGCCGACCCGCTGTCGATGCTGCGGGACGGCTGGCGGCTGCTGGTCGAGGACCGTTTCTGGCTCGACATACTGATCACCATCTGGCGGGTCTTCGGCGGTTTTGTGCTGGCCTCGGTCGTCGCCGTGCCGCTCGGCATCGCCATGGGCGCCTGGAAACCGGTGGAAGCATTTCTGGAACCCTTCGTCTCCTTCGCCCGCTACCTGCCGGCCTCGGCTTTCATTCCGCTGCTCATCCTGTGGGCCGGCATTGGCGAGCTGGAAAAGCTGCTCGTCATCTTCGTCGGCTCGGTGTTCCAGGTCATCCTGATCATTGCGGTCAAGGTCGGTTCCACACGGCGCGACCTGGTCGAGGCCGCCTATACGCTGGGCTCGACCAACAATGGCATCGTCAGGCGGGTGATCATGCCGGCCAACGCGCCCGAGATCGCCGAGACGCTGCGGCTGGTGCTCGGCTGGGCCTGGACCTATGTCATCGTTGCCGAACTGATCGGCTCGTCGTCGGGCATCGGCTATATGATCATCAACAGCCAGTCACGGCTGGCGACCGGGCAGATCATCTTCGGCATCATCGTCATCGGCCTGATCGGGCTGTTGTCCGATTTCGCTTTCAAGGCGTTCAACCGCTGGCTCTTTCCATGGAGCCTGGCGTGAGCAAGCTTCTCATCGAGGGCGTTGCGCGCACCTTTGCCGGCGTGCGCGGCGGAGAGCCGGTCAGGGCGCTGATGCCGGTGGATCTCGCGGTCGCGGCAAATGATTTCATCACCATACTGGGGCCGTCCGGTTGCGGAAAGTCGACGCTGTTGAGGATCGTCGCCGGCCTGGAAGCGCCAAGCGAAGGTCGCGTTCTGCTCGACGGCAAGGCGGTGACGAGACCCGGGCCGGACCGCGGCATGGTCTTCCAGTCCTACACGCTTTTCCCATGGCTGACGGTCGCCGAAAACATCGCTTTCGGCCTGCGCGAACGCGGCATGGTCGAGGAGGAGAGGGAAGGGATCGTTGCCTCCTATGTCGATCTCGTCGGGCTGAAGGGGTTCGAGAATCATTGGCCGAAGCAGCTTTCCGGCGGCATGCAGCAGCGCACGGCGATAGCGCGGGCACTGGCCAACGATCCGGAAATCCTGCTGCTGGACGAGCCGTTCGGAGCCCTCGACAACCAGACGCGCGGGCTGATGCAGGAATTGCTGCTCGGCATATGGGAACGGCGCAAGAAAACGGTGCTGTTCGTCACCCACGACATCGAGGAGGCGATCTTCATGGCCTCGCGGGTCATCGTGATGACGGCGCGGCCCGGCCGCATCAAGTCGGATGTCGCCATCGACCTGCCGCATCCGCGCCACTACACGCTGAAGACCAGTCCGGAATTCTCGGCGTTGAAGGCACGGCTGACCGAGGACATCCGCGTCGAGGCGATGCGGACCGCAGAGGTGCACTAACCGTTCACGGCTCGGTCGTCTGCGGTTTTGGGGTCAAGCCGCCAGCAACTGCTTGCGGTCTACGCGCTCCTGCTGCGGCGAGCGGGCGTAGAGCTCGCGGTAGCATTTCGAGAAATGCGAGGCCGAAACGAAGCCGCAGGCGACCGCCACCTCGACCACCGGGAGCGACGACTGGATCAAGAGATGCCGGGCGCGGTCGAGGCGGATTTCGAGATAGTAGCGGGCTGGGGAGCGGCCCATCTCGGTGCGGAACAGGCGCTCGATCTGGCGGCGCGACAGGTCGACATGGTCGGCGATCTCGATCAGCGACAGCGGCTCGGACAGATTGGCCTCCATCAGTTCGATGATGGTCAGCACTTTCGAGTTCTGCACGCCAAGGCGGGCGCGCAGCGGCAGGCGCTGGCGGTCGGTGGGGCTGCGCACACGGTCGGTCAGCACCTGCTCGCACACGCGGTTGACGAGGTTCTCGTCGAAATCGTCGCCGATCAGCTTCAGCATCATGTCGAGCGCGGCGGTGCCGCCGGCGCAGGTGTAGATGTTCTGGTCGATCTCGAACAGGTCGGCAAAGACATTGGCCTTCGGGAAGGCCTCGGAAAAGCCCGGCAGGTTTTCCCAATGGATGGCGCAGCGCTTGTTCGACAACAGCCCGGCGGCGGCCAGGATATGCGCACCGGTGCACAGACCGCCGACGGCGACGCCGCGGTTATATTCCTCGCGCAGCCAGGCAAAAGCCGACTTGTTCTGATAGCGCTCGACATTGGTGCCGCTGCAGACGATGGCCATGTTCGGGCGGTCCGGCCCGGCCATCTTCTTGCGTTCCTCCTCCAGCGAGGTGTTGACCGCACACTCCACGCCGTTGGAGGCGCGCACCGGCTTGCCGTCAATGCTGGCAAGGCGCCAGCGATAGGCCTCGTAGCCGAGCATCCGATTGGCGGAGCGCAACGGGTCCAGCGCGGTCGCAAAAGCGATCATGGTGAAATCGGGAACAAGGAAGAACACAAACGACCGCTTGATCGGATGCTTGACGGCGTTCACGGGGAACCTCATCTGGCCATGACGCGAACAGGATGTCGCGAATAGCATAGCGTCATCAGGAAAAACCATTCCTGTCAATCGGCTAGGCGGCTTTGGCAAGATTAAATTTGCGACATGGGTCGCAAATGGGCAATCGCAGCGCGGTGCTGCTCAAACCAGGCCACCGTCAGGTTGTGAAAAGGTGATGGAAGCGCAACAGATAAACGCCGCCTCGGCGGAACCGAAGCGGCGGCTGTCAACTCTGAAGCCGTGGCAGGGAGCGCGGCTGTGGAGGTATCAGGCGACGAAGCCGAGACGCGCCGCAGCCATGGCCCCGGTCTGGCCAGGCATGGTGTTGGCGAGGCGCTGACGCTCGAGAGCGGTGGTCAGGTTCATTTCGCGGCGGGCGAAGAGGCGGGCAAAAAGCTTCATGATCATCTCCAATCGGTTGCTCAGACGGGTCGCCTTCGCTTGATGGAGTGGGGCAGCTCGTTTGCTGACGGGGATATAGGCTTGTGTAAGCACAAACTGAATCGCAAAAGCGAAGCGCTTGATATGAAAAGCGACACCGACCGCAACAGATTTGGGCAGGTTGCAGGTGTTGTGCCCAATATTTACGAATATTTACAGTTGGTTGGCTTCAAAACCGAGCTGCTATGCGGCTTGCTCATATGCGCCATGCAGCGGCAGCATGGCTGCTGAATTCGTTTGAATACAAATAAAATAGAGAAGGCCTGCCGGGCGGGTTGCGCGGCAGGCCTTCAGCACGGGGTACACACGATCTACTTTGCTCCAGCCCAGGATCCGACGCCATTGCGAATGCCGGTCTTGGTGTCGGAAGCTTCCGGCCAGCCGATATCCTTCTGCAACTCGATCGGCAGGGAACGGATGGCGCGTTCGGTCTGGTAGCGGGCGCGGGCGGCGTTGAATTCGGTCGCGATGCGGCCGAGGGACGACAGGATAGACATTTCGATCTCCTTTGCTGCGGCGCGGGAGGCGCCGGCAATGCACTACGTCAGGTCTGTTTCAGCTTCATTACATGTCGAATGCAGGTCTGCGTCGTGGTCGTTTCGTGCCGCTTTTGGCGGCATGCTGCTTCGATGGAGTTGACTATGCTCCTGATCTGATGTTCAATCAAACGAAATGGAATGATGCTTTGTATCAGAAAAATTGAAGGCAGATCGTCATGAACGCCCCACTCAATCACCCGCTGCCGCTGCTCGACCTCGACGTTTTGCGCACCTTCGTGGCGATTGCCGAGACCGGCAGCTTCACCACCGCGGCCAATGCGGTGTTCCGGACCCCGTCGGCCGTCTCCATGCAGATCAAGAAGCTGGAGGATATTCTCGGCCGCTCGGTGTTCGCGCGCGACGCGCGTTCGGTGACGCTGACCACGGACGGCGAAATGCTGCTCGGCTATGCCCGGCGGCTTCTGTCGATCAACCGCGAGGTGGTGTCGAAGTTCATCATCCCCGATATTGTCGGGGTGGTGCGGCTCGGCTCACCTGACGACTATGGCGAGCGCGTGTTGCCGCATGTGTTGAAGCGTTTCGCGCAGTCGCATCCCTCGATTGCCGTCGACGTCACCATCGACCAGAGCAGCAATCTGCGCCGGCGCATGGACGACCGCGCGCTCGACATCACGCTGTTGACGAACTCCTATAAGACCAGCGCGCTTGGCGCCGAGGTGCTTTTGACCGAGCCCATCGTGTGGGCCGGCGCCAAGGGCGGCTGCGCGCATCTACGCGAACCGCTGCCGGTCTCATTGTGGGAAGAAGGCTGTGCCTGGCGGGCCGGTGCGCTCGAGGCATTAGGCCGCGAGGGCCGCAACTATCGCGTCGCTTACATGAGCGCCCATACCGCAGGCCAGCGAGCCGCGATCATGGCAGACCTTGCGGTCGCGCCGCTGCCGCGATCGTTCCTCGGCAACGACATGGTCGAACTCTGCCCAAAGGACGGCATGCCCGATATCGGCACTTACAATCTTGCCATGGTGGTGGCGCCGGACGCCAGTGCGCCGGTCAAGGCCGTCGCCGACCACATCCGCGCGACTTTCGAAGTATTTAGGGAAACCGGCAAGTTCTGATCATCCGGGATAGTCGGACCGAAGGCGCTGCTCCGCCGCCTCTGCGGAGGCGGCGATCGGCGAAGGGCTCTGGCTCAGGAAAGCAACGATGTGTTGGCGCGCGCGCCGCGCTTCCGGCATGTCAATCAGCGGCCAGACGTGGAACATGCCTTCCTCGTAAACCAACTCCACCTCGACACCGGCGGTGCGGGCTTTTTGTGCAAAGATCAGATTGTCGGGCGTGAGAAGATCGCGGGAGCCCGTCAGGAGCAATGTCTTCGGCAGCACCGACAGATCGCCATAGACCGGGCTGATGCGCCAGTCGGTCGGATCCATACCGGCACTATAGAGCCGGATCGCCTCCCGCCCACCGGCAATGCCCAACCATGGATCGTTCCGCTCCGCCTCGAATACTTCGGGGTTTGCGAGCGAGACGTCGAGGCCGGGTGAAATCAGCACATGGCGCGAGGGCAGGGGCAGGCCCGCTTCCGCGGCCATCATGGTCAGCACCACGGCCATGTTGCCGCCGGCGGAATCGCCCATGAAGATGATGTCTTCCGCCTCTGTCTCCTCGAGCATCCGGCGATAGACAGCGCCGACCATGCCGAACATTGCGTGGAAGTTGTGCTCGGGCGCGATTGGATAGATCGGCACGGTGATGCCGTAGCCCAGCCGGTCGGCCATGTCGGCGATCAGATACCAGTGATAAGGCGTGATCTCAAAGACATAGGCGCCGCCATGCAGGTAGAGTATCTGCTTGTGTTCTCCGGCCCTGGGCGCGATTTCGTAGACCGGAAACCCGTCAACGCTGCGCGTCTGGATATCGTAACGCTGCTGCAGCAAGGCCGGCGGACGGTGATCCTCGGTCTTGCGCGCGGCCGCTATCCAGCGCTGCAGGTTTTCCGGGCTGGAAAAGGCCTGCTTGCGGCTGTGCCTGAGCACGAAGGACACGACGTGGCTTTTCAAACTTGGCATGCGGATACACGGACTTCGGCGGCAGCCGACTAAGAGAATTCCCCTTCATTCTTGAAGATCGTGCCCTGGCCAAAGATGTCAAGATCAGCGCCTTGTCCACACGCTGGTGTGATCAGTGGCGCGGCAGAAGTGCCGCGCGCAGCCGGTTGCGGGCCGTCGGGGACGTACGAGGTCCCCGACGAAGGCCGAGCAATTTGCATTTGTCGGTGAAGGTCATCAGCGCGTCGTACCCAGAAGCAGCGAGGCGAGCGTGGCCTGCGGATCGTTCGGCGGCGATGCCGGCCACCCGATGTCCTTCCGGACATGCGCCGGCAAGCTGTTCAGCGCGCGGATCGCCTTATTCCTGGCATGAGCTTGCCTGACGGTCACACCGAAGCGGCCGAGACTTTCGAACATCGACATTTTCATCTCCCTTGAAGAACGGCAGTGGCCAAGGACTTCTCGGCCGCCGTTCGATGCGGGGTAAATGCGCCTGCCATGTATCGGATGGATTTCGCGGAAATAGCGCGTTCGTTTCCAGATCGGCCTAATCTGGAAACATTGCATACAAATGAGTTTTCGAGGCGCCGAAGTCGTTTTCAGGTCCCGGTAAATTGGACGTCCTCGGGCGGTGGTGCGCTGCGACTCGAATAGAAAATAGTTGACAAGTCGCCCCGCAACTGCCTGTAATTGTGCAGCGCAGCAGCAGAAGTGTGCGTTGCAGCACAACGCGGAAACCATGACTGGGGTCATCGTGCCGAGTATCCACAGCATTCAGTATCTGCGGGCGCTAGCTGCGAGTGCTGTGGTCTGCTTCCACGTCAGCGAGCAGTTCGACGGCCCGTTCTCGGTCGGTGCTGCCGGGGTCGACGTCTTCTTTGTGATCAGCGGTTTCATCATGTGGGTGACGACGGCGAGCCGCCCGGCGGATCCAGTGGGCTTCATCGGCCGCCGGATCACCCGCATCGTGCCGCTCTATTGGATCGTCACCTTCATGACTGCCGCAGCCATGCTGATCAAGCCACAGTTTTTTTACGATCAGTTGCTCAGCCCGCTGAGTCTCGGCCGCTCGCTGTTCTTCTTGCCGCTTCTGCAAGACGGCGCATTGCATCCCGTCGTCCTCCAGGGTTGGACGCTGAGCTACGAGATGATGTTCTATCTCGTTTTCGCCTTGACTCTTTTTCTGGGCGAACGATGGCGTCTGGGCGTGCTCGTCGGCAGTCTCACCATCATCGTCGCGCTGTATTTTGTCTTGCCCGACGGATATGCGCGTTCCTTCACCAGCCCAATCGTGCTCGAATTCGCTGCCGGCGTCATTCTCGCACGCCTGTGGCTCCAGGACGTTAGGCTCTCGTTTGGGCTGGCCCTGACGCTGCTTAGTGGTGGGTTTCTTCTGCTCGCCGTCATCCCGTTGGTCGACGCCGATATGCCGCGCGTATTGCGCTGGGGCATCCCGGCCATGCTGATCGTGGCGGGTGCGGTCTTTGCCGAACGCGCTCGGCCGTTCAGGCCTGTGGCCTTGTTCAGTTTCCTCGGCGAAGCCTCCTATTCGATCTATCTTTGGCACGCCCTGGTCGCCGTCGCGGTGACGGGCATCACCTTGCGGCTCGGCGTGCTGCCGGCATTGCAGCCGGCGCTGATCGTCGTTCTCAGCCTGGTGTTCTCGGCGATGCTTTATCCGGTCGTTGAAAAGCCGCTCATCCGGGCGCTGCACCCCTCACGCCCCAAAGGCGTCAAGCGCGGAAAAGAGACCCCGCTTACCCAGGCTGCAGACACATGAATCCGATCGCAACGGCCTGAAGCGGTTTGTCAGTCGCGGCTGCGCCGTGCGGCGTGGCCTTCGCGCGAGCGCCTTCGCGGTGCTGAATCTCCGGCGATGCCATCCTCGCTGACCGTCTTGCGTGGCGGCAGTTTCACCGCCGCCGACAGTTTCGGGAAGGGATCGACCTTGTTGGGCAACGCCATGGCATAGACGAAATGCTCCTGGAATTTCGGCTCCAGCGCGGTCTCGATCTTCTCGATCTGGCTCACCGTCTCCTCAATCTCGCGACGATAGCCGCGATTGAGCAGCGCCATACGGGCACCGGCGCCGGCGGCGTTGCCGACGGCCGAGACCTTGTCGAGATCGCAATCGGGGATAAGGCCGAGCACCATGGCGTATTTCGGATCGATGAAGGAGCCGAACGCACCGGCGAAATGGATGCGGTCGACATGCTCGGTGTTCTGCTTTTCCATCAACAGCTTGGTGCCGGCATAGAGCGCCGCCTTGGCAAGCTGGATGGCGCGTACGTCGGTCTGGGTGATGGTGATCTTGGGTTCGCCTTCCTTCAGCACGTAGGAGAAGGTGCGGCCGTTGGCGACGACGCGCGGCGAGCGCGCGGCCAGCGAACCGTCGACGACACCATCCTCCGAGATGATGCCGGCGAGATACATTTCGGCGACGATCTCGATGATGCCGGAGCCGCAGATGCCGGTGACGCCGGTCGCCTGCACGCTGTCGAGGAAGCCCGGTTCGTCGGACCACAATTCCGAGCCGATGACGCGGTATTTCGGCTCCAGCGTGTCGGGATCGATGCGCACGCGCTCGATGGCGCCGGGCGCAGCCCGCTGGCCACCGGAGATTTCGGCACCTTCGAAGGCCGGACCGGTGGGCGAGGAGGCAGCCACGACACGCGCGCGATTGCCGAGTACGATCTCGGCATTGGTGCCGACATCGACGATCAACATCATCTCGTCCTGGCGATGCGGGCCTTCCGACAGCGTCACCGCCGCCGCATCGGCGCCGACATGGCCGGCAATACAAGGCAGCATATAGAGGCGCGCGCCCTGGTTGAGCTTCAGCCCGATATCGGATGCCTTGATGCGCACGGCGCCCGAGACGGCAAGCGCGAAGGGGGCTCCGCCGAGTTCGGTCGGATCGATGCCGAGGAACAGGTGATGCATGATCGGATTGCCGACGAAGACGGAATCCAGGATGTCGTTGCGCTGGACATTGCCTTCCGCGCAGACCTTGTCGACGAGGCCGGAGATCGCCTCGCGCACGGCCACCGTCATGCCTTCGCGGCCATCCGGGTTCATCATCACATAGGAGACGCGGCTCATCAAATCCTCGCCAAAGCGGATCTGCGGATTCGACGTTCCGGACGAGGCGGCGACGCGCCCCGACAGCAGCGATACCAGATGCATGGCGATGGTGGTCGAGCCGATGTCGCAGGCCAGCCCATAAGCCTCGTTCTTGAGGCCCGGCCACAGCGCGATGACGCGCGCGATGTCACTGTCGGCATCCTTGTGGATGGCAGCGGTAGCGGTCCAGTTGCCCTTGCGCAATATGCCTTGCACCTGCGGCAGCAGATAAAAGTCGAATTCGAGGTTTTTAAAGCCCCAGTCCTTCATCAGCGCGATCTTGAGCCGGTCCAGGTCGCCTGATGGGTTGTGCATGTCGGGCTCTTCGATCTCGACATAGCACATGCGGATCGCCGTATCGCGGGCGATCACCCTGGTGTCGGCATCCTTGCGGATGGTCTGCGCGTTGATGACGGTGTCCTGCGGCACGTCGATGACGAGATCACCGAGGATCTGCGCCGAGCAGGAGAGGCGGCGCCTTTCGGGCAGGCCGCGCACGCGTTCGTAGCGCTCTTCCTTGGGACCTTTGGGCGAGATGTGGTCGTTTGAGGAGGTGATCTTGTGCTTGGCGAAATTGCCTTCCTGCACCTCGATCTGGCAGCGCCCGCAAGTGGCGCGTCCGCCGCACACGCTCTCGACATAGACGCCGAGCTGGCGCGCGGCGTCGAGCACCGGCGTGCCGACAGGGAACCGCCCGCGCTTGCCTGACGGCATGAACAGCACGAGCGGATCGGTAATGTTTGCAGGTGAATTCACGATTGCGCGCTTATCCCCGGCCCATCCGGGCTTCACGACCGCCGCGCCGGCGGCTGCCATTGCCGCCGCCTTCGCCCGGTGCATTGACCGCTGTCGGCGCCGCCACCGCGTGGCCGCCTTCGGCCGGCTTGTAATCCTTGTAGGTCTTGATCCATTTGGTGCAGTTCTCGTCGGTGCCGTTCAGCACGTTGGCGCCGCGCACGGCTTCCATTTCCTGCGGCCGCACCGGGTTCATGATCGCCGAAGTCATGCCCGCGCCGATCACCATCGGGATGAAGGCGGCGTTGATGCCGTGGCGGTGCGGCAGGCCAAACGAGATATTCGACAGGCCGCACGTGGTGTTGACCTTGAGCTCTTCGCGCAGGCGGCGCAGCAGCGCGAACACCTGGCGGCCGGCATCGCCAAGCGCCCCGATCGGCATGACCAGCGGGTCCACGACGACGTCGTGCGCCGGGATGCCGAAATCGGCGCAGCGCTGCACGATCTTCTTGGCGACGGCGAAGCGCACGTCCGGGTCCATCGAAATGCCGGTCTCGTCGTTGGAGATGGCGACGACGGGCACGTTGTATTTTTTGACCAGCGGCAGGATGGCTTCGAGTTTTTCCTCCTCGCCGGTGACGGAGTTGACCAGCGGCCGGCCCTTGGCGACCTTCAGCGCGGCCTCGATCGCGGCGCTGACGGAACTATCGATCGACAGCGGCAGGTCGACCAGGCCCTGGACGATTTCCAGCGTCTGCACCAAAAGACCAGGTTCGGTTTCGTTCGGGTTGACCGAAGTGACGCCGGCATTGACGTCGAGCATGGTGGCGCCGCAGGCGGCCTGCTCCAGCGCGTCCTTGATGACGGTCTCGAAATTGCCAACCACCATCTCGGCGGCGAGCTTCTTGCGGCCGGTCGGGTTGATGCGTTCGCCGATCACGCAGAAGGGCTGGTCGAAGCCGATGATGATTTCTCGTGTCGCCGAGGCAACGATGGTCCGGGTCATGAAATCTCTCCGTCGTGATATAAAGAGTTCTTTATATCGTTATCTCTTGTCGATCAAGCGAATGGTGGTCGTTCCGCGCGGGTCAATGCGCGGTCTTCACCATATCCACCTGGGTTTCGGTAATCTCGTCGTGCAGGATGTGGTCCAGCCGGTCGGCGACCATCTGGTCGTCGCGGCGGATCTCACGCTTCCAGGGCTGGCGGCCCTTCAGCACACCCGATTCATCGACGATCTCGGCGACATATTCCTCCTGGCGATAGGCCATCACGTGGATGCCAGAGACGCCGGGAATTTCCTTCACCTCGTTGATGATGTCGGTGCAGAGCTGCTTGCCTTCCTTCTTCTGGTCCTGGGCGCCTTCCAGCCGCTTGATGATGGCGTCAGGGATATGAATGCCGGGCACGTTGGAGCGGATCCATTTTGCCGTCTTGGCTGAAGCGAGCGGGCCGACGCCGCACAGGATGAACACCTTTTCAGTGTGGCCGAGATCGCGGGCCTTCTGCATGAAGGTCTTGAACATCGGCACGTCGAAGCAATACTGCGTCTGCACGAACTGCGCACCGGCGGCGATCTTCTTGCCGAGATGGATCGGGCGAAAGTCGAAGGGCGGCGCGAACGGATTGACGGCAGCGCCCAGGAACAGCTGCGGGGGCGTCGTCAGCTTGCGGCCGGACAGAAACTTGCCGTTGTCACGCATGATGCGGCAGGTCTCCAGCAGAGACATGGAATCGAGATCGAACACCGGCTTGGCGCCCGGCTGGTCGCCGGCCTGCACGCCGTCGCCGGTCAGGCACAGCATGTTGGCGACGCCCATCGCAGCACCGCCCAGCACATCGCCCTGGATGGCGATACGGTTCTTGTCGCGGCAGGCGATCTGCATGATCGGGGCGTAGCCCATGCGGGTCAGCAGTGCGCAGATGCCGACCGACGACATATGGCAATTGGCACCGGACGCGTCGACCGCGTTGATGGCATCGACCCATCCGTCGAATATCTTCGCCCTGTTATAGACATCCTCGGGATCGGCGCTGTCGGGTGGGTTGAGCTCGGTGGTCACCGCGAATTCGCCGCGCCTGAGCACGCGCTCCAGCCGGCCGCGCGAGGTGTGGCCGGGCAGGGGATCGAGCGGCAAATGGATGCCGGCCGGATTTTCATCGAGCTGGCGGCCGATCATGCGGAGGCTCCGGTCTTCGCGGCAGCGGCGGCTTCACGGGCTGCCGCGGCCTGCGCGGTCACCCGCAGCCAGGCTGAAGTTTCGCGCAAGGACTGGTCGACCGGCTTCTGCACGGTGAGGATCCTGTCGGAATTGACCATGTTCTGCGAACCTTCCCAGGCCTTGACCCAGACGCAGGGCATATCGGGCTCGACCTCGCAATTGCCGTTGGCGCGCACGCCTCCGCAGGGGCCGTTGCGCAACTGCTTGGGGCAATTCATCGGGCACGACATGCCGGTCGAGGACAGGATGCACTGGCCGCACATGCGGCAGTCGAACATGAAGCCCTTGACGCGCTTTTCAACGAATTTGATTGGAGCCTCGACGCGGCCGTAGCCGATGCCCTTCCACAAGGGATGCAGCAGCAGGAACGTGTCGGCAAAACGGGCATAAAACCACTCGAGCAATCGCGAGTGCCGAACAGACCATAGTCTCACCGCGAACGAGCGCTGCACGCGGCGCTGTGGCGACACGTCGGCTGGCTTGTAGTCGGATTTCGGCGCGGCCTTCTTGACCAGCGTGGCCTGGGTAACCGCCGGGTTCTCGTCAGACATTTTCTTTTCCGCCCGCCTTGACCAGAGCGACCAGCCGCTCGCGGTCGTATTTCGTGTCGAGCTCGTGGAATGCCTTTTCGACCTCGGCTTCGAGATCGTCACCGACCGGAACCGGTTCGGCCTTGCGCCATTCGGCGAGATAGTCGTCAGTGCCACCGGCGCCGGTGCGCATGGCACACATGTCGATCGCCTCGGTGAAGCGCAACGGCAATTCGCGCTTGGCGTTCTGCCGGCCTTTCCTGACGATGACCTGGGCAGGGATGTCGCGCCAGTAGACGACGATAAGATCGGCCATGAATTTCTCGCTCCTCGATATTCCGAGCATTGCCGAAAGCGTCGTAAGGCTGCTTGTTATGGGACGACGCGCGCGCATTCAAAAGCGACGCATTTGGATGTCGTAAAATGAAAGGCGGGTTTATTCGTTTGCGACCTATGTCGCGACGGGGTCAATGCAGCAGGAATGGCGGCGAAGTTTGCGCTGTTCCCGACGCTGGATGCGTTATCAGATGCCGGTTCTCAGCCCTCCAGACGTAGAACCAGATCGTTGGGTGGTACCATTGTTTCGATAGCAGCCCTGGATCGAACGTCGCGACGCCGCCATTGATCTTGCCATGCTCCAAGGACCGGCTGATGTGGCCGGACCTTAGGGCAGGCGGGTTAATCCTTGGTATGCCGGAAGCCTACCATGGCATGAAGACCCCGGTCAGCGTTTGAACTCCGTGATGTCGAGCTTCGACTCGTAGTAGGGCGCGGGGAATTCGATGCGCCATTCCTTGGCGCTGTTGCGGAAGGCGTAACCGACCTGGTCGGTTTGCGGGCCGCTGCCATAGGGCTTTGCCAGGTCGTCGTTGACGGAGCCGGAGCCAAGATAGATCGAGCGTTTGTCGCCGTCGTCGAAGAAGCGGCCCTGGGTGCGCTGCGAACCGCTGATCTTTTCCAGCCGCCAGCCGGAGCCATCATCGGTGACCCTGCATTTGAACCAGCCATAGATCACGAGCGGGCTCGGTCCGCCGATCTTGATCGTGCGGCACCGCCAATTGCCGGTGAGATCCTTGTCGGAGAAGGCGACCAGCGGCTTGCCCAGCAGCGTGTCGAGTTGCTTGAGCTCGGCGGGTTTGCCCGCCTTTGCCTCGGCGAGCGCCGCCTTGCGGGTGTCGCCATATTTGTCGAGCCGCGCCTTGTCGGCGGCGGTGATCAGTTTCTGCACCTGACCGTCGGCAAAGGCGGGCAAAGCGCAGCAGAGCAGGCCGACAACGGCAAGCAAGGGGCGGAGGTTCATCAAAGGATTCCCTGTTTTTGTCTGGGGCTAACTTACCGGGTCGCTGGCGCCTGTCATCCGTGCTTAACAGCGTCACGGTCGAAATTCATGGTGTGACGAATGCGAATCTTGCTCACGGGGTCGTCGGGTTGGCTGGGTGGTGGTGCTGCGCGCACGGCACGTTTCTTCCCCCGAGGCCGACGACATGGCGCATGCGATCGAGGAGTCGGACGCCAACACCAAGGCGAACGAACTGCTGTTTCGGCGGCTGACGGTGGACGACGCGGCGCAGGCGCATGTCGCGGCATTGGAGAAGGCACCGGAACTCGGCTTCGACATCTTCATCGTCTGTGCGCCAACGCCGTTCCAACCCGACGATTGCGCCGACTTGATCGCCGACGCTCCATCGGTCGTGGCGCGTTATTTTCCCGAATTTCCGGCACTTTATGCGCGCAAAGGCTGGACGATGTTTCCCTCGATCGACCGGGTCTATGACGCGTCACGGACGAGGGACAGGCTGGGCTTTGCCTGCAGGACAAGTTTGCCGACGTGCTGGCGGCGCTGGCGGCCGAAGACGGGACCTGAGCCGTCAGGCGTTCGCGGCCGCCCGCGCCAGGCCTGGCGTCAGGTCGCCAAAACCGGTGGAGCGGCGCTCATAGGCAAGGCCAAGGAGGGCAGCGGCCTTTTCCGCGACCTTGTCGAGCTCGGGGTCATCAGTCTGCGCGAGATAGATCAGCTTCTGGTAGTTGCCGAAATAGTCCTTGATCAGCTCCGGGTGCTTGTCCAGGCCGAGCGGCTTCATGAAGAAGGCATCGAATTGACGGCACAGGAAATCCGTCATGTAGAACGACATCATGTCGTCGTCGCCGACCTTGTCGTAGGCCTCCATGCCTTGATAGAAGGCGAAGCAATGCGGGCCGGCCATGCGCTCGACGCCATGCTTCTCCAACACGCGGTCAAGCAGGCCGCCAGTGCCGCAATCGGCATAGCCGACGAAGATGTGCTCGTAACCTTCCGCCTTGGCCCTCTCGATCGCCTTATCCATGGCTGGCGCGATGCGGTCGGGATAGAAATGAAATTCCGCCGGCAAACACGTCAATTCGAGGTGATCCAGCCCGAGCCGTTCCTTGACGGCCAACACCTCGCGCGCAATCATCCCGCAGGCGATGACGAGCAGCCTGTCGCTTTGATTCGGTTTCGTTTTCTGTGTTTTGGCCATGGGATCAGTCAAGCCGAGCTTCGTTGCTGTAAGCTAATTTATCTATTGAGGGAGACACCGTCCATGAAACTGCTACGCATCGCACCGATTGCCATTCTTGCCAGCGTCCTGGCCCTTACGGCTTGCGCGAACACCGTCCGCGGCGTCGGCAAGGACGTCAAATCGACGGCCAGGGCGGTCAAGGACACCGTCACGAAGCCCTGATCCGCGAGCGGCCTTCCCATCATCTGGGAACAAAAAAGCCGCGCTGCAAGGCGCGGCTTTTTCTATTGTCCATGCCGGATTGTCCAATCAGGCCGAAGCACGCACGTTGTGCTTGCGCTTCATAAAGTCCTTCGCGGTCTCGACCGCCACCGCGGCGTCGCGGCAATAGGCGTCGGCGCCGACGGCCTTGCCGAATTCCTCGTTGAGCGGCGCGCCGCCAACCAGCACGACATAGTCGTCTCGAATGCCCTTTTCCTTCATCGTGTCGATGACGACCTTCATGTAGGGCATGGTGGTGGTGAGCAGCGCCGACATGCCGATGATGTCGGGCTGGTGCTGCTCGATCGCATCGAGATATTTCTCGACCGCGTTGTTGATGCCGAGGTCGATGACGTCGAAGCCAGCACCCTCCATCATCATACCGACGAGGTTCTTGCCGATGTCGTGGATGTCGCCCTTGACGGTGCCGATCACCATCTTGCCCTGTTTCGGCGCGCCGGTGGCGGCGAGCAGAGGGCGCAGTATGAACATGCCGGCCTTCATCGCATTGGCCGACAACAGCACCTCGGGAACGAACAGGATGCCGTCGCGAAAATCCTCGCCGACGATACGCATGCCCTCGACCAGCGCTTCGGTCAGCACCTTGTAGGGCACCCAGCCGCGATCGAGCAGGATGCGCGTGCCTTCCTCGATTTCTTCCTTCAGACCGTCATAGAGATCGTCGTGCATCTGCTGCACCAACTCGTCGTCGGAAAGTTCGGAAAGGATGATCTCGTCGTCGGACATTTTAATCCAGCTCCTCACGGCATCGCGACTGTGTCGCAAGGCACAAAATAATGGCGTTCATACCTAACCCGCAACGGGCGGGTATCCATAGCTGATTTGCGACTTCCCGCAAAAGGAAAGCGACTGGAAAATCTATCGGATTTCTTGTCGATTTTGCGACAGGCGTTGGCGCGGACGGGCCGTTTCGAATAGGGTGCTTGGCTACGATCCGGCGAAAGCCGCGCCATGCGGCCGCAACGGTTACGGACCGGCCATAGTCAGGCAGGCCATATTCAGGGAAGAGCGATCATGAGCGAACACGCGGCAGTCGACCAGGAAGCGTCAAACGCGCGGCGTGGGCGCGGCGCCAGCGGCGGAGCGGCGGCAAGGCGCGCGGCGCGTTCCGGCGGCGGCCCGGGCACACAGCTCACTTACATCAAGCGCAAGATCAACGTTTACGAGGTGCTGAACGAGGAAGGCCTGGCGCTGATCGAGAAGAATACCGACACGGTGCTGGAAGAGATCGGCATTATTTTCCGCGATGACGCGGAAGCGTTGCAGTTGTGGAAAGAGGCCGGCGCCGACGTCAAGGGCGAGCGCGTGCATTTTCCCAAGGGGCTCTGCCGTTCGCTCTTGAAGACCGCGCCATCCGTCTACACCCAGCATGCCCGCAATTCAGAACGCTCGGTGCAGATCGGCGGCAATGCGACCGTGTTCGCGCCGGTCTATGGTCCGCCCTTCGTACGCGATCTCGACGGCGTCAGGCGCTATGCGACGATCGAGGATTTCCAGAATTTCGTGAAGCTCGCCTATATGGCGCCATCGATCCACCATTCGGGCGGCACGGTGTGCGAGCCGGTCGACGTGCCGGTCAACAAGCGCCACCTCGACATGGTCTACGCGCACATCAAATATTCCGACAAGCCGTTCATGGGTTCGGTGACCGCGCCGGAGCGCGCCGAGGACACGGTGGCGATGGCCAAGCTCGTCTTCGGCGACGACTTCGTCGAGAACAACACGGTGCTGACCAGCCTGATCAACGCCAATTCGCCGATGGTGTTCGACGAGACCATGCTTGGCGCCCTGAAGGTCTATTCGCGTCATAACCAGGCCTGCATCGTCACGCCGTTCATCCTGGCCGGCGCGATGAGCCCGGTGACGGTCGCCGGCACGCTGACGCAGGTCCTGGCCGAAGTGCTGGCCGGCGCGTCGTTCACGCAGCTGATCCGGCCGGGCGCCCCGGTGCTGTTCGGCACCTTCGCCTCGTCGATCTCCATGCAGTCGGGCGCGCCGACCTTCGGCACGCCGGAACCATCGCTGGTCTCCTATGGCGCGGCACAACTCGCACGCCGCCTCGGCTTGCCGTTCCGCACCGGCGGCTCGCTCTGCGCCTCGAAAGTCCCGGACGCGCAGGCAGCCTATGAGAGCGCCAACACGCTGAACTCGACCATTCTCGCCGGCACCAATTTCGTGCTGCATTCGGCTGGCTGGCTCGAAGGTGGCCTGGCGTCCTGCTACGAAAAATTCATGATGGATATCGACCAGCTCGGCATGACCCAAAAATTCTCCGAAGGCGTCGATCTTTCGGAAAACGGCCAGGCGATGGACGCCATCCGCCAGGTCGGCCCGGGCAGCCACTATCTCGGTTGCGACCACACCCAGGCCAATTTCCAGACCGCCTTCTACCGCTCGTCGATCGCCGACAACAACTCCTATGAGCAGTGGCTGGCCGAGGGTCAGAAGACCGCGCCGCAGCGTGCCAACGATCTGGCGCGGCGCTGGCTGGAGTCTTACGAGGCGCCGCACCTTGATGAAGGCATCGACGAAGCCCTGAAGGACTTCATCGCCAAGAAGAAGGGGTCGATGCCCGACGCCTTCACCTGAAAGGAGCCCGAGTCAGGCGGGGCTAAAGTCGCCAACATCATCCACAAGGAAGTCTGGCGGAGCGCCTTCTCCGATCCGGACAAGAAGGGATGATTGCGTGCGCGGCATGATCGGGGAGATCACGGCCGCGCTTGGCGCCAACGGCCTCATCCTGCGTGGCGGCTTTCTTTTTCCCCATCACGACGGTGCCCCTCATGGGGTCTCGGGCGCGCCGGCAAAGTCCGTCCTGCTGGTGGGGCAGGCGGGTGCCGCGCCTTGGCCGCATTTCCTGCGCTGGCGGGAAGAGCAGCCGCAGGCGATCGCCAATCCGCTCGACACCTGGTCGCGGCAGGTGATTGGCGCTGTAGCAGAAAAGTTTGGCGCGCGCGCCGTTTCGCCGTCGGACAAGCCTTACCTGCCGTTCCAGCAATGGGCTGTTCGGGCGGAGGGGCTGAGGCCGTCGCCGCTCGGCATCCTCATGCATCCGCAATATGGGCTGTGGCATGCCTATCGCGGCGCGTTGCTGTTCGAGGAGGAGATAGCGCTTCCGCAGCCTTGCGAAGCGATCCATCTCTGCGACGCATGTGTCGAGAAACCGTGCCTGAAATCCTGCCCGGTCGATGCCTATTCCACGGAAGGGTTCGCCTACCAGCCCTGCCTGGCGCATGTTCGGGGAGCGAATGGCGGGCCGTGCCGCACTGGCGGTTGCCTTGACCGCAATGCCTGCCCCTATGGCACAAGCTACCGCTATCCGGCAGAGGTTCAGGCCTTCCATATGGCTGCATTCGCTGATCTTTAGCGCGTCACGCGATCCCACGAAATGTTGACTGGCGGACTCAGGCAACCGCCTTGCCGCGGCCGCTTGCGCGGATATGTATCGCCCATCTGATCAACGGAGCAGGCAATGGCGAAGCAGGACCTTCAGATCAAGACCCGTGACGGCGTGGCGAAGGCTGGCCTGTTCCGCTCGACCAACGTCTCTCCAGCCAAAGCTGGCATCATCCTCTATCAGGACGCTTTCGGTCCACGCCCGGCGCTTGACCAAATGGCGGAACGGCTGGCGGGCGAGGGCTATGCGGTGCTGGTGCCGGACCTCTTCTATCGCAATGCGCCTTACGATCCGTTCGACGCCAAGCCCGCCTTCACCGTGGAAAAGACCAAGACAGCGCTGATGGCGCTGGTCACCGGCACGACGCAGGAGATGACCATCAGCGACAGCGGCGCGTTTCTCGAGGCAATGTCCGCCGAAGGCGTCACCGGGCCGATCGGCACCGTCGGTTATTGCATGGGCGGAGCGCGGGCGCTCAACGCCGCTGCGACGTATCCAGACACGATCAAGGCCGCCGCCAGTTTCCATGGCGGCAATCTCGCCAGCGATGCCGCCGACAGTCCGCACCGCAAGGCGGCCTCCATCAAGGCGCGTGTCTATGTCGGCATGGCCGGTGTCGACCGGAGCTTTCCGCCGGAGCAGTCGACGCGGCTGGAAGAGGCGCTTCGGAACGCTGAAATCGACCACGCGATCGAGAATTATGTCGGCATGGCGCATGGCTGGTGCGTGCCCGACCATAGCGTCTTCAATGCAGCCGGTGCCGAGCGGCATTGGAAGCGATTGACTGACTTGTTCGCAGAAACGTTGGTCTGAGCCTTCGCCCACCCTGTTGGCCGCGCGGCACATTGGAGGTATCAGGCGGAATGAGCGCCTCGCCCGGCTAATGCGGCGCGGGGTCATGCGGGAACGATCAGCCTGATGCAATCCTATGATGTCGTGATCATCGGCGCCGGCGCCGCCGGAATGATGTGCGCCGTGGAGGCCGCCAAGCGCGGCCGTTCGGTGCTGATCCTCGATCATGCGGCGGCACCTGGCGAAAAGATCCGCATCTCCGGCGGCGGCCGGTGCAATTTCACCAACATCCATGCGAGCCCGAAGAATTTTATCTCGAGGAATCCGCATTTCTGCATCTCGGCGCTCAGCCGCTATACGCAACGCGACTTCATCGCGCTCGTCGAACGCCACGGCATCGCCTATCACGAGAAGACACTGGGGCAGCTGTTTTGTGACGGCTCCGCGCGCCAGATCATCGACATGATGGTCTCGGAAATGCGGGGCGGGGATGCCGAGCTGGTGTTGTCGACCCGCGTTGAGACGGTCGCCAAAACCGTGCAAGGGTTCGAACTCGCCCTTTCCACCGGCGCGGTCTCTTGCCAGTCCCTGGTCGTGGCCTGTGGCGGCAAGTCGATCCCCAAGATGGGCGCGACGGGATTCGGCTACGAGGTTGCCGAACGGTTTGGCCTTGCCATCGTCGAAACACGGCCTGCCCTGGTGCCTCTGACCTTCGATGCAAAAACGCTTGAACGGCTTTCGCCCCTGGCCGGGAACGCCGTCGACGCCGAGATTGCCTGCGGCAAGACGCGGTTTTCCGAAGCGATGCTCTTCACGCATCGCGGCGTCAGTGGGCCATCCATCCTGCAAATCTCCTCCTATTGGCGCGAGGGTGATGAAATCCGCGTCGCCATGCTGCCGGGCACGGATGTGGCTGAGCTCGTCCGCGCCGCCAGGCGTGGCAATGGCCGGCAAGCGGTGCAGACCGTGCTGGCAAATCATTTGCCGAAACGGCTGGCACAGGCGATAGCCGAGCGAACTGGGCTCGACGGCAACCTCGCCGATCTTTCCGAGGCCCAGATCAAAACCGTCGAGGCCGCGGTCAACGACTGGCGCATCAAGCCGGCCGGTTCGGAGGGCTACCGTACGGCCGAAGTGACGCTTGGCGGGGTAGACACCAATGGCCTCGACCAGAAGACGATGCAGGCGAAATCGATACCCGGACTGTTCTTCATCGGTGAAGTCGTCGACGTCACGGGTTGGCTCGGCGGCTATAATTTCCAATGGGCGTGGTCGTCGGGCTGGGCGGCGGGCCAGGCGTGTTGATATCCTGGTGGAGCCGGCCTGCCCTGAATCTCAACCCGCTCCAGGTGCAAAAGTCCCAATTCGAAAAAAATCTTTCCATCACCCCAAGGATTAGCCATTAGCCTTCGTCCAACGGGCAAATGATGGCGATGATGCTGGATGTGAGCGAAGCCTCCGACGCCGAGCTGATCGGGCGGGCGAAGGGCGGAGACAGGGGGGCCTTTGGCAAGTTGCTGGAGCGTCACTACGACTTCGTCTATCGCGCCGCCTATCGCTGGTGCGGCAGGAAGGCCGATGCCGAAGACATCGCCCAGGAAGTCTGTGTCCGGCTCGGCAAGGCGATCCGCGATTATCGCGGCGGCGGCGCGTTCACGACATGGCTCTATACCATGACGATGAACGCCGCGCGCGACATGATGCGCAAGACCGCGCGCGAGACCGTCAAGACTGAGGCCTATGGCGTCCATGCGCTGATTTCGGGCGAGGCCCCGGCCGAGAGCGAAGACCCCGCCGAGGCGCTGTGGGCGGCGGTGCGGCAATTGCCCGACAAGCAGCGCGATGCCGTGATGCTTGTCTATGGCGAAGGTTTGAGCCACGCGGCCGCCGCCGAGGCGATGGCGATCTCGGAGACGACGGTTTCCTGGCACATCCATGAAGCGAAGAAACGGCTGAAGACGTTGATGCGTTCAGCCGGGGAAGTGTGACCATGGTCGACGACAACGAACTCAGAAAGCTGCGCGACGCGGCAATACCGGTGCCCGGCGAGAGCGCGAAGGCGCGCGCCTTCGAGGCCGCCCTGCGCGCTTATGACCAGCAGAATATTTCCGCCGTCACCCAAGGATCAGTCGGCGGCCTTCGTCTCACAGAGCGAGCACAAAAGCTCTGGAGCGAGATCATGCAAAAGAAACTCATTGCCACGCCGGCCATCGCCGGGCTCGTCGCCCTGCCGATCGCCGGATACGCCACCTTCCATATGCTGAGGGAACAGCCTTCGCCGTTCGGCGGCGACGAGAAGATCACCGAGATGCTGGCCGACAAGCCAGCGACGCTGAAGCCATTGCCCAAGCAGGCTCCGGGAGATCAGGCCGTCAATGAGCCGGCCGTGACCACTGTGCCGGCCAAGGACAAGAAGGCCGACGCGGATCTGGAAAGTCGCGATGCCAGCGATGCCCTCGCGCCGGCCGCACCGCCGAAATCCGAATCGACTGCCGCCGGTGGCGCAGCACAACCGAACGCGCCGGTGAGCCCCACTGTATCATCGAGGCTTGACCTGAAGACTTACAGCGGCAAGGAGATGGAGTCTGGGACTTTGCGAGCCTCCAGGCCGGCGCCTGCACCCACCGGTGAAGTTTCACGGGAGAGTGCCGGTCTCATGCCAACCGCGCCCGATGCCGCGCGGACCAGTCGCGTCCAGGGAGCTGAGTCCAAGCTTATGGCCCCGCAACAGCCGGCGGCCATCCCGGCCGACCAGATGCAGCCGCAAGAGGAAAACCGCGACCGTATCGAGGATTTCAAGACCAACCCGGTGCATGCCGCACTCGAGGATCCGGTCTCGACCTTCTCGATCGACGTCGACACGGCCTCCTACTCCTTCGTGCGCGGCTCGCTGAAGCAGGGCTACCTGCCGCAAGCCGATACGGTCCGCGTCGAGGAGATGATCAATTACTTCCCCTATGACTGGAAGGGGCCGGACTCGGCCTCGACGCCGTTCAACTCGACCGTCAGCGTCATGCCGACGCCGTGGAACGCGCACACCAAGCTAATGCATGTCGCCATCAAGGGTTTCGACATCAAGCCGACCGAGCAGCCGAAGGCCAATCTGGTCTTCCTGATCGACGTGTCGGGCTCGATGGACGAACCGGACAAGCTGCCGCTGCTCAAGTCGGCGTTCCGGCTGCTGGTCAGCAAGCTCAAGGCCGACGACACGATCTCGATCGTCACCTATGCGGGTGACGCCGGCACCGTGCTGATGCCGACAAAGATTGCCGAGAAGGACAAGATCCTCAATGCCATCGACAATCTGCAGCCCGGTGGCTCGACGGCAGGTGAGGCCGGCATCAAGGAAGCCTACAAGCTTGCCCAGCAGTCCTTCGTCAAGGACGGCGTCAACCGGGTGATGCTTGCCACCGACGGCGACTTCAATGTCGGCCAGACCGATGACGACGACCTGAAGCGGCTGATCGAGAGCGAGCGCAAGACCGGTGTATTCCTGTCGGTTTTCGGTTTCGGCCGCGGCAATCTGAACGATGAAATGATGCAGACCATTGCCCAGAATGGCAACGGCACCGCCGCCTATATCGACACGCTGGCCGAGGCCGAGAAGGTGCTGGTCGAGGACACGTCCTCGACGCTGTTCACCATCGCCAAGGATGTGAAGATCCAGGTCGAGTTCAACCCGGACAAGGTCTCCGAATATCGACTGATCGGCTACGAGACCCGGGCGCTCAACCGTGAGGATTTCAACAATGACCGCGTCGATGCCGGCGATATCGGCTCGGGGCATTCGGTCACCGCGATCTATGAGATCACGCCCAAAGGCGGTGGCGGCGAGCAGATCGATCCGCTGCGCTATGGCCAGGCCACGGTGAACAATGGCGGCGTTGCCAATGCGGGCGAATATGCCTTCGTCAAGATCCGCTACAAGCTGCCGAACGAGGATGTCTCGAAGCTGATCACCACGCCGGTAACCTCGGCCAACGAGGTGTCGTCCTTCGACCAGGCGAGCGCCGACCAGCGTTTCTCCGTCGCGGTCGCGGCCTTCGGCCAGAAGCTGCGCGACGAGGATGCGACCGCGAAGTTCGGCTACGACAAGATCATGGAGATTGCCACTGCCGCCCGAGGAGCCGACCCGTTTGGGTACAGGTCCGAGTTCCTTTCGCTTGTGCGCCTTGCCTCGGCGCTGGGCGGCAACCGGTAGTGGCGATGAAGGCCGGTTTCTTTCAGATGATGGGATCGTTCTGACAACCGGCCCACGGGCGGGTGAGGCAGGCCGGCGAGGGATACTTTCCCTTGCCGGCCTTTTTTCGGATCTGTTGATATTCAGGTGATGCCGGCCTGCAAACAGTGGCTTCCTGCGCTTCCGGTGCTCACGTGCTTAAAGTACGCTCCGCTCCGGTTCTCGAAAGTCACTGTTTTCGGCTCGGCCTGACCTGAATCTCAACAGATCCTAGGGCAGCGCGCCGGATCGTTAAATTGCGCCGCATTTCCGGTACCGGATCGCAATTTCCTCTCGTTACGCCGGTTATGTCTAAGGCTTGAGGGAGCCGGAATTGCAAATCAGAACCATCGCCAACTCGACTCCGCCGGCACGGGATGCTTCGGCGGTTTCATCAGCCCCGCCAGCCGAATCCAGACGCATCAGCGATGATGTCGCGCAGGCGCGTCACACCGCCATGTCGGCACTGACCAACGACCGCTTCCGCGCCATGCTGGAGCAGATCACCGATCCCGGTGCATCGGGTGCGCTTGCGACAATGCGCGGCGACAATGTCGTCGATTTCAAGTCGGCGCAGTCGAGCTACGCCGACAACACCGAATAGCCGTTAAGAAATCGCGTCAAGCGCGGCCGCGGCGCCGCTCGCGGCGGGCTTCGCTGGTCTCGGCGGTGTTTGCCGTCGCCACCTTATTGCGCATCGGGCCGATGCGCTCGACGATTTTTTCGACCGTCGGACGATCCGCCCTGGTGTGGGCGTCGAGTGCCTTGCGCATCGCGGCAAGATGCTGAAACGAGGTGCCGCAGCAGCCGCCGATGATCTTGGCGCCGCCATCGACGGCGAGCCGGACATAGTCGGCCATCAATTCCGGCGTGCCGGAATAGTGGATCTCGGTGCCACGGAATTCAGGGATGCCGCAATTGCCCTTGACAATGACGGTCGCCTCCGGCTTCGCCTCGGTCATGTCGAGCAGCGAGGCCAGAATGTCGGAGGCGCCAACGCCGCAATTGGCGCCAACGCCGAGCGGGGCTTGCGACAGGCCATCGGCGACGCCGTGGATATCCTTCGGCAGCAGGCCCATCATGGTGCGGCCGGCGGTGTCGAAGGAGCCGGTATAGGTGTAGGGCATGCCGACGCGGATGGCGGCTTCGGCAGCGGCGCGGATTTCGTCGGGCGCCGACATGGTCTCGATCCAGACGACTTCGGCGCCACCTTCCTTGAGGCCCTCGATCTGCTCGGCAAAGGCGTCAACCGCCTCGTCATAGGTCATGGCGCCAAGCGGCACCAGCAATTCGCCGGTTGGGCCGACCGAACCGGCGACGATCACCTTGCGGCCGGTCTTGTCGGCAACGGCCCGCGCAATCTCGGCCGCTCGCTTGTTCAGCGCATGGACGCGATCCTGCGCATGGTGCAGCTTCAGCCGGAGGCGGGTGCCGCCGAAGGAGTTGGTCAGGATGATGTCGGCGCCGGCGTCGACAAAATTCTGGTGCAGGCGGGTGATGGTGTCGGGCGCGGTTTCGTTCAGCAGTTCCGGCGCCTCACCGGCCTCCAGACCCATGGCGAATAAATTGGTGCCCGTGGCGCCATCGGCCAGCAGCACACCCTTTTCAGCCAGCAGGGCATCGATCGGATTGGGCATCGTCATCGGATTGGCTTTCATGTCCTGGAATTCGAATAAGGATATAAACAAGTCTTTATATCTAGTCAATCAAATTGCGACGTCGGAATGGCAGGCATAGAGGCGGATCTGACGATCCCGCGGTATCCAGCGCGCTCAGACAGCGCCTGCTGCGAACGACATGCCGGCCAGATTGCGTGCGAAAGCGGCCGCTTCGTGCGGGTTGATGTCGGCGGCGCGGATCAGATTGTCGAAGTGTCGGGTCAGGGCCTGGACCGGCTGGGTGGCGTTCAGCACCACATACATGTCGCCGACATAGATGGCGGCGCGGTAGGGGCCGAAGATGGTGAGCGGGATGGAATAGCGCATGCGGCCGTCGTAGAGGAACAGGCGGAAGGTCGGATAGAGGTCGTCGAGCAGCGTCGCCATATGGGCAAGTTGCTGCTGGCGGTCTGCCGCCGGGAAACGGTCCCACACACCGAGGCCGCGGGCGAAAATCTCCAGCGTGTGGCGCGGCATGCAGACTTCCATGTCGGTTTCCGGACGCCGGTTGTATTCGATGCGGTATTGCGTCTCGCTGGCCTGCGCCAGGCGGCTCCTATTGGTGATGTTGGCCTCGTAGTCGACGAGCGCGCGAGTGCGCAGGAGATCGGGAATGCCGGCCGGCACATAACGGATCTTGGTGCCGGCCGCTTCAGCGAACCATTTTGCCAGCAGCGTGCGGTCGAAGCCGTCGGGCGCTTCCTCGATCTCGAGGCTTTCGCGGATTTCGCCGGTCACGCCTTCGTCCTGGCTGAGGCCAAGCAGCCAATCCAGCGACACCTTGAATTCGGCGGCGATGTTGAGCAGCGTTTCAGCGCGCGGCAGGCGCGTCGAGGCGCCCGACATCAGTTGCGACAGCGCCGACCGATCGATGCCGACTGCTGACGCGAAAGCCGACTGGTTGAGGTCTGACCTTGTCAGGAGGAGCTTCAGACGCTCCCGGAAGATCGTCGACAGATCGCGTTTGTCCATACCTTTGCTTCCGTCTTCTGGAGGAAAAATTTGCGCTCGAGCCCGGTGAATAGGCGCTTGAGGCGTAAACGAATCCCTAAGTCTGTTCACAATGTGCAACATATGCGGTCAAAAATGCGCAATCGCAACATTTTGTGCACTTTGTCGCGTTGAGTGGAATCACTTCTCCTGACACAATGCTGTCAGGAACCAGTTGGGGTTCCGGCGACTGAGGGACAGTGGTCGATAGCATGACTGGCAAGAGCATTCGGCGAAGCAGCAGACCGGCCATCGAATGGCCGACCGTGGTTCTCGCTTTCTTCTGCTACGGTGTCTGGTTCGTTGCCGGTCTCTTCCTCTGGCCATCCTATCCCATCCTGGCCCTTGTCGTTATGGCCGTTACGCTGGCTCTGCAGTCCTCGATCATGCATGAAGTGCTGCATGGTCACCCGACCCGCAACGCCCTCGTCAACGAAGCTTTCGTCTTCCTGCCGATCGGCCTCGCCTGGCCGTTCCGCCGCTTCAAGACCATTCACCTGCGCCACCATGCGGACGAGCGGCTGACCGATCCGCTGGACGATCCCGAGAGCTACTATAAGGCTCTGTGGCATCACGAAGAATTGCCGCCGCTGATGAAATTCGTGCTGAAGGTCAACAACACGATGGCCGGTCGCCTCGTGCTGGGGCCATGGCTGTCCTGCATCGGCTTCTTCATCGACGACGCCAAGCAGGCGATCGCCGGCGACAAGGCGATCCGCAAGGCCTGGCTGCTGCATGCGATCGGCCTCGTCGTGGTGCTGCCGGTCGTGCAGTTCGGGTTCGGCATGCCGGTTTGGCTCTATGTGCTGGTGCCGGTCTGGCTCGGCCAGTCGCTGATCTCGATCCGCACCTATGCCGAGCATCAGTGGTCGGAGCATCCGGAAGGCCGCACGGTGATTGTCGAGCGCTCGCCGCTGTCGCTCCTGTTCCTCAACAACAATCTGCATTTTGTCCATCACAAGAGCCCGACCATCGCCTGGTACCGGCTGCCGAAACTGTTCCGTGACCGGCGCGAGGATTGGCTGCGGATGAACAATGGCTATGCCTACCCGAACTATTTCGCGCTGCTCAGATCCTATGCCTTCAAGGCCAAGGAGCCGATCGTGCATCCGGTTCTGCGGCGCGCGCCCGAGCCGGGCAGGGCGTTCAAGCCGCGCGTCAGGGCGCGCAGCATCAGTGGGCTTGGCAGCGCGCCGGTTCCCGCCGAACCGCCCAAGGAATAGTATCCGCGCGTAGAGTGGATACCGTGTCGGCCAATTCTGATTGGGCGCCGCGTTTTTGCGATCCTTTATCCCGGCATGGTGGTTTGATATCGGCATGAGCGAATTGATTGCGGCGTTGCCGATGTATGACTGGCCGGAGGCGCGTGACGAGGTCGACGCCCAATGGGCGGTGTTGCGCGATGCCTTCCGGCGGAAGGGTATCGGTGCGCCGCAAAGCATTGTGCGCCGCAATGGCGACCTGCCGGTCGTGCCGGGTGGTATCCATGAGGCTCAGGGGGGCCTGATTGCTCCGGATCCGGCGACGCTGCCGCCGGATGAACTCGATTCCCATAAGCTCTGGCTGCATCCGGCACTGTTGTTCGCGCAGGCCTGCTGGGGGCCGATGGAACTCGGCCTGTCCCGGCATGTGCAGGTGGTTGGCCAGCCAAGTTATGACGCCTATGAGGGCGGACAGGGCGAACTCTATTCGAGCGCGCTGGTTATGCGGGCAGGCGAGGGACCGGAGGTTCGGTCGCCCGCCGACGGCAAGGCCTTGCTGCCGCTCGATCTCATCCGAGACAGGCGCTTTACCTTCAACAGCCTCGATTCCATGTCGGGCATCATCGCGCTGACGCGCGACCTTGAAGCGGCGGCCGGCGAAAACCTGGACATATTTTCATCGAGCGGCGAAAGCGGCGGCCATCGCGACTCGATCGTGGCGGTCGCCGAAGGCAGAGCGGATATCGCGGCGATCGACTGCGAAAGCTGGGCGCTGGCGCAGCGTTTCGAGCCGGCGGCGCGCAAGGTCGTGATCGTCGGCTGGACGGCACGACGCAAAGGCCTGCCTTACATCACCGCCAGGACGACGCCGGAAAAGACCCTGCACTCGATGCGCGAAGCGCTTGCTGGACTAGCCGAGCAGCCTCGCATCCAACGGGTAGGTTGAAAGCTTCTCGTTGCCGGTCTCGGTGATCAGGATCTGCTCCTCGATCTTGACGCCTTCGCGGCCGCCCAGCCGGCCGATATAGCTTTCCACGCACAGCACCATGCCTGGTTCAAGCACGCCATCGGGCGTGTCTGGCGTCCAGTCACTGGCATGCGGCAAGGTTGGATATTCGTCGGCCAATCCAACGCCGTGGTAGAGCACGCCGTAGCGGGTCGGGAAGCAGTCTCCCGGCGGGATGGCTGAGCGTTCGACAAGGTCGCGGAACGAGACGCCGGGCTGCATCAACGCGATATTGTGTTCGATCTGATCGGCTGCGATGCGGAACAGGTCGCGTTGTTCGTTGGTCGGCTTTGTATCGCCGCACAGCCAGGTGCGCGAGAGATCGGCGCAGAAGCCGTAGGGGCCGATCAGGTCGGTGTCGAAGGCGACCAGGTCGCCCGTCTCGATGTTCCGCGACGAACATTCCTGGAACCACGGATTGGTGCGTGGTCCCGACGTCAGCAGCCGCGTTTCGATCCATTCGCCGCCGCGCGCGATGTTGCCGCGATGGAGTTCGGCCCACAATTCGTTTTCGGAGATACCGGGCTTGAGCGCATGTTCCATCTCGCTCATGGCCGCCTCGCAAGCGACGATTGCGCGGCGCATGGCGAGGATTTCGTCCGGCGACTTTAACAAGCGGGCGTTCTCCATCACCGCTTCGCCATTGCCGATCGAAACACCAAGGCGCGCCAGTTCCTCGACGCCTTCCGGGTTGATGTGGTCGACGGCGATGCGGCTGTTGCCGCCGCCGTGCTCCCTGATCAGATCGGCGATACCGGTGGCCCAACGGCGGACTTTTTGCTCGGTCAGTTCGCCGCTGTAGAGATACATCCACGACACCGCCGGCCGCACTTCGTCGACGATGCCGGAATGGTCTGACAGGTGCTCGCAGGAAAAGTAGTCGAACAGCACCACCGGCCCGTCGGTGGCGACGAAGCAATGCCGCGTCGGGTTGTGCGCGACCCAGAGCTGCATATTGGTAGAATCGGCCGCGTAGCGGATGTTGACGGGGTCATAGAGCAAGGCGCCGGCGTAACCGCGGCGCTTCAGCTCGGCGCGGATGCGCTCGAGCCGGTATTTTCGCATCGCCGGCAGGTCGGGCGCGGCAATACCTGCCGCCGCCCATTCCGCTTCAGCTTGTGCACCATAGCCCAGCACATGCTGGTTGAGCGCCGCCGCCTTCTCCCGGGAGGCTTCGCGCAACGCTTCGATCGAGCCTGATACAAACGGCATGATCTTGCGGTGGCGGCCGAAGCTTCCCTTTGGCGCCCCGCTATCCATGACGAAACCTCAGGTTCGCATCTTCTCGCCGCTGGGGTCGAAAGGCGCTTCGACATTGATGCGGGCCGGGCGGCGGGACCCAAGAATCTCGATCTCGAACAATCCGGCACTTTCATCCTCGGCGAGGGCTGCCGGCACATAGCCTTGCGCCATCGACTTCTGGACGTAATGCGCATAGCCGCCCGACGTCACCCAGCCGACCACGCGCCAGTCGCCATCGACGATGCCGCGCACGGCGGACGCGCCTTCGGCGGCCTTTGAACCTCGTATTTCCTGGCCTGATGTGTCGAAGCGCGGCGCACCGTAGCCATGTGGCTTTTCCACCGTGCCATAATCCTTGCTGACCTTGGCCCAGATCGGCTCGTCGCCCATTACATCGGCGTCCGCTGCATCGACGATGAAGGAGACGCGGCGCAGTTTTGGCCCTTCCGCCTGTTCCTTGGCGGCCGCTTCACGGCCGATGAAGCCGTTCTTCTCGAGCTTGATGAAGCGGTCCATCGAGCCTTCGAACGGCCCGTAGATCGGCCGCAACTCGCGGAACCAGGTCGGGAAGTTCTTTTCCAGACGCATCGACAGCAAGGCGCGCATGCCAAAATCGACGACGCCGAATTCTTCGCCGGCATCCTTGATTGCTTTATAGACGAGGCGCTCATAGGCCGGCGCCATCCAGATCTCATAGCCGAGGTCGCCGGTGTAGGTGATGCGGTTGACTAGGCAGGGCGCGCCGCCGACCGCCATGTCGCGGAAATCCATGAAGCGGAAGGCCTTGGTCGAAATGTCGACATCGACCAGTTTCTGCAAGAGGTCGCGGGATTTCGGACCGGCGATCGACAGGCCGACCAGTGTCTGGTCGAAACGGTGGATGCGCACCGATCCGTCTTTGGGCAGGTGCTTTTCGAACCAGCGCATGTGGTACTTCTGCGCCGCCGACGAACCCCAGATCATGAAGCGGTCCGCGGCGGCCTTGGCGATGGTGAAGTCGCCGATCAGCTTGCCGAACTCGTTGATCATCGGCGTCAGCACGATGCGACCGGTCTTCGGCATGCGGTTGGTCATCAGCCGGTTGAGGAACTCTTCCGCACCCGGTCCCGACACTTCGTATTTGGCGAAGTTGGCGATCTCGGTGACACCGACGCGCTCGCGCGTGGCGCGCACTTCCTCGCCGATTGGCCCAAAATCGTTGGAGCGGTGGAAGGAGACGACGTCTTTCGGCTCCTTGCCCTTGGGCGCGAACCAGAGCGGGGTTTCGAGGCCCCACGAGTCACCCATGACGGCGTTGTTGGCGAGCATGGTGTCGTAGAGCGGCGTCGTCTGCGCCGGGCGAGCGGCCGGCAGTTCTTCGTTGGGGAAGCGGATCGAGAAGCGGCGCGAATAGTTTTCGCGCACCTTGGCGTTGGTATAGCGCAGGCCGGCCCATTCGCCGAAGCGGGCGACATCCATGCCCCAGACGTCGAAGCCCGGGTCGCCGTGGACCATCCAGTTGGACAGAGCGAGACCAACGCCGCCGCCCTGGCTGAAACCGGCCATCACGGCGCAGGCACACCAGAAATTGGTCAGTCCCTGAACCGGGCCGACCAGCGGGTTGCCGTCGAGCGCGAAGGTGAAGGGGCCGTTGATGATCTGCTTGATGCCGGCCTTCTCGATGCCGGGGAAATGCTTGAAGCCGATTTCCAGCGACGGTGCGATGCGGTCGAGGTCGGGCGGCAGCAGTTCATGGCCGAAATCCCACGGCGTGTTGACCGGCGACCACGGCTTGCAGGCCTTTTCATAGGTACCGAGCAGGATGCCGTTGCGCTCCTGGCGGGTGTAGATCTCGCC
>NZ_VFUR01000025.1:0-74686 GCF_006441095.1 Mesorhizobium sp. B2-5-4 | reverse complement strand
TGCCGTATAGAGGATGACGCTGCGCCCGGCTTGCAGACTGGCGCGGCCCTTTGCCGCCGCACGCGCAATCGCCTGCACCGACCCCTCCGAAACCAATTCGACAGGGTCGACCTCAATGCCGTCGAAACCGTCGGACAGGGCATGCCGGATCTGTCGTTCGGTGGTCGGCGAGCAACTGCCCGACACGACGGCCACCCGGTCGACGGCACCCGGCGGCGCAAAGCGTGGCCCAGCGTTGGCGATGCCCCTCGACGTGGCGCGTTCCTTGACAGGACGCCGATCACGACAGCTTGGCGATGATGCCTCGCAAAGCCTCGCCGAACTTGTGCACCTCCTCGAGCGTATTGTAGTGCACCAGCGAGGCGCGGATGGCGCCGCTGTCCATCGACAGGTTGAGCCGCTTCATCAGCCGCGGTGCATACATGTGGCCATCGCGGATGCCGATCTGCATGTCGGCCATTTCCTCGACGATCCGCTGTGGCGACAGCTTGCCGATGTTGAAGCAGAAGGTCGGCACGCGCTCGTTGATGCGGGCTTCGTCGGCGACGCCGTAGATGGTCGCGCCGCAACCCTTCAGCACGCTCATCATCTCGCTCGCCAGCACCAGCTCATAGTCGCGGATGGCGCCCATGCCGGCGACGATGTTCTCGCGCCGCGAGCGGTTGTTGGAGGGCGCGAGATTGCGGCCGATCAGTTCCAGATACTGTACGGCGGCATCCATGCCCGACACGTTCTCATAGATGAAGGTGCCGGCCTCAACCTTGTAGGGCGGCTCGTCCGGAATGAAATCCTCGCGGAAGGTCGGCAAGCGTTTCAGCGTTTCGAAGCGGCCCCACAGGAAGCCCATATGCGGCGAAAAGTTCTTGTAGCCGGAGCAGACGAGATAGTCGCAGTCCCAGGCTTGCACGTCGATCAGTCCGTGCGGTCCGTAATGCACGCAGTCGAGAAACACTTCGCCGCCGGCGGCATGCGCGACTTTCGCGACGGATGCGACGTCCACGATCGAACCGATCGAGTGTGCGGTGACCGTGCAGGCGACAAGACGGGTGCGGTCGGAGACCAGCGGACGCAAATCGTCGACATGTAGATTTCCGTCCTCGCGCATGCGCCACCACTTGAACTTGGCGCCCGCGGATTCCAGCGCCAGCCAGGTGGCGATGTTGGCATCATGGTCCATGTCGGTTATGACGATCTCATCGCGCTCTTGCAGCATCTGGCCGATGCCGAGGCTGACCAGACGGATGAAGGAGGTGGCGTTCATGCCGAAGCAGATTTCCGCCGGGCTGTAGGCATTGATCAGCAAGGCGACGCTTGTCCGAGCGTCGGCGACCGACTGGTCGACGGTGACGCTGCGGCCATAGCGGCCGCCGCGCTGGACATTGTGCGAGACCAGGTGGTTGGTCACCGCGTCGAGCACGCTCTGCGGGATCTGCGCGCCGGCGGCATTGTCCATGAAAATGAAATCGCCGGCCCGCTGCAGGGCAGGAAACATGGCGCGGATGGTGTCGACGGGGAAGCCGCCGGTGGCCTGGGGATTGCTCAAGAATATCTCCTGCGAAGTGCTTGTGGTGAGTGGCTAGAGCAATTCCAGGAAAAGTGCGTAGCGGTTTTCCGTCCGGAATTGCGTGAAAACAAAGAGTTGGAGCGGTTCGGGGATTCCAACAAACACTGAACCGCTCTAGCGGGCTTTCTCGTCCTTGAAGCGGGCTTCAAGGAGGCTGACGAGACGAACCATCGGCCAAAGGAAGATGAGGTAGACAAGGGCCGCGCCGATCAGCGGCGAGGGATTGGCGTAGAGCGACTGTGCGTTGGTCGCTTCCTTCAGCAGTTCCGGCAGGGCCACCGTGGATGCCAGCGAAGTGTCCTTGAACATCGAGACGCAGTTGCTGGTCATCGGCGGGATGACGACGCGCACCGCCTGCGGCAGCACCACCTTGCGCAAAGTCAAAAGGAACGGCAGGCCAAGCGCCTGCGACGCCTCGAACTGACCGCGCGGAATGCTCTCTATGCCGGACCGGAACACTTCGGCCGAATAGGCCGACATGATGATGGCGAACGCGGTCACCGCCGACGCCCAGGACGACAGGCGAATGCCGAGGAAAGGCAGCGCATAGTAGATCAGGATCAGCACGACGAGAACCGGCAAGGCGCGAAAGACGTCGGTGTAGCCGACCGCCAGCCAGCGCAGCGGTTTCGGCGCATAGAGCCGCAAAAGGCTGATCACCAGGCCGATGGGAATGCCGATGCCGATGCTGAGCAGGCCGAGCAGCAGCGTGTTCAGGAAGCCGCGCAGCAGCGCCGGCAGGCTCGACGCGATGACGTCGGCGTTGAAGAAAGTGTCGATCAGCGACATCAGGGCATTCCCGAACGGTGTTGCGTCATCTGACGCCAGGGCCCGACCCGGAATATCAAGATCGGCTTTGCCGAACGGATGCTGGTCCCGGGAAGGCTATGCGTGAAAACGGGACGTGCCGACCCCTTTGTAGCCGGCACGCCTTTCGTCCTGTCGGCCGGCGCTCAGGCCTTGGGCAGCGGCATTTCCTTGACGGTCGAGGAATCGGCGGGGGCGTCGCTGCCGAACCACTTCTTGTGGATCGCGGCCAGCGTGCCGTCCTTCTTCATCGCCGTCAGCGCGTCGTTGAGCTTGCCGAGCAACGGATGATCCTTGGTCATCATCAGGCCGTACTGCTCGCCGGTCTTGATGCGCTGCTTGACCTTCAGGTCCTTCATCTTGGTGAAGGAATATTCCATGCCGGGAATGTCGCTGACGGCGGCGTCGACACGGCCGGCGCTGAGGTCGAGCAGCAGGTTCTGCTGCGTGTCATAGCCCTTCACATCGCTGAAGCCGTCGGCTTCCTGATGCGCCTTGACCCAGGTCTCGCCGGTCGAGCCCGAGAGCACGCCGACGATCTTGCCCTTGAGGTCCGCCTCGGTGTTGACCGCGCTGTCGGTCTTGGTGGCGATACCCATGTCGGAATCATAGTAGGGCTGGGTGAACGACTGCGACTTCAGCCGCTCCGGCGTGATCGTGATCGAGGAGATGGCGACGTCGATGCGCTTGGAGGTGGTCGCGGCGAACAGCGCCTGGAAGCCGAGATCGGCGATGTCGGTGGTCATGCCGACGCGCTTGGCCGCCTCGTTGACGATGTCGACCTCAAAACCCTCGAACGTGCCGCTCTCGTTCTTGTATTCGAAGGGCGGGTTGGTCGGGTAGGCGCCGACATTGAGCACATCGGCGGCATAGGCGGTTGCCGGTCCGGCGGCGATGCCGATTGCCGCGGCGAAAAGGATGAGATTGCGACGGTTGAGCTTCATTGGTGGTCCCTCTGGGGTGTTCCCTCTGGTTGTTGATCGGGCGGGCTGCCCCGCACGGTTTGTTGCCGTCCCGCCTCCCAGCGGGGCGTCAATTCATGGTGGCGACCATGCGCTCGAGCGCGGACGCGATCTGGTCGCGATCGCATGCGTGTTCACGCGCGCGGCAAGGTTGGCGATGGTTTCGGTGTGCGGGTTCCTGGGCGCACGCATCGCAAGCGTAGCGCGCGCTGGACGATGACTGGGGCAGCACAAACGACAAGGACTGAAACCCCTCCTACCCGGAGCAGAATGACGAATTGCCCGGAAACCCTCCAGCCCTACGGCCGCCATTGATCTTGAATGCTTATCCAAAGTGCCGCGCTTTTCAAGGCAAAAGTTTTAAGCTTAAAAAGTTGCTCGGCTGCTGCTCGGCTAGGCGCTAGCGCGGGTCTTCCCGCGCCAGTTCGGCCCGGGCGGCGGCATGATTGGCCGCGGCGCCCGCACCGAGAAACATCGTGTCGCTGGCCAGCACGAAAAAGCTGGCGCCGACGGCTGCCCATTGGCCGACGGTCTGTGGGCTGGCGCAAAATATGCCGGAGGTCTTGTCGTGCGCGATCGTCACGCCAATGATCCTGCGGATCGCATCCGCGAGCTTCTCGGCGCCCTTCGGTCCGATCGCATCGATCGACACGGAGAGATCGCCGGGTCCGACGAAGACCACGTCGACGCCCTCCACCGCGGCGATCGCGTCGATGTTGGCCAACCCTTCGACCGTTTCGACCTGGATCGCGACGACGGTCCGCTCATTGGCGCCAGCCAGGTATTCGGGAATGCGATAACCATAGCCGGCCGCGCGGCCGGGTCCGACACCGCGCTCGCCTCGTGGCGGATAGCGCGACGCTTTCACCGCCATTGCCGCCTGTGCCGGTGTCGAGACGCGTGGCACCAGCACACCTTGCGCGCCGCTGTCCAATGCCGCCTGGATGGCTTCGGGCGCATGGCCGGGAACGCGCACCATCGCCGGCACGCGATGCACATCGGCGGCGCGCACCATGCTCTCGATCATGTCGCGCGAGATTTGGGCATGCTCCCAGTCAATGCAGAGGAAGTCGAGGCCGGACAACGCCATCACCTCGACTGCGACGGGGTGAGGAATGGCGGCGAAGGAGCCGACGAGACTGCTCTTGCCGATGCATTTCTGGCGGAACTCGCTCATGCCTATCCCTTTTCTCATCCCGCCAAATTCATATCGGCAAACCAGTGCCAGGCGAAGCTATTTCATGCTTGAAATATTTTCGCGGAGCCGTAGCGTGCGATCTTCGCCGGGAGATCGCGACATGAACAAAGCACATCCGTTGCACGGCTCCAACAAACTGAAGCTTGGCGTCTTCTCGACCAACGCCGATGGCGGCCTTGCCATATCGGACGTGCCGGAACGCTGGACGGCTAGCTGGCAGGACAATCTGACCGCAGCACAGATCGCCGACCGCGCCGGGCTGGAGTTCCTGCTGCCGATCGCCCGCTGGCGCGGCTTTGGCGGCCGCAACAAGGTGCGCGAGCGGTCGTTCGAGACCTTCACCTGGGCGGCGGCGCTCAGCATGGCCACCGACCGCATCGGCCTGTTCATGACCGTGCATGTGCCGCTGGTGCACCCGCTCTATGCCGCCAAGGCGCTGGCGACGGTCGACCACATCAGCCAGGGCCGTGCCGGCCTCAACATCGTCTGCGGCTGGAACCCGAAGGAATTCGGCATGTTCGGCACGCCGCTGGTCGAGAAGGGTTACGACCAGGCGGCCGAATGGATCGAGATTCTGGAGAAGCTCTACGCATCGGCGGAGCCGCTCGACTATGAAGGGTCCTATTATCACCTCAAGGAGGCGGTCAGCCGGCCGGCCAGCCTGCAGGTTCCGCGCCCGGTGACCATGAACGCCGCTTTCGGCGGCCCGGGCCGCGATTTCGCCGCCGCCAGATGCGATTATCTGTTCACGACCTTTTCCGAGATGGGCGATGCCGGCAAGCATGTCGCCGACATCGGCGAACGGGCCGACAAGGTTGGCCGGGAGGTCGGCGTCTACACCGTGGCCCATGTCGTCTGCCGCCCGACCATGGAAGAGGCGCAGGCCTACTACACACGCTATGCAGTCGATCTGGCCGACCACGAGGCGGTCGATGCGCATATGGCCGGCAAGAAGGAATTCTCGCAATCGCACGACCCGCATGCCTATGAGCGCTATCGCCAGCGTTTCGCCGGCGGCGCCGGCACCTATCGCTGGTTGGAACGCCGCAGACGATTGCCGCCGAGATGGCCGCCATTGCCGCGCACGGCTATCAGGGCATTGCGCTATCCTTCGTCAACTACACCAGGGAATTGCCCTATTTTTGCGACCACGTGCTGCCGTTGCTGAGGCAAGCTGGGCTTCGCGAATAAAATATTCCGGAGAGACGAATTCTTTATTCCGGAACGACGGCGGTCGCCTGGATCTCCACCTTGGCGCGGTCCTCCACCAGCGCCACCACCTGCATGGCGGCCATCGCCGGAAAATGCCGGCCGATCACCTCGCGATAAGCCTCGCCGATCCCCTTGAGGTTACCGAGATATTCGGCCTTGTCGGTGAAATACCAGGTCATCGAGGTGATGTGCCGTGGCTCCGCGCCGGCCTCGGCCAGCACCGCGACGATGTTCTGGAGCGTCTGCCGCACCTGGCCGGCGAAATCGTCGGTCTCGAACTGGCATTGCCCGTTCCAGCCGACCTGTCCGCCGACGAAGACGAGCCTGCCGCGCGCCGCCACGCCGTTGGCGTAGCCGACCGGTTTTGCCCAGCCTTCCGGCTGCAGGATTTCGTGCATGTCGTCTCTCCGCCTGTCCAAATCGGGTCCGCAATATCCGCGTCTCAAAACAATCCATGAACGCGACCTGTTCAGGCCGCGCCCATCACTTGCCGCGCGATCACCACCTTCTGCACGTCCGATGCGCCCTCATAGATGCGCAGCGCGCGGATTTCGCGGTACAGGCTCTCGACGATGTGGCCTTTGCGGACACCGTCGCCGCCATGCAGTTGCACCGCTTTGTCGATCACCTCCTGCGCCTTGTCGGTGGCGAACAGCTTGGCCATCGCCGCCTCGCGCGTCACCCGCGCCGCACCCATGTCCTTGGTCCAGGCGGCGCGATAGACCAGAAGGGCCGCCGCATCGACGTCGAGCGCCATGTCGGCGATATGGCCCTGCACCATCTGCAACTCGGCCATCGGTGCGCCAAACAATTTGCGCTCGGCCACGCGCTTGATGCTTTCATCGAGCGCGCGGCGGGCAAAGCCGAGCGCTGCCGCGCCGACCGTCGAGCGGAACACGTCGAGCACCGACATGGCGATGCGGAAGCCGTCGCCCGGCTTGCCGATCAGCGCCGAGGCAGGCAGCCGGACCTGGTCGAACGAAAGCCGCGCCAGCGGATGCGGCGCGATCACTTCCAGCCGTTCGGCAATACCGAGGCCCATGGCGTCGCCCGGCACCAGGAAGGCGGAAAGCCCCTTGGCACCCGGTGCCTCTCCGGTGCGGGCAAAGACGACATAGAGGTCGGCGATGCCGCCATTGGAGATCCAGGTCTTCTCGCCGGTGAGAACGTAGCTGTCGCCGTCGCGTGTCGCCGTCATTTCGGTGTTGGCGACATCCGAGCCGGAGCGCGGCTCCGACAGCGCGAAGGCGGAGATCGCCTTGCCGGCGCAGGTCTTCGAAAGCCATTGCTGCTGGTCCGGCGTCCCGAACAGGCTGAGTGCACCGGTGCCCAGCCCCTGCATGGCAAAGGCGAAGTCGGCCAACCCATCGTGGCGAGCCAGCGTCTCGCGCGTGATGCACAAGGTGCGTACGTCGAGCGGTCCAGGATTGTCGGTATCGAGCGCCGTCGGCTTCAGCCAGCCATCCTTGCCGAGCTTCGCCACCAGCTCGCGGCAGGCGGCGTCGACGTCATGATGATCGACGGGAAGGTTTTTGGCGCACCAGGTGTCGAGTTGTTCGGCCAGTTGGCGATGGCGGTCTTCGAAGAAGGGCCAGTTGAGGAAGGAGCGGTCAGGCATTTGTGCCTCCGCTGTTCTGCAAGCTAGGTGCTCTACGGCGCCCCCCTCTGTCCTGCCGGACTGTCCGGCAGGACAGAGGGGGGCGCTGTCCCGCCCACGTCTCTAACAATCCACCCATCCTCAATTCCCCTCGAACACCGGCTTTTCCTTGGCCACGAAAGCCAGGTACGCCCGTTCGAAATCGCGCGTCTGCATGCAGATCGCCTGCGCCTGCGCTTCCGCCTCGATCGCCTGGTCGAGGCCCATCGACCATTCCTGGTTGAGCTGCGTCTTGGTGATGCCGTGGGCGAAGGTCGGGCCGGAGACGATGCGGGCCGCCATCTCCAGCGCGTCGGCCTCCAGAGCCGCGGCATCGACCAGCCTGTTGTAGAACCCCCAGCGTTCGCCTTCCGTAGCCGTCATGGTTCGGCCGGTGTAAAGCAGTTCGGCGGCGCGGCCCTGGCCGATGATGCGCGGCAGGATCGCGCAGGCGCCCATGTCGCAGCCGGCAAGGCCGACACGTGTGAACAGGAAGGCGGTCTTGGCTTCCGGCGTGGCGATGCGGATGTCGGCGCTCATGGCGATGATGGCGCCGGCGCCGACCGCCACGCCGTCGACAGCCGCGATGATCGGCTTGCCGCAGTTGAGCATTGCCTTGACGAAATCGCCGGTCATGCGGGTAAAGGCCAAGAGCTGCTTCATGTCCATCTTGACCAGCGGACCGATGATGTCGTGGACATCGCCGCCGGAGCAGAAATTGCCGCCATTGGAGAGGAACACCACGGCGTCGACGTCCTCGGCATAGACGAGATCGCGGAACGTGTCGCGCAGCTCGGCATAGCTATCGAAGGTCAGCGGGTTCTTGCGCTCCGGCCGGTCGAGCCGGACCCTGGCGATCCGGCCCTCGACTTCCCACAGGAAATGCTTCGGCTTGAGGCCGGCCATTGCAGTCATTCGCGTCCCTCCCAGTTGCTGCGGAACGAGGTCAGCATGCCGGTCAGCCGGTGCGCATCCTCCTCGCTGACCTTGCCCAGCAATTCGCCGATCCAGCCCTCATGCGCCGCGGCGATGGTGGCAAAGGACTTCGTGCCTTCCTCGGTCAACCGCACCATCGAGGTACGGCGGTCGCCATTGCGGCGGGCCCGGGCGACGAGTCCTTCCGACACCAGCCGGTCGACAATGCCGGTGACATTGCCGTTGGACACCAGCAGGAAGCGCGACAGGTCGCTCATCAGCATGCCTTCCGGCGCCCGGTAAAGCGCTGCCATCACGTCGAAACGCGGCAGCGTCGTGTCGAATTCCTTCTTCAGGCGCTCGCGCAATTCGGCCTCGATCGTGCGTGAAGCCCGCAGCAGCCTTATCCAAAGACGCAACCGGTCCTTGCCGGGACCCGATGGCACGGGCAGGGGGCCGGCTACCATGTTTCACCTCCCGAGATCGAAATCGCCTGTCCGGTGATCGACGCCGCCGCGTCGCCGCACAACCACAGCACTGCTTCGGCAATCTCTTGCGGCTGGATGAAGCGGCCTTGCGGGTTGGTCGAGACGAGGCTGGCTCGCCCCTCGCCAGCCGAGCGGCCGGTCTTTTCGATGATGCGCTGGATGGACTCCTCCAACATGTCGGTCTCGACGAAGCCCGGACACACCGCATTGACGGCGACGCCGGATTTCGCCGTCTCGGCGGCCAGCGCCCGCATCAGCCCGACGACGCCATGTTTGGCCGCCACATAAGGCGCGACATAGGCGTAGCCTTTCAATCCAGCGGTCGAGGCGATGAAGACGATGCGACCTGCCTTGCGCGCGGCCATGCCGGCCAGCGCCGGCCTCACCGTCAGGAACGCCCCGGTCAGATTGACGTCGAGCGTTCGCTGCCAGTCGGCCAGGGCGATCTTGTGCGCCGGCGTGCTGCCGGCCATGCCGGCATTGGCAACGACGATGTCGAACGGTCCGCGCGCGGCCTCCGCCATCTCGTAAAGCGCCGCCATCGCCGCCTCACTGGTGACATCTGCGACGATGCCATGGATGCGGCCGTTTTCGCCGGCAACCTTGGTGAGCTCAGCTTCGCGGCGCCCACAAATGGTCACGTCGATACCAGCTGCGGCCAAAGTGAGCGCGATGGCCCGGCCGACGCCGGATCCGCCGCCGGTGACCAGCGCGTGCTTGCCGGGAATCGTTGTCGCGGCCGTCATACTTTCAGCCCCGCAGCGGCGTCACGCTCGGCCAGCCGGTAGAGCTGATCGCGCCCGGGCAGATAGGGATCCGGCCATTTGACGCCACGGTCGCCGAGCGTCACCGCCGCATGCAGCATCCAGTAGGGATCGGCGAGATGCGGCCGTGCCAGCGCCACCAGATCGGCGCGGCCGGCCATCAGGATCGAATTGACATGGTCGGGCTCGTAGATGTTGCCGACCGCCATCGTCGCCATGCCGACTTCGTTGCGGATACGGTCGGAAAACGGCGTCTGGAACATGCGTCCATAGACCGGCTTGGCGGCAACCGACGTCTGGCCGGCCGAGACGTCGCATATATCGACGCCTGCCTCATGCAGCATCCGCGCGATCTCGACGGCGTCTGCCGGCGTCACGCCTTCGATGCCGACCCAGTCATTGGCCGAAATGCGCATCGAGATCGGTTTTTCCGCCGGCCAGGCGGCGCGCACCGCGTGGAAGATTTCCAGGGGATAGCGCATGCGGTTCTCCAGTGAGCCGCCATAGGCGTCAGTGCGCTGGTTGGTGACCGGCGTAATGAACGACGACAGGAGATAGCCATGCGCGGCGTGGATCTCGAGCATGTCGAAGCCGCAGCGATCGGCCATTTCGGCCGAGGCCACGAATTGATCGCGCACCAAATCCATGTCGGCGCGGTCCATCGCCTTCGGCACCTGATTCTCAGGCGACCACGCAACGGCCGATGCCGCCATGATAGGCCAGTTGCCCGAGGCCAGCGGCACGTCGGTGCCTTCCCAGCCGACACGGGTCGAACCCTTGGCGCCGGAATGGCCGATCTGGGCGCATATTCTGGCTTCGGTTTCGGTATGGACGAAGTCGACCAGTCGCCTCCACGCCACCTCATGTTCGGGCGCATAGAAGCCAGGACAGCCGGGCGTGATGCGTCCTTCCGGGCTGACACAGGTCATCTCGATATAGACGAGTCCCGCACCGCCCTTGGCGCGTTCGGCATAGTGGGTGAAATGCCAGTCGGTCGGGCGGCCGTCGACGGCCTTGTACTGCGCCATCGGCGAGACGACGACGCGGTTGTTGAGGACCATGTCGCGCAGCTTGAAGGGCGCGAACATCGGCGCCCGGCGCAGCCTGTTGCCGCCGGCACCGGCCTGCCGCTGGAACCATTCTTCCGCGCCGCCTAGCCACTCGGCATCGCGCAACCGCAGATTCTCGTGGCTGATGCGTTGCGAACGGGTCAAAAGCGAATAGTTGAACTGCACCGGATCGAGGCCGAGATAGCGCTCGACCTCTTCGAACCATTCCAGAGAATTGCGCGCCGCCGACTGCAGCTTCAGCACTTCGGTGCGGCGGGCGTCCTCATATTTGCGGAAGGCGGCCTCGAGGTCCGGCTCGGTCTCGACATAGTCGGCCAGCGCCACCGCACTCTCCAAGGCGAGTTTGGTGCCGGAGCCGATCGAGAAATGCGCCGAGGCCGCGGCGTCGCCCATCAGCGCCAGATTCTTGTAGGACCAGCGCTCGCAAAGCACGCGCGGGAAATTGATCCAGGCCGAGCCCCTGATGTGGTTGGCGTTGGTCATCAGCGCGTGGCCGCCAAGATGTTTGGCAAAGATGCGCTCGCACACCGCGATGGACTCCTGCTGCGACATCGCGCCGAAGCCGAAGGCGGCCCAGGTCTGCTCGCTGCACTCGACGATGAAGGTCGCGGTATCGCTGTCGAACTGGTAGGCGTGCGCCCACACCCAGCCATGCTCGGTCTTCTCGAAGATGAAGGTGAAGGCGTCGTCGAATTTCTGGTTGGTGCCGAGCCAGACGAACTTGCATTTGCGCGTGTCGATGTCGGGCTTGAAGATATCGATGAAGCTGTTGCGCGCCCTGGAGTTCAACCCGTCGGCGGCGACGACCAGGTCATGCGTCTCCATATAGGGTTTTGGGTCGGCGATGTCGGTTTCGAACATCAGCTTGACGCCGAGTTCGCGGGCGCGGCGCTGCAGCAGGATCAACAGCCGCTTGCGGCCGATGCCGCAGAAGCCGTGGCCCGACGAGACCGTGCGCACGCCGTCATGGATGACGGCGATGTCATCCCAATAGGCAAAATGCTTCTTGATCCAGACGGCGCTGACAGGATCGTTCTTGGCAAGATTATCGAGCGTCTCGGCCGACAGCACGACGCCCCAGCCGAACGTGTCGTCGGCGCGGTTGCGCTCGAAAACCGTCACGTCGTGCGCGGCGTCCCTCAGCTTCATCGAAATGGCAAAGTAGAGGCCGGCCGGTCCGCCGCCGAGAACGGCAACCTTCATACGTGCGATCTCCTCTTCGCTTGCTGTGCCTCAGTATCGCGCCGGAGGTAAGATATTTCAAGCTTAAACTTTTATGTCGAAATGATTATGCGGCCTGGGTGGCGCGCTTGCCGTGACGTCTTGCAAGCGCGCCGCGAGAGATCATTTCTCCGGATTCTTCGGACTCCACAGCACGGTCTCGGCACCCTTCTCATAGGCCATGCCCGTGGGATAGCTGATCGCCTCGAGTTGCAGCCCCCACGGCGCCTGGAAATAGAGGATGGTCTGGCCGGCGGCGGGTCCTTCCTTGACCGGCAGCGGCCCCATCCTGGTCTTGACGCCCTTGCCATTGAGATAGGCTTTGGCGGCGGCGACATCGTCGACATAGAAGGCGATGTGGAAGCCGCCAATGTCGCTGTTTTTCGGTGTCAGATCCTTCTGGTCGGGCGCGGTATATTTGAACAGCTCGATGTTCGATCCATAGCCGCAACGCACCATGGTGACCTGCTCGATGACAGCCTTCGGATCGACGCCGAGCAGGTCCTGCATGAAGGTGCCCTTGTTGTCGGCGAACGGCCCAAACGACATCGCCTTCTTGCAGCCGACGACCTCGGTGAAGAAGTCGACCGCCTGCTTCATGTCGGGAACCGTGATGCCGGTGTGATCGTGGCCGCGCATGCCGGGGATCGAATCCGCCGAGGCCATGCCGGCGCTGCCAAGGATGGCAGCAGCAAGCGTTGCAAGTGCGATTGTGGTCTTCATGTCAGTCCTCCTCCATTTGGCGGGACTTGATCCTTTTCCAGTCGCACGTCCGAGGCCCGCTTCTCGGCATGCGTTCGCCTTCATGTCGGCGCCTTGCCTGTGGAAGGGATGTCCAGCCAGCCCGCATCGATTTCCGGCAGCGGAATGGCTGCGATGAGATCGCGCGTGTAGGCCTGCCGCGGCTTGTCGAACAAGGCGTCGGTGGCGCTCGCCTCGACGATGCTGCCCTCGCGCATGACGATCACCTGTTGGCAAAGCCGCCGGATTACCGACAGATCGTGGCTGATGAAGGCGACCGTCAGGCCCATCTCCGCGGCAAGCTTCTCCAGCAAGGTGAGGATCTGGGCCTGCGTCGACACGTCGAGCCCGGAGACGATCTCGTCGGCGAGCACGAATTTCGGCGACAGCGCCAGCGCGCGCGCAATGCCGACGCGCTGGCGCTGGCCGCCTGACAGTTCGTGGCGATAGCGGCTGGCGAAGCTTTGCGGCAGGCCGACGCGTTGCAGTGCCTCCGCGACGCGCACTTTCAGATTGTCGCCAAGCCCGTTCTGACGGAGCGGTGCGGCGATGATGCTGGCGATGGTGCGGCGCGGGTTGAGCGACGACATCGGATCCTGGAAGATCATCTGCAGGTCGCGGCGCAGTGGCCGCAGTGCCGCTTCCGGCAGATGGGTGATGTCACGGCCCTCGAAACGGATGCTGCCGGCGCTCGGTTCCAGCAGCCGCACCAGCGCGCGGCCGAGCGTCGATTTGCCGGACCCGGATTCGCCGACTATGCCGGTCACCGAGCCGCTGGGCAGGTCGAAATCCAGGCCTTTCAGAATCTCGGCCAAAGGTGCGCGGCCGATCAGCGGCTTGCGCGTCATGTCGGGCAGCGCGACCTTCAGCCCGCGCACGGAAAACAGCGGCTCAGCCATGCGGGCGCCTCCAGGCCTGATCGGCGGAAGCGATTTCGGCGGCGAGACCGGCCAGCACCGTCTCGTCCACGGGTTTCAGTGAAGCGAAGGGATCGGTGTAGCGCGGCGTCGCGGCCATCAGCGCGCGCGTGTAGGGGTGCCGAGGTGCCGCGAAGAGATCAGTGGTTTCGGCTTCCTCCACCACCTTGCCGGCATAAAGAACCGACACTTTCTGGCTGATCTTGGCGACGACGCCGAGATCATGGGTGACGAACAGGATCGCGGTGCCGTGCTCGCGCTGCAACGCGACGATCAGCCGAAGGATCTGCTTCTGCACGGTGACGTCGAGCGCCGTGGTCGGCTCGTCGGCGACGATCAGCCGTGGCTCGGCGGCGAAGGCGGCGGCAATCAGCACGCGTTGGCGCATGCCACCGGACAGTTCGTGCGGATAAGTCTTCAGCACGCGGTCGGGGTCGCGGATCTGCACCTCGTCCAGCAATTGCCGGATACGCCGATCGGCCTTGTCGCCGCTCCAGCCGAGGATGCGCACCAGCCGGTCGGTCATCTGCGGGCCGATGCGGCGCGAGGGGTTGAGCGCGGTCAGCGGATCCTGCGGGATCAGCGCCGTGCGCGCGCCGATCAGCGTGCGCCGCGCCTTGGGCTGGAGTTTGCCGAGGTCTTCGCCCTCGAGCCGTATATCGCCTTCGACGATGCGCACGCTCGATGGCAAGACGCCGAGCACCGCCTTGCCGATCATCGTCTTGCCGGCGCCGCTTTCGCCGACGAGCGCGCGCACCTCGCCGGGTTGCACGGAAAGCGAAACAGAACGCAGCACGCGCTGGCCGTTGGCCAGCACGGCGCTCAGATTGGCGATGTCGAGACAGGCGCTCATCGCAGCACCGGATCGAAACGGGTCTTCAGAGCTTCGCCAAACTGGCTGAAGGACAACACGGTGAGGATCAGCGTGATCAGCGGGAAAACCAGCACCCACCATGCCTGATGGATCGAGAGACGGCCCTCGGCGATGATGCCGCCCCAGGTCGGATCGTCGGTCGAGATCGACAGATTGACGAAGGACAGGATCGCCTCGACGATGACGGCGATACCCATTTCAAGCGACAGCAGCGCCACGATCGACGGCACCACATTGGGCAACACCTCGCGCAGCATGATGCCGATGCGGCCGTAGCCGGCGATGCGGGCATTCTCGACATAGTCCATGCGCGACTGGCCCATGGCTTCGGCGCGGATCACGCGGCAGAAGCGCGTCCAGTCGATGATCGCGATGGCGAGAATGACAGAGCTTAAGCCGGTGCCGAGCACGGCAACCAGCAGAATGGCGAACAGCACCGGCGGGAAGGCCATCCAGACGTCGACGATGCGCGAGATGATACGATCCGCCCAGCCGCCGAAATAGCCAGCGATCAGCCCAAGCATTGAGCCGACGACGCAGGCGGCGATGGCCGCCGCAAAAGCAACGATGAAGGCGATGCGGCCACCAAAAATCAGGCGCGAGAGCAGGTCGCGGCCGAGGCTGTCGGTGCCGAGCCAATAGCCGGGCTCGGCACCATCGAGCCAGAACGGCGGCAACCGCTCCAGCATCAGGTCCTGCGCCAGCGGATCCTGCGGCGCGACCAGCGGGGCGAAGATCGCTGCCAGCAGCGCCAGCAGCAGCCAGCCTCCCGCCAGCCATAGCTTTACGCCTGCGCCATGTCGCGAGATGCGTGCCTCATCCATGGCGCAGCCTCGGATTGAGCAGCGCATACATCATGTCGACGGCAAGGTTGATCAGCACGAACAGCAGCGCGAAGACCAGCACGATGCCCTGGATCAGCGGCAGGTCGCGGTTGATGACGGCATCGATGGCCATGTTGCCGAGCCCCTCATAGGAGAACAGCCGTTCGACGATGACGGTGCCGCCGATGAGGAAGGTGAATTGCACGCCGACCAGGGTCAGCGTCGGCAGGGCGGCGTTCTTCAGCGCCTCGCGCAGGATGACCTGCGTTTCCGAAAACCCTTTGACCCGCGCCAGCACCACATAGTCGAGGTCGAGCACTTCCTTCAGCGACTGTTTCAACAGCTGCGAGATGATTGCCGCCAGCGGCAGCGCCAGGGCAATCGCCGGCATCAGCATGTGCTTCAAGAGATCCCAGGTGAGGTCGAAGCGCAGCCGCAGCAGGCTCTCGAACAAATAGAACTGGGAGACGAAGGGCAGGTCGAGTTGCGGCGACACGCGGCCCGAAATGTCGAAGATCGGCACCAGCACGCCGAACAGCAGGATCAGCACCAGGCCCCAGAGGAAATCGGGAATGGAAAGCGCTGCACCGCTGGCGATGTCGATGCCGGCTTCGACCGCCCTACCGCGTTCGCGGGCGCCGAGTATCGCCGTCGTGCCGCCGATCGCCACCGCCATGACAAGCGCGACGATGGCAAGCTCAAGCGTCGCCGGCAGCCGGTTGAAGACGAGGCCGAGCACATCTTGCCGCAGCGAGATCGAGGTGCCGAAATCGCCCCTGGCGACACCGGACAGCCAGATGAAGAATTGTTGCACGATTGTCTTGTCGAGCCCGTACAGCGCCCGCAGCCGGGCGATGTCGTCATTGCTGGCGCCCGGCGGTAGCATCATGGCAATCGGATCGCCGGGTGCCACGCGGATGACCACGAATACGACGACGGCCACGCCGAACAGCGTGATCAGCATCGTCGCAAGACGGATCAGGAATCGTTGCAGGAGCATTCTGGCGTTGGCCTAGCGTGTTCTAACGAGCAGCCCCTCATCCGGACGCCTCGCGGCCACCTTCTCTCCGAGGGGGGAAGGTGGCCCGAAGGGCCGGATGAGAGGGCCTGCGCAAGTTGCACGCCGTCTTGCGACGGCGTGCCTTGTCGTCTGTCTCAGGCCGGCGTCATCAGCGCCGGCAGCAGCGCGCCTGAAATATGCTGCACCACGTTGACGCCCTTGGCATGCACGATCGGCTGCGCGTACTGCATCAGCGGCAGCACATAAGCCTGCTCGGCGATGTATTTGTCGACCGCCTTCCACCCGGCGATGCGCTTGGCTTCGTCCTTCTCTCCCCACAGCGGGTTGATCATGTCGATCAGGTCCTGGCTGTCCCAGACCGAATGCGGGCTCGGTCCATACATGGCAAAGCCGGTCGAGGTGGTCGGATCGCCGATGGCGTTGCCCCAGTTGTAGAAGGCCGCGGGCGCGAGCTTGTCGGCGGCGCGCAGCTCGTAGTGCTTGGCGATCTCGTAGACCTCGATCGTCGCCTCGATGCCGACTTTGCGCCACATGCCGACGATCGCCTGGATCATCTCATAATCCTTGGGCTTGAAGCCCTTGGTCGTCTGGATGGTGAACTTGACCGGCTTTTCCGGCGAATAGCCTGAGGCGGCCAGCAGTTCCTTGGCCTTTTCCGGATTGTGCTCCACCTTGATCGAGGCATCGAAGGCCGTGTATTCCGGCGTTTCCAGCGTGGCGATCGGCTGGCCATAGCCGCGCAGCAGCCGCTTGACCAGAAGCTCCTTGTCCACCGCCATGACGGCTGCCTGGCGCACGTTCTTGTCGAGCATGGCTTCGATGTCGTTGAAGAAGATCATGCCAATATCGGAAACATTCTTGATCGAGCCGGCGAGCCCCTCCTTGGCGATCAGCCGGTCATACTCCTCGTAGGGGATTTCGAGCGTCACCTGCGAGGAGCCGGATTCAATCTCTGCCACGCGGCTCGCCGCATCGGTGACGAACTTGATCGTCACATTCTCGAAGGCCGGCTTGCCGCCCCAGTAGTTGGGATTGGCTTTCAACCGCAGGAAGGCGTTGCGCTCGAATTTTTCGACCATGTAGGGGCCGGTACCGATCGGCGCCTTCTCGAAACCTTCGGCGCCGACCTTCTCGTAATAGGCCTTCGGCATGATGTAGCCGGTCAGGAACGACATCCATTTGAAATAGACCGGGTCGAACTGGACGACGTCGCCTGATATCTTGTTGCCGTCGATCTTGAAATTGCTGACGTTCTTCCAGACGAACTGGATCGGGTTCCCGGTCTTCTCGTCGCCCGCCCGCTGCAGCGACCAGACCACGTCTTCCGGTGTGAACGGCGAGCCGTCATGCCATTTCACGCCTTCGCGCACTGTCATCATGATCTTGGTGCGGTCCTCGTTCCAGCCCCATTCCGTCAAAAGGCCAGGCGCGAAGGACAGGTCAGGCTTCTGCGGGATGAACTGGTCGAACACCGACTGGTAGAGGCCCTGGATGGTCGGGTTGACGGCCGACGGTCCGGTGGTCGGATCCCAGGACGGCAGGTTGACGTTGTAGGCGATGGTCAGTTCGCCGGCGGCAGCCCGGGCGATCTTCGGCAGGCCGACGGCGGCCACGCCAAGTGCCGCGGCACTGTATCCCAGCAATTCGCGTCTGTTGATTGTCATGGTCGTTCCCCTTGTTGGTTATTGTCGTTGCGCAGCTTCGTCCGGTTATTGGTTCGGCTTCGTCGGCAGCAGCGCCTTGCCTCTCGTCGCCTTCATGAAATCGTCTGGCCTACCTCCCGCCAAGCTGTTGCGCGAGCATGAAGCCCGAGGCGGCACCCGTGCCGGCACCGGGCCATGTCGCGGCGCCGGTGAGATGCAGATTGCTGACCGGCGTGTTCCAGCCGGCATGGCCGCGCGCCGGACGGAACAAGAAGTTCTGCGCCAGATTGTGGCTGCCGCAGAGCTGGTCGCCACCGACGAGGTTCGGGTTCTCGCGCTCGAGATCGATGGGCGAAAACACCGCGCGATCGAGGATTTTTGCGCGCAGGCCGGGCGCGTAGGTTTCGATGATGTCGAGCACCCGGTCGGCGTAGGCCTCCTTGACCTCGTCCCAATGCGCTGGCGCGATCTTGGCCGAGGCGTCGCCCGCGATTTCGGCGGGCAGCATGCGCACCTGCACCCACAGAACATGTTTGCCTTCAGGTGCCCGGGAAGGGTCGACCGCCGTCGGCTGGCCGACGACCAGCACCGGTTCGTCAGGCAACATGCCTGCCACCGCCTGTTGATAGGTGCGCGACATCTGGTCGAGCGACGGCGCCAGATGCACATAGGCGAACTGGCGCAACTCTGCCCCGGCGCGCCAGTCCGGTAGATCGTCCAGCGCCAGGTGGATCATCATCGTGCCCGGCGCATGCCGAAACTTCTGCATCGCCATGTCGAAGCCGGTGTCGCCGGAACCGCCGGGCAGCAGCTTGCCGGACAGCGCCTTGGGCGCCACGCCTGCAATCACCGCCCTGGTGGCCGTATGCGTCTCGCCGGAAGCAAGCCGCACACCTGTCGCCTTGCCGCCGGAGACCGTGATCTCGGCCACCTCGGCGCTGGCAATGATCCTGCCGCCGGCGGATGTCACCATGCCGGCCAGCGCCCGGATGATCGTATCGGCGCCGCCCTTGCCCAGCACCATGCCAAAACTCTGGTTGGCCATCGATTCCAGATAGGGAAACACAGCACCGCCGGCGATGTCGGGCGCGAAGTCGAGATGCATGCCCCAGGTGGCGAGCGTCGCCCTGATGTGTGGAGACTCGAAATTTTCCTCCAGCCAGGCACGCGGCGAAGACAACAGCAGCCGGCCGGTGTCGAGCGCGCCCGAAACACCCTTCTTGCGCCACAGGTTCCATGCGGTGCCCGCAAGCGCCCGGGCGCTTATTGGCGATCCCAGCAGCTTGAACAAATGCTCGGCTTCGGCCGGGAAGGCGGCAACCAGCCTGCGCCATGTCGCGGCATCGGCGGCCGAAAAGGCAGCCATGCGGCCGGCGGTCTTTTCCAGATCGTTGCTGACGCCGAACCAGCGCCCATCCGGAAAGGTGCTGGCGAAACAGTCGGCGACCGGGGCGAATTCCAGCCCCTGCGCTTTCAATTCATTTGCATATTTCCGGTGGAACGCCGAGCCGGCGAACAGGCTCAGATTCATCGCGCCGAAATCGTGGCGGAAGCCTGGGAGGGTGAACTCGCGAGTCTGGACGGCGCCGCCGATTGTTGCGCCGCGTTCGAAAACCCCGGTTTTCCAGCCCTTGAGCGCCAGATGCGCGGCGCATGCCAGAGTGTTATGGCCCGCCCCGACAAAGATGGCGTCGAACTCGCTCACGCCCCGTTCCCATTTCCTTTATGCTTAAAGATAATTGCAGATGCATATGTTTTCGTCTAGTAGGATATTAAGGGCCGAGACGAGCCTTGATCATGTCAGCCAAGAGGGAACAGAGACCATGGACAGCCAAAAACTCCTCGGCGAAGTCGCCGCCCAGCTTCTTTCCGGCGCCATCAAGGTGGTCGACCTGACGGCGCCGCTCGGGCCGGACACACCGCTGATCAAGCTGCCGCCGGAACTTGCCGTCGACACGCCGAAGGTCGAGATTCATTCGATCTCCCGCTATGACAAGAACGGTCCATGGTGGGCGTGGAACTGGCTGAAGCTTGGCGAGCATTCCGGCACGCATTTCGACGCCCCGCAGCATTGGATCTCCGGCAAGGATTATCCGGACGGCGCCACCGACACCATTCCGGCGCAGAATTTCATCGGTCCGGTCAATGTCATCGACTGTTCGAAGGAGGCCGCCGCCGATCACGATTTCCTGCTCACCGTCGACCATATCAAGGCCTGGGAAGCCAGGCATGGCGCGATCAACGCCGGCGAGTGGGTGGTGATGCGCACCGACTGGTACAAGCGCAACGGCTCGGAAGCCGAATTCCTCAATGCCAACGAAACGGGCCCGCACACGCCCGGCCCGACGGCGGAAGCCATCCAGTTCCTGATCAGCAAGGACATCAAGGGCTGGGGCTCGGAGACCATCGGCACGGATGCCGGCAAGGCCGGCGGCATGGAGCCGCCATTCCCGGCGCATACGCTGATGCACAAGGCCAACCGCTACGGCCTTGCCAGCCTCTGCAATCTCGACCAACTGCCGCCGAAAGGCGCGATCCTGATCGCGGCCCCGCTCAAGATCGAGCACGGCACCGGCAGCCCGATCCGCGCACTGGCGCTGGTTTCGGGCAAATAGGGCGAGGGCGGTCTTCGGGAGAAGATCATGGTTGCAGGTGATGGTGTAGTGACAAAGGGAACAAAGGGAGAGCGCCGGCCGCGTGGCGCTGGCGCTCTACGGCACCCCCCTCTGTCCTGCCGGACAGTCCGGCAGGACAGAGGGGGGCGCGAAGGAAAGCAACCTCGCGCACTTGAACTCCGCCTCCCGGCGGGGAGCGACCTTCAATGAACGCCCCCGATCACATCATCGTCGGCAGCGGCATCAATGCGCTGGTCTGCGCGGCGATGCTCGGCGGCAAGGGCGCCAAGGTGCTCGTGCTGGAGCGCAACGACCGCATCGGCGGCTGCATGCGCACCGAGGAGATCACCGCGCCCGGCTTCATTCACGACGTGATGGCGACGACTTTCGTTCTGTTCATCACCTCTCCGGCATTCGCGGCACTGGGCGCCGATCTCGCCCGGCACGGGCTGGAGTTCTGCCATACCGGCACGCCGACCGGAGTGCTGCGGCCGGATGGCAGCCACGCGGTGCTCACCACCGACCGTGCCGCCAACATCGCCGCGCTTAACAGGATCGCTGCTGGCGACGGCGACCGCCACGCGGACGATGTCGGCGGCATCGAGCGCAATGCCGGCCTGCTGTTCGGCCTGCTCGGCGGCGCGCTCTGGTCCTATCCGACCGCGAAGCTGCTGGCCGGCGACGCCTGGCGGCGTGGTCCCCGCGGGCTTGCCGCCTTTCTCGGCGACGCGCTGGTGCCGGCGCGTAGCTGGCTGGAAAGCACTTATCAGTCGGAGATAGTCCGTGCGCTCTGGGCGCCGTGGGTGCTGCATGCCGGGCTTGGTCCCGAAGACGCCTTTTCCAGCCAGATCGCCAAGGTGATCGCCTTCGCGCTGGAGGCGGCCGGCGCGCCGATCGTCAAGGGCGGGGCGCAGAACCTGCTGTCGGCTTTCGAGGCGCTCATCAAGGAATGCGGCGGCGTCATTTCCACCGAAGCGGACGTTGCCTCCATCCTCATGGCCGGAGGTCGCGCCACGGGTGTGCGGCTGGCCTCGGGCGAAATGGTTCACGCCGCCAAGAGCGTCATCTGCTCGGTCACGCCGACGCAGCTTTACGGTCGCCTGCTCGGCAAGGACGCTCCGAAGGGCGACATCGAAGCGACGCGGAAGTACCGCTATGGCAAAGGCAATTTCCAGATCCACTACGCCCTCGACAAGCCGCCGTCCTGGCGCGGCGAGGGCCTCGACAAGGTGGCGCTGCTGCATCTGACGCCTGGACTGGACGGCGTGTCGAAGGCTTGCAACGAGGCGGCGTGCGGCATGCTGCCCGAAGTGCCGACCATTTGTGTCGGCCAGCCGCATGCGCTCGACCCGTCGCGCTGCCCGCAAGGCAAGGCGATCCTGTGGCTGCAACTGCCCGAGGCGCCGCGCCACATCAAGGGCGACGCCGCCGGCAAGCTGCAGGCACCGGCTGACGGGCAATGGACCGAGGCGCTGCGCGAGGCCTATGCCGATCGCGTCGAAGCGATCCTCGCCAGCCATATCGACGGCTTCAACGACAGCATCATTGCGCGCGGCGCCTATTCGCCGGCCGATCTCGAAACGATGAACATCAACCTGGTCGGCGGCGACCCTTATGGCGGCTCCTCTGCTATCGACCAGTCGTTCCTGTGGCGGCCGTTCAAGACCAGCCGCAACCACCAGACCGGCATCAAGAACCTCTACCATATCGGGGCCTCGACCCATCCCGGTGCCGGTCTCGGCGGCGGCTCCGGTTTCCTGCTGGCGGGGAAGCTGTGATGGAACAGAAGGTCGCCGAAAAACGCCAGCGCATTTCGACCCTCGGTCAGATCGGCCTGCAGCAATTCGCGCCCTATCTGATGAACCGCATCATGGGCCGCTACAACGCCACCCTGCGTGATGATTTCCGCAAGCAGGGCCTGACGATTTCGCAGGTGCGCACGCTCGCCGTGCTGTCGGTCGCCGACGGCGTCACCGTCAACGACCTCTCGGTCTATACTGTCATCGAGCAGTCGACCTTGAGCCGCACGCTGGACACGCTGGAGGGGCAAGGGTTCGTGCGGCGCGAGCAGGGCGTCACCGACAGCCGCATCCGCCACGTGTTCCTGACCGACGAGGGCCGAGCCGAGTTCACCCGCGCCTGGCCGGCCATGCATGACGCCTTCGAGGCCATGTTCGACGATATCGACGACGCCGAATATGCAGCACTTATCGCCACGCTTTTGAAGATGCTGAAGAACATTCGCAAGCACGACATCTAGATGTACGCGCCGCCGGCTGTCGGCGGCAACGGAAGGAGGCAGAGATGGCTGAACGGTCTTTTGCCAAGGAAGTCGAAAAGCTGAGGCTCGGCGCCGGCGAGGAATTTGCCGGCGAGGGCATTCTCGCCATCACCAAGGCGCTGCTGCAATGCGGCGTCGGCTATGTCGGAGGCTACCAGGGCGCGCCGATCAGCCATCTGATGGATGTGTTGGCCGATGCGCAGGACATTCTGGGCGAGCTCGGCGTGCATTTCGAGGCGAGCGCCTCGGAAGCCACCGCCACAGCCATGTTGGCGGCCTCGGTGCACTATCCGATCCGTGGTGCCGCGACCTTCAAGTCGACGGTCGGTACGAACGTTGCTTCCGACGCGTTGGCCAATCTCGCGTCCGGCGGCGTCACCGGCGGCGCGCTGATCATCGTCGGCGAGGATTATGGCGAGGGCTCCTCCATCATGCAGGAGCGCAGCCATGCCTTCGCCATGAAGAGCCAGGTCTGGCTGCTCGACCCGCGCCCCAATTTGCCATCCATCGTCAAGGCGGTGGAGGATGGTTTCGAGCTGTCGGAAATCTCCAACACGCCTGTCATGCTGCAGGTGCGCATTCGCTGCTGCCACGTGCATGGCCATTTCATCGCCAAGGACAACAAGCGTCCGTCGATGACGGTTGCCGATGCACTCGATGCGCCGCGCCGCGACACCGGACGCATCGTGCTGCCGCCCGCCTCCTTCCTGCACGAAAAGGAGAAGGTGCAAAAGCGCTGGCCGGCGGCGGTGGATTTCATCACCAGGAACAAGATCAACGAGTTCTTCGGCTCGGACCACGGCTCGGTCGGCATCGTCATGCAGGGTGGCATGTACAATTCGGTCATCCGTGCGCTGCAGCGGCTCGGACTTGCCGACACCTATGGCGACACGGATGTGCCGCTCTACGTGCTCAACGCCGTCTATCCGCTGATCGACGACGAGTTCCTCGCCTTTTGCGAGGGCAAGCAGGCGGTGCTGGTGGTCGAGGAAGGCCAGCCCAACTATATCGAGCAGGCCTTTGCCGCGATGCTGCACAAGGCGGGGCGCGGCACCAGGCTGGTCGGCAAGGAGCATCTGCCGATGGCCGGCGAATATACCGGCCAGGTCATGCTCGACGGCATCGGCGCCTTCCTGCGCGCAGAAGCCCCGCATCTTTTGCCGGGCGAGGTGCGCGCGCCCAACAAGGTTGGCGACGGCGTCGACACGGCTGATCTGATCAACGTCGTGCCAGGCCGTCCGCCCGGCTTCTGCATCGGTTGCCCCGAGCGGCCGATCTTCGCGGCGACCAAACTGGTCGAGCAGGAACTCGGCAAGCACCACATCGCTTCCGATATCGGTTGCCATTTGTTCTCGATCATGCCGCCTTTCGAGCTCGGCTCCACCACGATGGGCTACGGGCTGGGGCCCGCCTCGGCCTCGGCGTTCAATTCGCCCGACGCCAAGCGCCGCTCGATCTCCTTCGTCGGCGACGGCGGCTTCTGGCACAATGGCCTGACCTCCTCGATCGGCAATGCGGTGTTCAACAAGAATGACGGCGTCATCGTCATCGTCGATAATTTTTATTCGGCAGCCACCGGCGGGCAGGACATCCTGTCGTCGCGTGCCGGCAATAGGACCAAGTCGACCAAGCATCCGATCACCGAGGCGGTGAAAGGCATGGGCGTCAAATGGCTGCGCCATGTCGACCGCACCTACGATGTCGGCAAGATGCAGGACACGTTGCGCGAGGCGCTGACGACGGACGAGAAGGGGCCAAAAGTCATCGTCGCTTCGTCGGAGTGCATGCTCAATCGCCAGCGCCGCGAAAGGCCGCTGGTCGACAAGGCGATCAAGGGTGGGACGAGGGTCGTCAAGCCGAAGTTCGGCGTCGACGAGGACATCTGCACCGGCGATCACGCCTGCATGCGGCTCTCCGGCTGCCCGTCGCTGTCGGTGAAATCGCTCGACGATCCGCTGCGCGACGATCCGGTCGCATCGATCGACCAGAACTGCGTCGGCTGCGGCAATTGCGGCGAGGTGGCGGACGCCGCCGTGCTCTGCCCGTCCTTCTACCGTGCCGATGTCGTGCACAATCCAAGCCGCTGGGACCGTTTCCTGGAAGCGACGCGCCGCGCGACGATCGGCTTGCTGCAGAGGCGGCGCGAAAGCCGGCGCCTGATATTCGCCGATGCTTGAGCCTGTTCCTTCCTTGCATCCCAGGTCCGGTGCTGCCGATGAGCCGGTGATCAAGCTCGCCGTGCTGGCCGTTGGCGGCCAGGGCGGCGGCGTGCTGGCCGACTGGATCACCGATGTCGCCGAGCGCAATGGCTATGTCGCGCAATCGACCTCGGTCGCCGGCGTCGCCCAGCGCACCGGTGCCACCATCTACTATATCGAAATGGCCCGCGACACCGGCCGCCTGCCGGTCTTCGCGCTGTCGCCCTCGCAGGGCGATGTCGACATCTTGATCGCCGCCGAACTGATGGAAGCCGGCCGTGCGATCATCAGGGGGTTCGTCACCCCCAACCGCACGACGCTGATCGCTTCCTCGCATCGCATCGCCGCCGTGTCGGAAAAGATCGAACCGGGCGACGGCCGCGCCTCGTCGTCCAAGGTTCACGCCACGGCGGAAACCGCGTCGAAGCGCTTCATCGCTTTCGACATGGAAGAGATCGCCGCCGACAACGGCTCGATGATCTCGGCCAGCCTGCTTGGCGCGCTGGCCGGCTCCGACGCACTGCCGTTTACCCGTGAAAGTTATGAACAGGCGATCGGCACCGGCGGCCGTGGCGTCAAGGCCAGCCTCGCCGCCTTTAGCGCGGCGTTCGATCGCGCGCGGGGCTTGGCGGCAGCACCTTCGTCAAAGCCGGCGGAGCCAGCGATTGTCGAATCCGCCCAGGGTACTGGGCGCGTGAGCGGTCCGCAAAATCTGCTGCAGGGATGGCAGGCGCTGGTTGCTCGCATCGACCTGATGCCCCTGGCCGTGCGCGACATGGCGCTTCGCGGCCTGAGAAAGGTCGTCGACTATCAGGACATCGCCTATGGCCGCGAATATCTCGATCGGCTGGACAAGGCCGTCGCGCTGGACAGCGCCGGCCACGCTCATGTTCTGTCCATCGCCGCGGCCAAGCATCTGGCCAATGCCATGTGCTATGACGACATGATCCGCGTCGCCGATCTGAAAACGCGCTCGACCCGCGACAGGCGGGTGCGCAAGGAGGTTGGCATCAAGGCCGGTTCGGTCCTGCAAGTGACCGAGTATTTCCATCCGCGCATCGAGGAGTTCTGCGGCACGCTGCCGGCGGGGCTCGGCGGCTACATCGAGAACCGGCCCAAGCTCGCCGGCTTTCTCGACCGCCGCATCAACCGTGGCCGCCGCATCCGCACCGACAGTTTTGCCGGCTTTGCCGCCCTGTGGCTCATCGGCGGCCTGCGGCGCTGGCGCCGCGGCCTGCTGCGCCATAAGGTCGAGCTTGCCCATCTCGATCGCTGGTACACACTGGCGCTTGGCTACGTGCCGGCAGAGTACGCGCTTGCCATCGAAATCCTCAACTGCCGCCGGCTGATCAAAGGCTACAGCGACACCCATGTGCGCGCCCAGTCGAAATTCGACCGCGTACTCTCTGCTCTCGACCTGCTCGAGGGCCGCGACGATGCCGCCGACTGGATACGCCGCCTGCGCGAGGCGGCGCTGAAGGACGAGAAGGGCGACATGCTGGACGGCGCGCTGAAGACCGTGGCGACGCTGGGGTCATCTCCAGTCACCTGAGTTTCAGCGGGTGACCTCCGCCGATCGCGCCGTCCAACCGCCTTCGTGACTCTGGCCACGGCAACACGGCTGGCCGCCACCGCTGCATCTCCTCGCTCATCAATCCGCTCTCTTGTGAACGGCGTTCATTTTTAACTTGAACATTGTTCACATTGTGGTAAGTTGAGGCTATGAACATTGTTCATAGGGAGAAGCGGAAATGTTGAACGGCTCCACAACAGACACCGGGCAGGGCCGCTGGCCGAAACGAGCCTAGACTTGCGATCGCCGGGAAGATCAGACGCGGCAAGAAGTTTAACCAGCTCACATTATTACAACGATTGAAACAGCGCATGAAACCGCGGGGATCACCGGAGCATCGCCGCGTGGTTCCGCCCAAATGGGAAATCGCCATGAACACGCACCTCATGCTTTCGCGGCGCTTCGCGCCGCTTTTCTGGACGCAGTTCCTGTCCGCCTTCAACGACAATTTCCTCAAGAACACTCTGGTGTTCCTGATCCTCTTCGCACTAGCCGCCGATCAGGCGGCTTCGCTGGTCACCTTGGCCGGCACCGTGTTCATGGCTCCGTTCCTGCTCCTGTCGGCGCTGGGCGGCGAGATTGCCGACCGCTTCGACAAGGCGCTCATCGCCCGCCGGCTGAAATTTGCCGAGATCGGCGCCGCCGCCGTCGCGGTCGTCGGCATCGCGCTTTCGTCGATCCCGGTGTTGATGACGGCGTTGCTGATGTTCGGCGTCATCTCGGCGCTGTTTGGGCCGATTAAATACGGCATCCTGCCCGATCATCTCGAGCGCAGGGAATTGCCCCGCGCCAACGCCTGGATCGAGTCGGCGACCTTCGCCGCCATTCTTGGCGGCACGATTGTTGGCGGCGTGGTCTCCGCCGACGGCATTGGCGTCGCCGTCTTCGGCCCGATGATGATGATCCTGGCGGTCGGCTGCTGGGCCGTCAGCCGCTCTATCCCTTCGACCGGCTCCGCCGCGCCGAACCTTGTCATCGACTGGAACATCTTCCGCTCGACATGGCGGCAAGTCAGCGAATTGCGCACCGACACGCGCATCTGGCGCGCCGGATTGATGACCTCGTGGTTCTGGCTGATCGGCGCCATCGTGCTTTCGATCCTGCCCACGCTGATCAAGGATCAGCTCGGCGGCAACGAGATCGCGGTCACCGCCTATCTAGCGGTGTTCGCCGTCTCCATCGCCATCGGCTCGGCGATCGCCGCCTGGATGTCGCAGGGCCGCATGGTGCTGCTCCCGGCGCCGGTCGGAACGGCGCTGCTGGCGGTGTTCGGCTCGCACCTTGCCTGGACGATCTGGAGCATGCAGCCCTCGCCAAAAGCCGAAACCCTTGGCCTCTTCTTCGCAGGGCCAAACACGATCCGCCTTGCGATCGACCTTGCCGGCTTGGCCATTTCCAGCGCCTTCCTGGTGGTGCCGACCTTCGCCGCCGTGCAGGCCTGGTCGCCCGAGGCGCGCCGCGCCCGCGTCGTCGCCGCTGTCAGCATCGTCAACGCCGGCTTCATGACAATGGGCGGCGTCCTCGTCGCCGCCATTCAGGCCGCGGGCGTCTCTATTGCCAGCGTGCTGTTCGGGCTTGCCGCCTTCAATGCCGTGGCCGCCTGGCTGATGTTGAAATATCTGCCGACCAACGCTTTCCGCGACTTCGTCTCCATTCTCTTCCGTGCCTTCCATCGTCTGGAAGTGGAGGGCCTGGAAAACCTCAAGGCCGCGGGCCCGGCGCCGATCCTGGCGCTCAACCATGTCAGCTTCCTCGACGGCCCGCTGGCGCTGACGCTGACCGACGAAGAGCCGGTCTTCGCCATCGACTACACGATCGCGCAGGCATGGTGGATGAAGCCGTTCCTCAAATTGACCCGCGCCCTGCCGCTCAATCCGGCCAAGCCGATGTCGACGCGCACGCTGATCAAGATCGTGCAGAACGGCGACCCGCTGGTCATCTTTCCCGAGGGCCGCATCACCGTCACCGGCGGGCTGATGAAGGTCTATGACGGCGCCGCCATGGTGGCCGACAAGACCGGCTCGATGGTGGTGCCGATCCGTATCGAGGGCTTGGAGAAAAGCCCCTTCTCGCGGCTGACGGCGCAGCACGTGCGCCGCCGCCTGTTCCCGAAGGTCAAGGTGACCATACTGCCGCCGGTCAGGCTCAAGGTCGACGACGGGCTGAAGGGACGCAAGCGGCGCGCCGCCGCCGGTGCCGCGCTCTACCAGGTGATGTCAGATCTCGTCTTCCGCACCCAGCATATCGACAAGACCGTGCTCGAAAGGATCATCGAGACGGCGACCGAGCGCGGCATGAAGCAACTTGCCGTGCAGGATCCGGTCGCCGGCTCGCTGAGTTACGGCAAGCTGCTCACTGGCGTCGCGGTGCTCGGCGAGAAGTTCGAGACGCTTTATGCCGGGCAGGACACGCTCGGTATCATGCTGCCCAACGCCAATGGCGCCTGTGCCGCTCTGCTCGGCGTCATGTCCGCCGGCAAGGTCCCGGCGATGATCAACTTCACCGCCGGTGCCACCAACATCCTGTCCGCCTGCCAGGCGGCGCAGGTAACCACCATCCTGACCTCTCGGGCTTTTGTCGAGCAGGCCAAGCTTGGCGCAATCGTCGAGGAGGTCGGCCGGTCGGTCAACGTCGTCTGGCTCGATGATCTGCGTGCAACCATCGGCCTCAAGGACAAGCTGCTTGGCCTGTTGCGCAAGACTACGCCCAGGGTTGCCCGCAAGGCCACCGACCCGGCCGTGATCCTGTTCACCTCGGGCTCCGAAGGCACGCCGAAGGGCGTGGTGCTCACCCATCGCAACATCCTGGCCAATGCCGCGCAGGCCGCCTCGCGCATCGATTTTCATTCGGGCGACAAAGTGTTCAACGTACTGCCGATCTTCCATTCGTTCGGCCTGACGGCGGGCACGGTGCTGCCGCTGGTGTCCGGCGTTCCCGTCTATTTCTACCCGTCGCCGCTGCACTACCGCATCGTGCCGGAACTGGTCTATGCCTCGAACGCGACGATCATCTTCGGCACCGACACCTTCCTCAGCGGCTATGCGCGCACCGCCCATCCCTATGATTTCCGCTCGGTGCGCTATTGCTTTTCCGGTGCCGAGCCGGTCAAGGCCTCGACCCGTGAAACCTATATGGAGAAGTTCGGCCTGCGCATTCTCGAAGGCTATGGCGTTACCGAGACGGCGCCGGTGATCTCCATCAACACGCCGATGTACAACAAATCAGGCACGGTCGGAAAAATCATGCCCGGCATGGAATACCGCCTGGAACCGGTGATCGGCGTCGAAGGTGGCGGACGGCTGTTCGTGCGCGGCCCCAACGTCATGGCGGGCTATCTCAGGGCCGAAAAGCCTGGTGTGCTCGAGCCGCTGCAGGACGGCTGGCACGACACCGGCGACATCGTCAGCATCGACGATGCCGGCTTCGTCAGCATTCGCGGCCGCGCCAAGCGCTTTGCCAAGATCGGCGGCGAGATGATTTCGCTGGCTGCCGTCGAAGCATTGGCGGGCGAGCTGTGGAAAGGATCGCTCTCGGCGGTCGCGACAGTGCCGGACCTGCGCAAGGGCGAAAAGCTGGTGCTCATCACCGAAGCCGAAAAGGCGACGCGCGCCGAGTTTCTGGCCTTCGCCAAGGCAAACGGCGCCATGGACCTGATGGTGCCGGCCGAGGTGCGCGTCGTGGCGCATGTGCCGGTGCTTGGCTCGGGCAAGATCGATTTCGTCGGCGTGACCAGGCTGGTGCGCGGCGAAGACTTCGCGCCCGCCAAGGTCGAGGCCGCCTGATCACCGGCAACAGCGAGACGGCGCCGCGGCAGAAAACGCGGCGTCGCTAGACGTCAGACAATCAGGTTCATCATCGGCTTCACCGCACCTGAGTCCGGAAACACCTTCTCGCCGAGCACTGCGGCCGAAAGTCCGAACTGGTCGGCGAGCAGGCCTTTCAGCACCGCCCTGACATCGCTGGTCGGCGCAAGGTCGCGTTGCTGGTAGAGTTGCGCGGGCTTTAGCCCCGGCCAGTCGGCGATGACGCGCCCGCCCTTGATCGCGCCGCCGGCGAGCAGCACGACGGTGCCGGTGCCGTGGTCGGTGCCGACCGTGCCGTTGATCCGCGCCGTGCGGCCGAATTCGGTGATCGCGACGATCGCCGTATCCTTCCAGCGCTCGCCGAGACCTTTTTCGAATTCCTCGAACGCACCATCGAGGCCGCCGAGCAAGGTGGCGAGCCGGCCGGTCGCGCCACCCTCGTTGACATGCGTGTCCCAGCCGTCGAAGGCGAGTGCAGCGACGCGCGGCCCGTCATCGGCCGCGATCAGCCTGGCGGCACCTTGCGCGGCCTGCCGCATGCCGGCGGCGCTGTCGAGGCCGCCTCTAGGCTTCATCGCCTTAGCGCCGATCTGGTCGTCGAGCGCCATGCGATCGGCGTCGAGGCCCTTTCGCAGCGCCACCGCCAGCACCGGATCGCGGTGCTGATAGAGATCGAGAACCCGCGCCGCAAGGTCGCCTGCTGGCGCTGGCAGCGATTGCGGCGCCCAGCCGAGCACGGGGGCTGCGCCACGGATCACCAGCGGCGTCGATGGTCCGACGGCCAGGGCGCCAAGCGTCGCCACGCGGTCGCCTGCCGGCAGGTTCTCCAGCGCCCGGTTGAGCCAGCCGGTGGCGACATGGCCAGGGCCGGCAAAACCGCTTTCCAGCACATCCTGCCCATCGAAATGCGAGCGCTCGCGATAGCCGGTCGCCGCCGCGTGCACGACCGCCGCCTGGCTTGCCTTGAACAGGCGCGCAAACACCGGCATCGCCGGATTGACCGCGAAGAAAGCATCGAGCGGCAGCGCCGCATGCGGACCGGAAAGCGACAGGGCGATGTCGCCATGCAGGCCGGCATAGTCGGGGTCGCCGACCGGACCGACCGCCGACAGGCCGTCCAGCGCGCCGCGCAGCACGATGACGACCAGGCGCGGGTCGCGGTTGTCGGCGGCGCGGGCGAAGCGGGGCAGATGCGCCCAGGCAAACAGCGCGCCGCCGGTCACCAAGACGGCGCGGCGGGAAGGGTGAGGGGTTTCACACAGCAGGCTCATGACTTCGTCTCCATGGGAGTTGTCGGCGCCGGACCTATCGCTCGAGCTATCGGCGCTGGAATTCGGGCGCCATCAGCAGCAATGCCAGACCTTGCTGCTTGGACTCGGCGCGGGCGACCGCCTGCCGCGTCTCCGGCGAGGCGGAGGGCCCGATCACCGCGTCGAGCATGTCGTTGGGATTGCCGATATCTTTCACTTGCCTGGCGGCCTGCCATGCGATGTCGAGGCGGATCTTCATGCCTTCGGCCGATGCCCAGCTGTCCGCTTGGTCGGAAAAGCCGTTCGGTCCCGGCGGCTGCCAGAGCGGCTCGCCCAATGCGTTGAGCCAGTTGAGCGACTGGCCGGGATCGTTCGGTCCCGGGCCGGCCGCCCGCCTGATGGCAGCGACATAATCGAAGGGCGAGCGCATTTTGGCCAGGGGCGTCGACCACGCCTCCGGCAGGTCGATGAGCGCCGCCGCCAGTGCCCTGAGATGGCCGTCGTTCTTGACGAACACCTTTGCGAGACGGGCGACCGCCGCCGGCGGCGGGTCATCGGCTATGAAATGCCGGGCAAGTTGCGTGGCGATGTGTTGCGCGGTCGCCGGATGACGGGCGATGTCATTGAGCGCGGTCTCGGCCTGGCCCATGCCGCCGGCCGGATAGTTCTTGCCGAGCAGCACCGCGTCGCCCGGCTCGTGCGCATTGGCGTTGAAGACGGAACTGCCGGGTTCGCCCAGCCGTCCTTCCCGCCCGGCCATCGTCCAGCCGGTCAGGATGCGCGCGAAGCTGGTGACGTCGGCCTGGCTATAGCCGCTGCCGACACCGAGCGTGTGCAGTTCCAGGATCTCGCGGGCGAGGTTCTCGTTGAGGCCGCGCTGCCGGTTCTTGCCGGCGCGGGAGTCCGGGCCGATCGACTGCTGGTTGTCGAGATAGAACAGCATCGCCGGATGCCGCTCCACCGCCACGAGCATGTCGGCGAAGCGGCCGAGCACGAAGGGCCGGATCGCTTCCCGTTCGAAGGCCCCGGCGCTGGCGCGCACGATGTTGGCCTTGGCCACGGAGACGCAGAAATGGTTCGACCAGAAATAGACGAGGCGCTCGACGAAGCCGGCCCCGGCCTGCATTGCCATGTCGAAGCGCGCCTGTGCCTCGGCCCGAAACAACGTGACTTCGACAGGCGGCACGGCGGGTTTGATCTTGGCAGCGGCCGGGGCAGCGGGCGGCGACATGCCCGATGCTGCGGGTGGTGGCATGGCCGAAGCCGAGGCTGGCGTGCCCGTTGCCGGCTGCCCTGTCGCCGTTCGCTCCCGGTCCAGCTTGCGTTGGAGATTCGCCGCCATGCTGGCCTGGATGGCAGGCGTGCTTCCCTTGAGATCGGCATAGGTGGGGTCGTCGAGCGATATCATGGCGGCGTCGAGCCGCCGCAGTTCCGCCTTGAGATAGCCGCGTGGGTCGTTCGCCAGCCTGTCGCGGTAGCCGGGTCGGGCTCCGAGGCCGAAGCGGTTGAAGGCGATCAGGGCGGGATCCGGCGGCGCGGAATCTTTAGCCTGAGCTGCCATGTCAGCGCTCCATGGTTGGATCTCATGCGAGGTGTGCGACGCCCGATTGGGCTGTTTCCCCAGCTTAAACCGGCGGCCGGGCAGGCGGGTGCCGCCCGGCCCTTCCCACGCGCTTACCAGCGGCTCCAGCGGTGCCAGTGGCGGTGCGGATGCCAGCCGTAATAAGCCGGGCCGTGCCAATAGCGGTAGCGCGGATACACCACGACACGGTTGGGAACGCAGCGCCCCCAGGGATTGGGATGCCAGCCGGGCCCGCAACCCCAGGCCACATGCTCGATCAGTGCCGGGGCGGCCGGTTGTGCCACCATCGGCATGGCGGCGGAGGTCGCAACGGTTGCTGCGGTTCCGGTCAAGGCGAGGACGGCTGCTGCCGCATACTGTGTCAGGCGGTTCATGACGTTACTCCGAATGTTCTCCGAGAAATGAAGACCTGTTCGCACCGATTGGTCTGGCAGGTCTGCCCTTCTCCCGGTTAAACGGCCTTGCGGGCGTTTTCCGTCGGTCGTCATGGTTGTTTTTTTGGCTCTGCCTTCGGCTGCGGCCCGGCCCGCCTGGCCAGCCCTTCCGCCAGCACGGCGCGATCCGCGGCCGAACCCGCCGCCGCGAATTCGATGATGCGCTGCTCAAGCCGCGTGCGCACGGCGATGTCGGCGTTGCGGGCCCGCTCCAGCGCGGCCGATAGGGCCGCCGTGTCGACAACCGGCTGGCGCAGCAGGTCGGCTGCCTCGCGCCTGGCCTGCTGACCATCGAGGATGGCCTGGCGGGATTCGCGCCGCACTTCGCGCAGTGCCTTGCGGAACAGCATGCGCTCCTGGTCTGGAAGCCGGCCGCCGGCGGCCTCCAGCGAATAGCCCTGGCCGGACTTGCCGCTTCTTATCCAGACGGCCCCGCCGGCAAGCGCCCCGGCCAAGAAGACATTCAGCACCACCGATGCGATGATGAGATTGCGGCCCGTGCTCATAGGCTCTCCTCGCCGTTTTCGGCATCGGGCCCGGCATCGCCAAACGCCGTTACATTGGCATCCAGCACATAGTGATCCGATCCGGCTTCCGGCGTGACGATGCTCACCAGGGCCAATCCGGCGACGGCGCCCGCCAGACCAATGCCGGCGAGTCCCAGACCCAGCCACCAGAACCGATGGCGCCGGCGCTGGACGAGGTGCCGGCCGGCTGCGCGTAGGATGTTGCCGTGCAGCGCCTTGCCGGGATGCTGGACGCTATAGCTGTCGAGCAGGGCGTCAAGTGTGCCGGCCTGTCGCGAAATGGCCTGGCCCGCTTCGCTTGAAGCAAAAGCTGCGGCGGCTTCACGTTCCGCTTCCGGCCAGCGGCGCAAATCGCCGCCATAGGCATCCGCCAGCGCCGCGAAACGCTTGGCATCCATTGCCGGCCCGTCTTCGATGTCTTCAGCCATTTGTTTTCCCCTTGCACCTCGGTGCCGCGTGCCCACGCGGGTCGGAAACAACGCAGACCAACCGGACGCCCGCGAGGCGGGTTGAACGTACAGTATACGGGCGCGCGCGTTTCTCAGTCATGGCCGCCATCTCCAGCCAGCATCGTCTGCAGTGACCGCCGGCCGCGCGACAGCAGGCTCTCCAGGGCATCGACACTGATCTCCAGGGTCGCGGCCGCCTCGATGTTGGACATCTCCTGATAGTAGACCAGGATGATCGCCTCGCGCTGGCGTGGCGCGATTGCCTGTAAGGCCCGCTCGACCCGATGCCCCTCTTCGCCAGGATGGGAATCGGGAAGCGGAGCGGGGTCGACAATGTCCGGCATCTCGTCGGTCACCAATTCGCGGCGCCGGCGCAGCCGGTCGTAGCAAAGGTTGAGCGTGACTCGGTGAACCCAGGTGTCGAAGCGTGCATTGCCACGCCGCCACTTCGAGGCATGACGCCAGATGCGCACGAAGGTTTCCTGCGCGACATCCTCGGCCTCCGCCGCATCGCCCAGCATGCGCACGGCAAGCGAAAGGATGCGCGGCAGCTTGCGCGCGACGAGCGCCTGCACCGCTGCGGGATCGCCAGCACCGACCCGACGAACCAGCTCCTCGTCCGGATCGGCGCTCATCGGCTGGCGCACTCCCGATATGCATCACACGTCATAGCCTCTTGGTCACTGCTCCGGTTTGGGAGCGGATTTGTGGCTCGGCCTCTCGTCGGCCGTCAGAATGCCGTCGCCATTCTTGTCGAGCCTGGCAAAGCGCTTGGCGAAGAACGCATCGAGCTCGGCCCGGTCGATGAAGCCGTCATGATTGGAATCGATGCGCGCGAAGGATTTGGCCCGGTCGCGCCTGACGTTGCGCTTGGCCTGAAAGGCCTCCCATTCCAGCAGGCTGATCTTGCCGTCGCCGTCCGTGTCGGCGGCCATGATCGCCTTCTCCCGCCGTTTCTGGAACTTGGCCAGTGTGATGTCGGACTTGGCGGCCGACGATGTGCCGGCCGACGATGTGCCAGCCGACGATGTGGCAGCGGGCGACGCGGCGGCCGGTGGCTGTATCGCTGTCTGAGCCAGAGCCGCGGTGGTCAGCACGCTCAAGGCAGTGGCAAGGATCGAACGGCGTATCATGCTTCACGTCTCCGGTTGGCGCATTGCCATGGCCCAATGCCACGGTCACGCTTCAGCCGTTAAACGTCGTGATCATAAAAATCCGTCGGTCACCAATGTCGATCACGCCGCTTGCCGGCCATGACGGACCGTGGCGGTCCCGGAAGCGGAAGAACACTTCGTCCGGTGCGTCTGGAGTCGCGCCGGCCCGGCCATCCCTTGGCGAAGCGGGAATTACGTCGATTGGTCGGCGGCTACCAGCTGCTCCTGCTTGAATCCCGCATGTTGCGGGGTCCACACATCGCCCTCGCGGTTGAACCAGTGGCAGAGATACATGCCGGAAGCGGCGCCGTCGCTGACCGTCATCCTCGGGCCTCCCGACCTCAGCTTGACGACGTCTCCGGTCTTGAAAGTGTTGGGCATTTGGACCTCCCATGCTGACACCGCGAGTTTCACATCAAACCCCGGTCTCGACAATGGCGGATATGCTTCGCCGGTGTCGCGATCCACTGCACGGGCAGTGACGCAGGTGCTGATTGCAGCATGCAGGTGGACAAGAGGAACTGGTGCCGCTTAGGTGACTCGAACACCTGACCCCATCATTACGAATGATGTGCTCTACCAACTGAGCTAAAGCGGCCCGGGAGGCCAAGGCCTCCAAGATGGGCTGGGTGATAGACTCAACCGGCCGCGAATTCAAGATGCGACTTGGCAAATCATGCAGGAGGCCCGCCGCGATCGAACCGGGGGCTCTGGCGTCCCTGCATGCTGGAATCGCCGACAGATTCCGATTTTGTTTGCCGGAACATCGCGGAGATGGACTTTGAACGGCCCATCGAGGCAGAATGCGGCTGCCCGCCCGTTGATTGATTGGTCGCCTGCCGCTAACCATCATGAAAGCTTGTGGCAATTTGCAGAGGGACCTCGCTTGGACGCGATCGAAAAAGCGATCCGGAACGCCTTGGAAAAGGGCAACGCCGAGGACCGCGCGTTTCGCGAGAGGGTCTATCGTGCGGCCTTCGCCGCGCTCGACCGTGCGCTCCAGGCCAATCCCGGCGTGACCGTGGAAGTCGCCATCAAGCGCCGCAAGGCTATCCAGGCGAAAATCACCGAAATCGAATCCGAGTATCTGCCGGCGGTGCCCGGCGTTGCCCCGCAGATCGACACGCCGGCGGGCGAGGCCGAGGGCGGCGCAGCGCCGGCGATCGAGGCCGGCCCGAGGGTGCCATCGCCCGCCGTCGCCGTCGACGGCCCCGTGCAGCCCGGATCCGACGCGCCGCGCTCGCGCGTGCTGCCGGTGGTTCCCGACATAATGCCGGACGCCAGTCTTCCCGGCGCGCCAGCCATCGACATGTCGGCTCCCGCCACGCCGGGAGCCGCGACGGAAGTGGCGCCCGACCGCGATGAGCGGCGCATACGCGGCCGGCGCCTGCCGTTGACCGCCATTTTCTTCACGGTCACGCTGCTCGCGGCGATTGGTATCGGACTGTACTTCGCCATGCAGACCGGTGTGTTCAAAACGGCCGCGCAGCTCAATACCGCGCCGCCGGAAGCGCCGCCGACGGTCGAGGACGACGATTTTACCCCGGCCGACGGCGCCAATGCACCGGCAAAGCCCGGTGCCGCGGATCAGTCGCGCGATTGGATCAATGTGTTTTCGCCGACCGACCCGACCCATGTCGCCGCCCCGTCGGACGCCAAGGCCGAGGTGATGAAGGACGACAGCGGGCCGTTCCTGCGCATCCAGTCCGGCGCCTCCGGCTCGGCGATCGCCTTCGACGTCGGGCAAGGCGTGCTGGAAAAGCTCGCCGGCAAGCACGCCGTGTTCGACATCATCGCCCGCGCCGAGGACGGCAAGGACACGCAGATCTCCGTCGACTGCAATTTCGGCGAACTCGGCGACTGCGGCCGCAAGCGCTACGCGGTCGGCCAGCAGAAAAACGAATATCTGTTCGACGTGAAGTTCCCCGACAAGCATCCCGGCTCAGCCGGAACCATCGCCATCAATTCCGATTTCGACAAACAGGGCAAGGCGGTCAACGTCTACGAGATCCGCGTCTCGATCGAACCCTGAACCGTTGCGACCGACATATCGGCCGCTCCTAGCGGTCGAGCAGCGCCTGCAGGGTTTCTATGCGGTCGGCCTCGTTGGCCGGCTTGTCCCAGCGCAGCCGTGAAATCCTGGGGAAACGCATGGCGACGCCCGATTTGTGCCGGGTCGAGCGGTTGAGCCCCTCGAAGGCGACTTCCAGCACCAGGCCGTTGTCGCGGTCGGCGCGCACCGAGCGCACCGGCCCAAAGCGCTCGATCGTGTTGTCGCGGACATATTTGTCGATCTGCCTCAGTTCCTCGTCGGTAAAGCCGAAATAGGCCTTGCCGACCGGCACCAGTTCCTCCGCGCCCTCGGCTCCGGACCAGACGCCGAATGTATAGTCGGAATAGAAGCTCGAGCGCTTGCCGTGGCCGCGCTGGGCATACATCAGCACGGCGTCCACCGTGTGCGGATCGCGCTTCCATTTGAACCACGGACCCTTCGGCCGGCCCGCGACATAGGGCGAATCCCAGCGCTTCAGCATCACGCCTTCGATGATCGGATGCGGCGGCGTACGACGCAGGTCTTCGAGCGCCTGCCAGTCCGTGAACTCGACGAAGGGGGAGAGATCGAAGCGGCTGGGATCGAGCGTCCCGATGAAGGCTTCGAGACGGCCGCGCCGCTCGCGGAAGGACAGTCCGCGCAGGTCCTCCGCGCCGATCTGCAGCAGATCGTAACAGCGCATGAAGGCCGGATACTGCTGCTGCATCTTCGGCGTCACCGTCTTGCGGTTCAGCCGCTGCTGCAGGTCCGAGAAGGTTCCCGTCGCCTCTCGCGGATCGCCGACCAGCAGCTCGCCATCGAGCGTCGCGGAAAAATGCATGGCGTCGGCGAGATCTGGAAAGGCGCCCGAGACATCGTCGCCGGTGCGCGAATAGAGCCTGCGGATGCCGCCTTCGGCCACCGCCTGGACGCGGATCCCGTCCCATTTCCACTCGGCCGCATAGTCCACCGGATCGAGCTTTTCGAGGTCGCCGTCGCCGATCGGATTCGATAGCATGACCGGGCGGAACAGCGCCATCGCCGTGTTGCGCGGTTTTTCGGCCTTGCCTTCCAGCCAGGCGAACAGCGCCGTGTAGGGCGGCGACAGCCCATGCCAAAGCTCCTCGATCTCGGCGACGTCGACTTTGCCGAAATCGGCCAGCGCCTGTTTGGCCAGCCGCGCCGAGACGCCGATGCGCAGGCCGCCGGTCACCAGCTTGATGATGGCAAAGCGCGCCGAGATGCCGGCGCTGTCGAGCAGCCCTGTGAGCACCTTCGGTCCGTCGGAGCGGCTTGCCGCCTGCAGCTTGGCCACCACCTCGCCAAGCGTCGGCTCGCGGTTCGCGATCCTGCCAGGCGTTTGCGGCCAGACCAGCGACACCGTCTCGGCGAGATCGCCGACATAGTCGTAGGAATAGCCGAACAGCACCGGGTCCATGCGTTCGATGACCAGCGTGCGCAGCATGGCCGGCTTGACCGCGGCGATCCTGAGATCGCCGGTGATGGCCGCCAGCGCCAGGCCGCGATCGGGATCCTCGACGCTGCGGAAATAATCGGTCAAAAGCGTCAGCTTGCCGTTGCGCGACGGCGTCAGCACCAGGCGGTCGAGAAGTTCGGCGAAGCGGTTCATGGCGATGAAGACCGCACGAAGGGGAGAGGTCTGCGCGAGGCGCCCCCCTCTGTCCTGCCGGACATCTCCCCCTCCAAGAGGGAGATCGGATGTTGTGACAGCTTTCGCCAATCTCCAAAATCGCAGGAATGAGCGCAGCGTCGAAGCTGCCAATCTCCCCCCTTGCGGGGGAGATGGCCGGCAGGCCAGAGGGGGGTGGGAAGGATCGCGGCGCCGGTGATTAGCGGATCAGCAATTGCCATCAATCGCCCTCGTCCTCATAGCCCACCAGATGCAGCGGCCGCGCGGCGATGCCTTCCAACTCGCACCAGCGCACCAGCGCTTCCTCGCGGCCGTGCGTGACCCAAATTTCCTCGGCGCCGGTCTCCTTGATGGTGATGATCAGTTCGTCCCAGTCGGCATGGTCCGAGATGATCAGCGGCAGCTCGACGCCGCCTTGCTTGGCGCGCTGGCGGATGCGCATCCAGCCCGACGCGAAGCACGAGATCGGATCGGGAAAGCGCCGCGCCCAGCGGTCGGCGAAGGCCGATGGCGGGCCGACCACGATGGCGCCGGCGAAATCCTGCTTGCCGCCGCTCTCCACCGTCGCCGGCTCGAGTTCGCCGAGATCGATACCCTGGCTCTGATAGTATTCGCTGAGCCTGGCCAGCGCGCCATGGATGTAGAGCGGCTTGTCGTAGCCGGCGTCGCGCAGCAGCCGCATCACCCGCTGCGCCTTGCCCAGCGCGTAGGCCCCGACCAGATGCGAACGCTCCGGGAATTGCGCCGCCGATTTCAAGAGGCGGGCGATCTCTTCCGTGTCGGGCGGATGGCGAAACACCGGCAGGCCGAAGGTCGCCTCGGTTATGAAGATGTCGCAGGCGATCGGCTCGAACGGCGCACAGGTCGCGTCCTTCTGCCGCTTGTAGTCGCCGGAGGCGACGATGCGCCTGCCCTGGTGCTCGACCGATATCTGCGCTGAGCCCAGCACATGGCCGGCCGGATGAAAGCTGACATCGACGCCGTCGATGGCAATCGTCTCGCCGAACGCAGCTGCCTGCGTCGTCCCGGCAAAGTCCTCGCCATAGCGCAGCCCCATGATGCCGAGCGTCTGCTGCGTCGCAAGCACCGAGCCGTGGCCGGAACGCGCATGGTCGGAATGGCCGTGCGTGATCAGCGCCCGGTTCACCGGTCGCACCGGGTCGATGAAGAAATCTCCCGGCGGGCAATAGAGGCCTTCGGGCCGGGGATGAAGCAGGTCGCTGGCGCGCATGATGCCAAGATAGGATATAATTCCGCCGCGGGAAGCCTGTTGCCCGAGACTGCTGACTCCAGGGCAAAGCCCGCTCAATTCGGTTCAGCTTCGGCATGCTTTGCTCTACAGAGATGGGCGGCCGGCTACTCTGCCGGTGGAACCATCATCATGAAACCGCTTCAGACCTCGTCGGGCGACCCGAACGCCGATCGCCGTGCAGATTATGCCGAAATGCTCTTTGCCTCCGGTGATCACACTGCCGCGGCCGAGTTGCTGCTCGGCGCGCTGGAACTGGCGCCGCAATGGGCAATGGGCTGGTTTCGGCTCGGCGAGATGCAGGAGGCATCAGGCAGGCTCGATCTGGCGGCGCAAGCCTGGACGACGTCGATGAAACTCGATCCGGCCGATCGCCAGGGCGCGGCTCTCAAACTGCATCTGATCGGCAAGGGTCCGGCCTCAATGGCACCGCCCAGCGCCTTTGTCGAGACGCTGTTCGACCACTATGCCGAGACGTTCGAGGAGATGCTGGTCGGTAAGCTCGACTACCGGCTGCCCGAGGTGCTCGACGCCGCCATCCGCAAGGCAAGGCCGGGCCGCTTCCGCCTGGCGCTCGACCTGGGCTGCGGCACCGGACTGATGGGCGAGAGGCTGAGGCCGATCGTCGACCGGCTGGAGGGCGTCGATATTTCGGCAAGGATGCTGAGGAAAGCGCGGGCGAAAAATATCTATGACGCGCTGAGAAAAGCGGATTTGCAGGATTTTTCCTATTCGGGCGACAAGGCCGATCTGGTGACGTCGGCCGATGTGCTGATCTACATCGGCGGGCTCGAAGGTTTTATGGGAACGGTCGCCGGCCTGCTCGCCCAGGACGGCCTGTTCGCCTTTTCCGTCGAGAGCCTGGCGGATGGCGGCGACTTGGCACTGCAGCCGTCGCGGCGCTACGCCCATTCGGATGGCTATGTCAGGCGGACCCTCGAGGCCAACGGCCTCTCGATCGTGGCGTTGGAGCCAGCAAGCATCCGCCAGGATCGCCGCGAGCCCGTCAAAGGGCTGGCCGTCGTGGCACGGAAGGCGCACGCGGCTTGAAGTCTGATGATACTCACGGCGGTGATTCCGACACTGCTTTGTACTGCTGCGAAAAAGTCCGATTTGCGTGCGCGATTGATATTTGCGATCTGGTCGCATCAGGGCGGGATATCAGGAGGAGCACTTCGATGCGCTGGAACATGATGATCTTGGCGTCTTGCCTGGCAACCGCCGGCTGCGTCGGCAATTCAGCGTCCGAGCGGCAGGACGCCAACATCGAATCCTCGCTGCAATATGACAGCGTGCCATGCGATCAGTTGCTGGCGCAGCGCAACGGATTGGCGCAGCAATATAATCTCCCGACCACCGCCAAGCCGACCTTCTCCAATCCCGCCATGGGATTCGGCCCGTTCACGCCCGACATGCGCTCCAAGGCCCAGCGCGACAGCGACAAGGCGTCAGGCGAAATCGATGCCATGAACCGGTCCATCGGCCGCCGCGACTGCGGCAAGCCGGACAAGCAGAAGAAGTTCGCTCTACCCCGCTGATGACCAATCGTCCATCTTGCTAGGATCCATCCGGTGAACCTCTCGGACCTCGGCGATCGCATCTGCATTTTGGGGCCGTCCAACAGCGGCAAGTCGACGCTTGCCGACGCTATCGCGCGCAAGCGTGGCCTGACGCCTATCCATCTCGATCTGCTCTTTCATCTGCCCAACACGGATTGGGAGCAGCGTCCGAGGGACGAGTTCATTGCCTTGCATGACGCCGCGATCGCCGGTGAGCGGTGGGTGATGGACGGAAACTACTCGGTCTGCATGCCGCAACGCTTCCAGCGCGCGACGGGATTGATCCTGCTGGACATCTCCACTTCGGCAAGTCTGCTGCGTTATTTCAGGCGAACCCTGTTCGAGAGGGAGAGGCGCGGTGGCTTGGAAGGCGGGCGCGACAGCATCAAATGGGACATGATCCACCACATCGCCGTGGCCACGCCGAAAAACCGGCAGAGATACAGGGCGATGTTGGAGCAGATCGACCTGCAGAAGCTGCAGCTGTCTTCGGTTCGGGCGATCAAGAAATGTTTTCAGGACTGGGACTTGGCCAGGTGACGACGATGTCTGGTTAATATCCCGCCTTGCGGTCCACCAGATTGTCGAGCTTCTCGCCGCGCTCGAAAGCGTCCATCTGGCGCAGCATGATCGGCGCCAGGTGCACGGGATCGGAGGTCGCCGCGGCATGCGGCGTCACGAACACTTTCGGATGGCGCCACAGCGGACTGGTCTTCGGCAGCGGTTCGACCTCGAACACGTCGAGGCTCGCTTCCTTCAGCGTGCCGTCGTCCAATGCCCGCACGATGTCGGCGTCCTTCTGCAGGCGCCCACGCCCAGCGTTGATCAGCACCGAGCCGCCAAGCCCGTTGCGCTTGCGCAACTCCTTCAGCACGCCGTAATTGATGATGCCTTGCGTATCCGGCGTCAACGGCAGAAGCACCACCAGAATGTCGGTGGCATTGAGGAACGGGATCAGGCCTGCTTCGCCGGAATAGGTGGCCACCCCGTTCATCGGCCGGTCGGTGCGCGACCAGCCATTGACCGCGAAGCCGAGCGACAGAAGTACCGAGGCCGCGGCCCGGCCGAGACTGCCGAGACCCATGATGCCGACGGAAATGTCGCCGGCCGGCCTCTGTTGCGGTTCGTGCCAGATATTCTTCAGCTGCTGCGACCTGTAGAGCAGGCCCTGCCGATGATGGTCGAGCACCCGCCAGACGACGTACTCGGTCATGTACTGCGTGAGGTTGTCGGCGACGACCTTGACGATCGGCACGTCGGGCAGGCCGGGATCGGCGAAGATATGATCGACGCCGGCGCCGATCGAGAAGATGGCGCGCAGATTGGGCAGCGACGACATCAGGTTGGGCTTGTGCTTCCAGACCACAGCATAGGTGATCGAGGGATCCTTGGCGCCGTCCGGCTCCAGCACCACCTCGCGCTCGGCCGACAACAGGTCGCGCCAGCGCTGCGGATGAAAGCCGGTGACGGCAAGCAGGATGCGGCCTTTTTCCATCGCGGTTCGTTCAGTCCTTCCTTATGCGGATCACTCGCTGACCACGCCTGTCGGCGCCGTCTCGATCTTGAAGGCGGCCGAGATCAGCGCCCGAGTATAGTCGGTTTGCGGATTTCCAAAAATCTGTTCGGAAGGGCCGGCTTCGACGATCTGGCCGTTGCGCATGACGATGACGTCATTGGCCAGCGCCCGGATGACCTTGAGGTCATGGCTGATGAAGAGATAGGCGAGGTCGTGCTTGGCCTGCAAATTGCGCAGGAGATCGACGACCTGCGCCTGCACGCTCATGTCGAGCGCCGATGTCGGCTCGTCCAGCATGACGAAGCGCGGGTTGAGCACCATGGCGCGCGCGATGGCGACACGCTGGCGCTGGCCGCCGGAAAATTCGTGCGGATAGCGGTTTCGGGTCGCCGGGTCGAGGCCGACTTCCTTCAGCACGGCGGCCACCTTGTCATCGCGCTCGTCGGGCGACAGCTTCGGCTCGTGGATCTTCAGGCCTTCCTCGATGATCTCGGCGATCGACATGCGCGGGCTGAGCGAACCGAACGGGTCCTGGAAGACGATCTGCAGTTCGCGCCTGAGCGGCCGCATCGCGTTGAAGGTGAGCTGGTTGATGTCGCGGCCGTTGAACTTGATGGTTCCGGTCGACGAGATCATGCGCGCCAGCGCCAGGCCGAGCGTGGTCTTGCCGGAGCCGGATTCTCCGACCACGCCCAGCGTCTGGCCGGCGCGCACCGTGACGTCGATGCCGTCGACCGCCTTCACATGATCGACAGTGCGCCGGAAGAAGCCCTGCTTGATCGGAAACCAGACCTTGATGTCCTTGCCGGTCATGACAGGCTTGGCTTCGGCATTGGCGGCTGGTGGCTTGCCTTTCGGCTCTGCGGCCAGAAGATGACGCGTATAGGGGTGGCGCGGGCTAGTGAAGATGTCCTTGGTCGGTCCGGTCTCGACGATCTTGCCCTTGGTCATCACGCAGACCCGATCGGCGATCTTGCGTACGATGCCGAGGTCATGAGTGATGAACAGCATCGACATGCCCTTGCGGCTTTTGAGGCCCGCGAGCAGTTCGAGGATCTGTGCCTGAACAGTGACGTCGAGCGCCGTCGTCGGCTCGTCGGCGATCAACAGTTCCGGCTCGTTGGCGAGCGCCATGGCGATCATGACGCGTTGGCGCTGGCCGCCCGAAAGCTGGTGCGGATAGGCATCGAGCCGTTTTTCCGGATCGCGGATGCCGACCTCTTTCAGCAGGGCCAGCGTGCGCGCCTTGGCCGGACGGTCGCTCATGCCTTGATGCAGCTTCAGGATCTCGACGATCTGGTGCTCGATCGTGTGCAACGGATTGAGCGAGGTCATCGGCTCCTGGAAGATCATGGTGATCTTGTTGCCGCGCACCTGCCGCAATTGCTTCTCGCTCATGGCCAGCAGGTCGGCGCCCTGGAACAGGATCTTGCCCGATGGGTGGCTGGCGCTGGGGTAGGGCAGCAGCTTCAGCACCGATAGCGCCGAGACCGATTTGCCGGAGCCGGATTCGCCGACAAGCGCCACCGTCTCGCCCCTGGCGATGTCGAACGATATATGGTCGACGGCGACAGACTGGCCGCCGTCCTGGCTGAAGGCGACGCTGAGGTCCTGGACGCTGAGCAAGGGGGCTTCGCTCATTTGAACGTCTTGCGCGGATCGAAGGCGTCGCGCGTCGCCTCGCCGACAAAGACCAGCAGCGACAGCATCAGCGAGATGACGACGAAGCCGGATATGCCGAGCCAAGGCGCATTGAGGTTGCGCTGCGCCTGCTTGAGCAGTTCGCCGAGCGAGGCGGAGCCGGGCGGCAGGCCGAAGCCGAGATAGTCGAGCGAGGTCAGCGTCGAGATCGATCCGCTCAGCAAAAAGGGCAGGAAGGTCAATGTCGCCACCATCGCGTTGGGCAGCAGGTGCCGGAACATGATGGTGCGGTTGCGCACGCCGAGCGCGCGCGCCGCGTTGACATATTCGAAGTTGCGGGCGCGCAGGAACTCGGCTCGCACCACGCCTACCAGCGCCACCCAGGAGAACAGCAGCATCAGGCCAAGCAGGATGAAGAAGCCCGGCGGCAGGATGGCGGCGACGATGAGCAGCAGATAAAGCACGGGAATCGCCGACCAGATCTCGATGAAGCGTTGGAACAGCAGATCGGTCCAGCCGCCGAAATAGCCCTGCAACGCACCGGCGCCGACGCCGATCAGCGCCGAGCCCGCGGTCAGGATCAGGCCGAACAGCACCGAAATGCGGAAACCGTAGATGACGCGCGCCAGCACGTCGCGCGCCTGGTCGTCGGTGCCGAGCCAGTTCCAGTTACCGACATTGCAGGCGGGGTCATCGGCTCCTTGTGGATATTGGTTGCAGCGCGTCTTGGCGTCATATTCCCACGACGGCTTGGCGGGTGCCGCTTCGGGAATGGCGTTGTTGACGGTCTGGTAGGAATAGCGGATCGGCGGCCAGATCATCCAGCCATGGGCATTGATCTCGTCCTGGATTACCGGGTCGCGATAGTCAGTGACGGCATAGAAGCCGCCGAATTTTTCCTCGGGGTAAGCGACCATCACCGGGAAAAGGATTTCGCCCTTGTAGGAAGCGATGATCGGCTTGTCGTTGGCGATGAATTCGGCAAACAGCGACAGGACGAACAGAACGAGGAAAATCCACAGCGACCAGTAGCCGCGCCGGTTGGCCTTGAAATTCTGCAGGCGACGCTTGTTGAGCGGCGACAGGAACGGGCGTGGGAGCCGCTCCGGCAAGACACCGGCGGTAACGCTTGCCTCCGACATCAGACGTCTCTCCGCTCGAAATCGATGCGCGGATCGACCCAGGTGTACATCAGGTCGGACAGGAGCCCGACGAACAGGCCAAGCAGCGAGAAGATATAGAGGTTGGCGAACACCACGGGATAGTCGCGCTCGACCACCGACCGGAAGCCGAGCAGGCCGAGCCCGTCGAGGGAAAAGATGTTCTCGATCAGCAGCGAGCCGGTGAAGAAGGCCGAGATGAAGGCGCCCGGGAAGCCGGCGATGACGATCAGCATGGCGTTGCGGAAGACGTGCCCGTAAAGCACCTGCCGTTCCGACAGGCCCTTGGCGCGCGCCGTCACCACATACTGCTTGCGGATTTCCTCCAGGAACGAGTTCTTGGTCAAAAGCGTCGTCGTGGCGAAGGCCGACAGCACCAGCGCCGTCAGCGGCAAGGTCATGTGCCAGAAATAATCGGCAATCCTGGCCGGCCAGGACAACTGGTCCCAATTGTCGGAAACGATGCCGCGCAATGGGAACCAGTCCCAGAACGAGCCGCCGGCAAACAGCACCATCAAAAGGATGCCGAACAGGAAGCCCGGAATGGCATAGCCGACAATGACGACGCCGCTGGTCCAGACGTCGAAGGGGCTGCCGTCCTTCACAGCCTTGCGAATGCCGAGCGGGATCGAGATCAGATAGGACAACAACGTGATCCAGAGCCCGATCGAAATCGAAACGGGCATCTTCTCAAGTATCAGGTCGAGCACGGAAATATCGCGGAAATAGCTGTTGCCGAAATCGAACCTGGCGTAATTCCACAGCATCATGCCGAAGCGTTCGAGCGGCGGCTTGTCGAAGCCGAACTGCTTTTCCAGCTTCTTGATGAATTCGGGGTCGAGACCCTGGGCGCCGCGATATTTCGAACCGACATCGCCGGCAGCATCGAAATTGGAGCCGCCCGCGTCGCCGCCACCGCCGCCGAGGCGGTCGCTGCCGCCCTGGTTGGTCAGCTTGGCGATGACTTGCTCGACCGGGCCGCCTGGGGCGAACTGGATGACGGCGAAGGATATCGCCATGATGCCGAACAGGGTCGGGATCATCAAAAGGATACGGCGCAGTATATAGGCGCCCATCAGGCCTCGCGTCCTGCTCGTGCGAACATCTCAGCCTTTGCCAATTTTTGCCGCCTTGCCCTTATCGAACCACCACAGCGTCTCGACCGGAAAGCCGAAATCGGGCTTTTGCTCGACAAAGCCGAACATATCCCAATAGGCGACGCGGTGATTCGCCAGGAACCAACTAGGAATCCAATCGCATCGCGCGCGCAAGACCCGGTCGAGCGCACGCATGGCCACGGTCAGGTTTTCACGGTCCTTTGCCGCGCCCACTGCGTTGATCAGCGCATCGACCGCGGGATCGGAGATACCCGGCAAGTTACGGGAACCGGAGACGCCGGCGGTGCTCGAATGGAAGAAGACTTCGAGATCATCGCGAGTTGGCGTCGCGCTGAACGAAAAAGCAGCAGACAAGAGGTCGAAGTCGAAACTCGCCTGTCTCGCCTGGTATTGCGCCGAATCGACCAGCCGGATCGTGGCGTCGATGCCGATCGCCTTCATATTGGCGACCCAGGGCGAATAGACCTGAACGAAGGTATCGTCGTCGACCATAAACTCGGCCGAAAGCCTGCCACCCTTGGCATTGACAACGAAGTCACCCGACCGTTTCCAGCCGGCCGCGGACAGAAGCTTTGCCGCCTGGCCAAGCAGCTTGCGGTCACGGCCGGAGCCGTCGGATGCGGGCTGGGTCACTGCCTTGCCGAAGACCTCTGCCGGGAGATGGCTTCGCAGCGGCTCCAACAAAGCGAGTTCCTGCGGCGAGGGCAGCCCTTCGGCGCGAAAATCCGATTTCTCGAAACACGATTGCGAGCGCTCGTAGGAGCCGTAGAAGAAGTTGCGGCGAGTCCATTCGAAGTCGAAGCACAGCGCAATCGCCTGCCTCACCCTGGGATCGCGAAATTGCTCGCGCCGCTGGTTGACGGCCGTGGCCTGCATGGACGGCCGCTTCTCGGCCGGGAATTCGTGCTTGATCACCTTGCCGGCGGCCAAGGCCGGAAAGTCATAGCCGGTGGCCCAAACGCGTGACACGAATTCCTCGCGATACGTGATCTCACCCTTCTTGAAGGCTTCGAATCCGGCGTTGCGGTTCTGGTAGAACTCGATGCGGATACGGTCGAAATTGTTCTGGCCGCGATTGACCGCAAGGTCGCGGCCCCAATAGTCCGCCACCCGGTCGTATTCGATCCACGCCCCGGCCGAAAGGCGCCCCACCTTATAGGCACCTGAGCCGAGCGGCGCGTTCAATTGCGAGGAATCGAATGGATTTGCCGTGTAGAAGGCTTTGGACAGGATCGGGAATTCCACCACGTTGAGCACGGTGCGGGCGGATTGCTTGCCGGAAAAAGTAAGCCGCAGCGTGCGGTCATCGACGGCAACGGCATCGACCATATGCGTCAGCGACAGCGATAGGTCGGGATGGCCCTTCTCCTTGTAGAGCTTGAAGGTGAAAGCTGCGTCCTGCGCCGTCAGCGGCGTGCCGTCATGGAAACGCACCTCGGGCCGAAGCGAGAAGGTGAAGCCATTGCGGTCGTCGGAGAGCGTCACGCCATCCGCGATCTGGCCATAGACCGCGTCGGGTTCGTCGAGCGCCCGCACCATCAGCGCGTCGAAACACATCTCCATGCGCGGCGGCGCGTCGCCCTTGTTGGCGAAGGAGTTCAGCGTGTTGAAGGTCTGGGTATCCTGATTGTAGCCCCAATTCGGCGGCGAGAAATTGAAGATGCCGCCAACAGGCGCGTCGACATTGACATAGTCGAAATGCGGGAAATCAGGCTTGTATTTGAGATCGCCGAAGGCGGACAGACCGTGCAGCTTGGTGCCGGTCGCAATATCGGCGAAAGCCTTGCGCGGCAGCAAGGCGGCGGCAGTGGCAGCCGCGCCAAGGGCGAGAAAATCGCGGCGGGGCAGCACCGCCATTGATTTTCTACCCATCAATTGCCGCCCTTGTATTTGGCCGCCAGCGCTTTTTCCTTGTCGAGATCGACCCACCAGGAATCGATATCGGCGCCTACATAGGCAGGCTGCTTGTCGGGGAACTTGAACTTGTTCCAATAGGCCAGCCAGACCGCGGAACGGTAATATTGCGGCACCACATAGAAGTTCCACAGCAGGACGCGGTCGAGTGCGTGTGTGGCGGCGACGAGATCATCGCGATCGGTGGCGAAGATGATACGATCGACCAGCGCGTCGACGATTGGATCCTTGATGCCCATCAGGTTGCGCGAACCAGGCGCATCGGCCGCCTTGGAACTCCAGAAATCGCGCTGCTCGTTGCCGGGCGAATCCGACTGGCCGAACAGACCCGTCACGACATCGAAATCAAAGTTGTTGACGCGGTTGATGTACTGCGTCTGGTCGATGATGCGCAGAGTAGCGTCGACGCCGATCTTGCGCAGATTGGCTATGTAGGGGCTGGCGATCACCTGGTCTGTGTCATTCCAGCCGAGGATCTCGAACTTGAACGGTGCGCCTGTCTTGGCGTTGACCATCTTGCCGCCCTTGATGACCCATCCGGCCTTGGCGAAGAGATCGACGGCCTGCTTCAGGTACTTTCGCTCCGCTTGCGGAGAGTCGTAGACAGGCAGCTTGAATTCCTGGGTAAAGAGTTCCGGCGGCAGCTTGTCGCGGTATTTTTCCAGGATTTCCAGTTCCTTGCCCTGCGGCAATCCGCTGGATGCTAGTTCGGTACCCTGGAAATAGCTTGATGTTCGGGTATTGAAACCGAAGAACAGCGTACGATTCATGCTTTCGAAATCGAACGGTATGGTCAGTGCTTCGCGGATCAGCCGGTCTTGGAACAGCGGCCGCCTCTGGTTGAGAGCAAAGCCCTGCATCGGCTGTGGCGAGTGGGTCTGGAAATCCTTCTTGATGACGTCGCCGGCCTTGATGGCCGGGAAATTATAGGCCGTCGCCCATTTGCGGGAACTGTATTCACGGTTGATGTCTTCCAGCCCGCCCTTGGTGAAGGCAAGCCAGGCGGCATTGTCGTCGAGGATGTAGGTGTATCGGCGCGTGTCGAAATTCTCGCGGCCTACCTTCACCGGCAGCTTGGCCGCCCAATAGTCCGGTACGCGCTGCCAGACGATCTCCGAACCCGGCTTGAAGCTGGCGATCTTGTAGGCGGCCGAGCCGAGCGGGATTTCCAACGTCGGCCTGGTGATGTCGCGCTTCTTGCCGCTGGCGTCCGTGCCTTCCCACCAGTGTTTCGGCAGCACGGCAAGGTCGCCCATGATCTTGGGCAGTTCGCGGTTGCCCTTCTGGTTGAAATGGAATTCGACCTCGCGGTCGGAGATTGCCACCGCATCGGTGACGTTCTCGAAATAGCGGCTGTATTGCGGGCTGTTCGCCTTCAGCACCTTGAACGACCAGATCACGTCGTCGACGGTGATCGGCTGGCCGTCATGCCATTTGGCGCGCGGATCGAGCCGGTACGTCGCCGAGGAATAGTCAGCCGGGTATTTGTAGGCGTCGGCGATCAGGGGATGGCTGACGCTGCCCTCATCGGTCGCCTGCTCCATCAGCGTGTCGTAGAGCAGGCCGCCGCCGTATCCGACGAGACCCGCCGCCGGCGATCCCTGGACGATATAGGGATTGAAGCTGTCATAGGTGCCAAGCAGCACCGAATTCAGCGTGCCGCCCTTCGGCGCGTTCGGATTGACGTAGTCATAGTGCTGGAAATTGTCGCCGTATTTGGATTCGCCGATCAGCGATGAGGTGGTCCGCCACTCGTCGGCCCGGGTTGCCTGCAACCCCGCCGCCAGCAGGGCCGCCGCCAGCAACGACCTTAGAAGCGTTCGGCCAACCGTCATGCACTGTCCTCTTCGCCATGCCTGCGGATCATCCAGACGCAATCTAGATGATTTGGCGCTCGTGAAAACCGCCATGCGCGGCTTTGTCGCCGCACCATGCGTTTTCCCTGACGAAAAAGCCGGGCAGAACCCGGCTTTTTCAAGATGACCATGGTATTTCCGGTTATTTTGCCGGTGCGGCCGGCGCAGGCGCTGCCGGAGCGGCAGGCGCCGCAGGCTTTGCCGGGGCGGCTCCATCAGCTGGCTTGGCGGGCGCGGAGGCGTCCGCGGCGGCGCCCGGCGCCGGCAGCGGCTTGGGATTGTCCGACAGCGTGCGCAGATAGGCGATGACGTTGGCGCGGTCTTCTTCCTTCGGCAGGCCAGCAAAGCCCATCGCCGTGCCCTTCACGAATTTCTTCGGCGAAGTGATGAAGTGGTTGATGTTGTCGTAGGTCCACTTCTCGGAGCCGCCCTTGGAGAATTCCTTCATGCCGGCCGAATACGCGAAGCCTTCATGCTCGGCGACCGGGCGGTCGACGAGATCCCAAAGATCGGGGCCGACCTTGTTTGGGCCGCCCTTTTCGCCGGAATGGCAGGCCTGGCACTTCTTGAAGATGGCAGCGCCCTGGTCGACGCTGGCACTGGCCAGCAGGTCGGCGATCGGCTTTTCGGCTGCTGCCGGCGCAGCCGCGCCGCCTTCGGCAGGTTCGGTCGCCTCGATGGCGAAGCCGGGTTTTTCCGGGGCCGGCGAGGCAAACAGCGCGTCCGACACCAGGCCGACCGAGAAAACGACGAAGACAGTTCCGAGCAATCCGGCGAGCAGTTTGTTGACTTCGTTGGAATCCATTCGCCCCTTGCTCCCTTTTCCGGCGGACTGATCCGTCCACTCCGTCCGTCGGTATCGAGACCTGCCCTCCAGAGCCGGTCAAATCGGGCGGAAACTAGGTCTTTTGCTCGGGCGTTGCAACACCTATAAGGGCGCTGCCAGTGAGACCTTTTGCCACTTTTCCCCTCCTCATTTCGGACGCCTTGCCAGACCGATGTCCACCTTGATCCTGATACCGGCCCGCATGGCCTCGACCCGCCTGCCGGGCAAGCCGCTGGCCGATATATCAGGCGCGCCGATGATCGTGCATGTCGCCCGCCGCGCGGCCGAAGCCGGCCTTGGCCGGGTGGTGGTGGCGACCGACACGCAGAGCGTGGCCGAGGCGGTGCGCGCGCATGGCTTCGAGGCGGTGATGACGCGCATGGATCATGAGTCCGGCTCGGATCGCATCCACGAGGCGTTGGTTGCTCTTGATCCCCTGGGCAAGATCGAAACGATTGTCAATGTGCAGGGCGACCTGCCGACCATCGATCCTGCCATCATCGCCGCCTCGCTCAGGCCGTTCGAGGACGCCACGGTGGATATCGCCACGCTCGGCGTCGAGATCGTCCGCGAGGAGGAAAAGACCAATTCCAACGTCGTCAAGATCGTCGGCTCGCCGCTCTCCGGCACGCGGTTGCGGGCGCTCTATTTCACCCGGGCCACGGCACCGTGGGGCGAGGGGCCGCTCTATCATCATATCGGTCTCTACGCCTATCGCCGCGCCGCGCTCGAGCGTTTCGTCGCGCTGAAGCCGTCGCCGCTGGAGCGCCGCGAGCGGCTGGAGCAGCTGCGGGCACTGGAGGCCGGCATGCGCATCGACGCCGAGATCGTGCAGTCGCTGCCGCTTGGCGTCGACACGCCGCATGACCTGGAACGCGCCAGGGAAATTCTTTCAAACTGAGATATCCGCATGCCTGAAAAGACCAACAGAATATCCTTCCAGGGCGAGCCGGGCGCCAATTCCGACACCGCCTGCCGCAACGTCTATCCCTCGATGGAGCCGTTGCCTTGCCCGACCTTCGAGGACGCGTTCAATGCCGTCGAGACCGGCAAGGCCGATCTCGCCATGATCCCGATCGAAAACACCATCGCCGGACGCGTCGCCGACATCCACCATCTTCTGCCGGAATCGAGGATGCACATTGTCGGCGAATATTTCCTGCCGATCCATTTCCAGCTGATGGTGCTGCCCGGCGTCAGGCGCGACGAGATCAAGACCGTGCACACCCACATCCACGCCCTCGGCCAGTGCCGCAAATACATTCGCAAGAACGGCTGGAAGGGAGTAGTCGCGGGGGACACGGCGGGCGCCGCCAAGATGGTCTCCGAGGTCAAGGACCGCACCATGGCCGCGCTGGCCCCGGCGCTGGCCGCGACGCTCTACGGGCTCGACGTCATCGAGGAGAATGTCGAGGACACCGACAGCAACGTCACCCGCTTCGTGGTCCTGACCAAGAGCAAGCAATGGGCCGAGCGCCCGGCACCCGACGTCAAGATGATGACGACCTTCATCTTTCGCGTCCGCAACGTGCCGGCCGCGCTCTACAAGGCCATGGGCGGCTTCGCCACCAACGGCATCAACATGACCAAGCTGGAGAGCTATCAGCTCGGCGCCTTCACTGCGACGCTGTTCTACGCCGACATCGAGGGCCACCCAGACGATCCGCTGGTCAAGCTGGCGCTGGACGAGCTTCGCTTCTTCTCGCGGGAAGTGCGGATCCTCGGCGTCTATCCGGCCAGTGAGTCACGCGAGCAGTGGAAGGTGGCGGATTGAGCTACCAGCCCAGTGGCACGTAGTCGATTTCCATGAAGGTCTCGACCTCCGGTACCCAGCGGTCGCGCACGAAAGCGACATGATCGGGATGGTCATTGTACCTGGTGTAGGCGGCCTGGTCGGCGAACTCCATCGAGAAGCCGAACCGATAATCGTTCTTGGGGCTGATCTGCCGCAATTGCTCGAAATGCGTGACGCCCCGGATCGCCGAGAGGATTTTCCTGGCGTCGACGAGAAATCGCTTTTCCTCCAGCGAATGCGGCGGGTGCTTCAGCGTGAAGACGACGGTGTGACGGATCATTTGTCTCTCCTGCAATGACTTCGATATTCACAATTCGCTGTCGACCCAGGCACGGATGAGGTGATGCGCGATGGCGCCTTTCGGCGGCGTGACCAGGGCGTGGGGGTGCGCACGGTCCAGCATCAGGCGCACCTCGTCGCGCAAAAACCAGCGGCAGTCCTCCAACTCGTCGAGATCGGCCTGGATGTCGTCGTTGAGCGGCTCGCCGAAGCAGCCGATCATCAGCGAATAGGGAAACGGCCAGGGTTGGCTGGCGTGGTAGACGACGCGGCCGAGCCGTATTCCGGCTTCCTCCAGCGTTTCGCGGCGCACCGCCGCCTCGATCGTCTCGCCCGGCTCGATGAAGCCGGCAAGCGCCGAATACATGCCCGGCCCGAAATGCCGGCCGCGCCCGAGCAGGCATTTCTCCCGCGTCGCCGTCAGCATGATCGCCACCGGGTCGGTGCGCGGAAAATGCTCGGTGCCGCAATTGGGGCAATGGCGTTTGTAGCCACCCGCCCGCATCTGCGATTCGGTGCCGCATTTGCTGCAGAAGCGGTGGCTGGCGTGCCAAGCCAGCAGGGCCGCCCCTTGCGCCATCGCGCCGGCGGCGGCCTCGTCGATCAGCCCTTGCATATAGACCGAGCGGTAATCGATCGCCTTGACGGTTTCAGGCAACTGTTCGGCATCGATGCCGGCCAAGACCGCCAGTACCGGCCCCTGTTCGGAAAACCCGAGCAGGACACTTTGGTCGAAGGAAGGGCGGAAGGGCTCGCTCTCGGCGACGCGGTACCAAGGGTCGAAACCGCCATCCGCCAGTTTCAGGTGGAGCCGGCCGCCATTCATCAAAAGCAGCCGTGTCGTCGGATCGGCCAGCGCCTTGTCGACCGAATCGTCTGCGCGGTTCTCGGATTGCCGGTCGATCGTGTTGCCGGCAAAGCCGACGAACTGGCTTGGCTCGCGCAGGGGCGCGTCAAACAGACGGAAGCTCATAGGGACTCTGCTGCTTTGGGATGGACATGCTTGGGATGGACACGGGGAAGGCTTATAGCGCTGCCCTTATCGTTTCGGCAAACCGGCGCAGGTCGGAACGCTCATACGGCTCTCGCAGGCCATGTCCCCACACCGGGCCGGGCCAGCCGGGGTCGCCCTCGGACCGTGCGACGATGTGGACATGCAGTTGGCGCACGATGTTGCCGAGCGCGCCGGTGTTGATCTTGGTGCAGCCGCTCACCTTCTTCAGCGCCTGCGCCACCATGTTGGTCTCGAAGGTCAGCATCGCCTGGTCGAGCGGCGTCATGTCGTGGATTTCCTCCGCGCCCGGGCGCTGCGGCACGAGGAGCAGCCATGGCCAGCGGCGGTCGTTCATCACCCGCAATTCGCACAGCCCAAGCCACATCAACTGCTCGCTGTCAGCCTCCAGCCGGGCATCCAGCGTGAATCCGGCCTTCAGGCCCGGCAGCATCGGCGTTTCCCTTGCTTTTCTTGGCTTCCTCAAACCCTGAACGCTAAAGCGGCTGCACCGGGGCTGCAAGCGAATCTCGTGGTTCGCGGTGCCGATTTGCCTGCGCACTTGCATTTCGTCGCGCAATTGCCGATATGGACAGCGGGAGGTTGGTGGTGGACGATCCACTCGCCAACCGGGTCAGGTCCGGAAGGAAGCAGCCCTAACGAGCCCGGAACGGGTCATTGTTCCAGCCTCCCACCTCATCGGCCCTCCTCGCGACATTGACGACGCATTGCAGCGCGGGCGAGACTATGCGCAGGAATCGGCGCCTTTGGGCGGCCTTTTGGAGCTTAACGGGCGAATGAGCGAAGCCGGAAATTCGGGGCCCGATAGTCTGGCGACGGGCAAGGCCGCTGCCTATCGCGTGCTGGCGCGCAAATACCGTCCGTCGAATTTCTCCGAGCTCGTCGGCCAGGAGCCGATGGTGCGCACCCTCACCAACGCCTTTGCCACTGGCCGCATTGCCCAGGCCTGGATGCTGACCGGCGTGCGTGGCGTCGGCAAGACCACGACGGCGCGCATACTGGCGCGTGCCCTGAATTATAAAACCGCCACCGTTGACCAGCCCTCGGTCGACCTCGCCGTGCTTGGCGAGCATTGCCAGGCGATCATGGAAGGCCGCCATGTCGACGTCATCGAGATGGATGCCGCCTCGCACACCGGTATCGACGACATTAGGGACATCATCGAGCGCGTGCGCTATGCGCCCGTCTCGGCTCGCTACAAGGTCTACATCATCGATGAAGTGCACATGCTGTCCACGCAGGCCTTCAACGGCCTGCTGAAGACGCTGGAAGAACCGCCGCCGCACGTCAAGTTCATCTTCGCCACCACCGAGATCCGCAAGGTTCCGATCACCGTCCTGTCGCGCTGCCAGCGTTTCGACCTGCGGCGCATCGACGCCGGCGCGCTGGTCGCGCATCTCTCCTCGGTCGCCGGCAAGGAAGGCATTTCAGTCGACGACGACGCGCTGGCCATGATCGCGCGCGCTGCGGAAGGTTCCGCCCGCGATTCGCTCTCCATTCTCGACCAGGCGATCGCCCATGGCGCCGGCTCCGTCAGCGCCGAGGCCGTTCGCGCCATGCTTGGCCTGGCCGACCGCGCCCGCATCGTCGATCTGTTCGAATATGTGATGAAGGGCGATGTGGCGGCAGCACTCGGCGAATTCCGCGCGCAATACGACACCGGTGCCGATCCGGCCGCCGTGCTCACCGATCTGGCCGAGTTCAACCACCTCGTCACCCGTTTGCGCTTCGTGCCGACCGCCATGGACGATGCCTCGCTGTCGCAGGACGAGCGCCAGCGCGGCGCCGATTTCGCCAGGGCGCTGTCGGTCCGCGTGCTGTCACGGACCTGGCAGATGCTGCTCAAGGGCATTCCCGAAGTGCAGTCCTCCAACCGGCCGGTCAGTGCCGCCGAAATGGTGTTGATCCGGCTGGCGCACGCCGCCGACCTGCCGACATTGGACGAGGCGCTGAGATCGCTGGAGAACGGTGCTTCGACGACTGGCGCCGCGCCGCGCCCGAACGGCGCGCCCGTGAACCCCGGCAATGGCGGTGCAGGCGGCAATGGCGCCAGCGCCGTGGCGCAGGCGCGCATTCCTGGCGGGTCGGGCGGCGCGCAGACCATGCGGCTGGTCGAGGCCACGCCCGCTCCGGCCGCCTTCGTAGCGCCCCCGCAACCTGCGCCGGAGACGCAAGCCGTACCGCTGAAATCGCTGGCCGACATCGTTGCCCTCGCCGACGCGCAGCGCGACATCGCCTTCAAGGTGCTGGTCAAGCGCTGCATCCGTCTGGTGCACATCGAACCCGGCCGCATCGACGTCAGCCTGACCGATGACGCGCCCAAGATGCTGCTCAACGAGCTGACGACGAAACTGCGCGCCTGGACCGGCCGCAGCTGGCTGGTGTCGCTGTCGAAGGAAGACGGCGGCCAGACGTTGGCCGAAATGGAATCGACGAAGCGTGAAAACGCCTTCCTCGACGCCAGGAACGACCCGACCGTGGCCGCCATCCTGGCCCGCTTTCCCGGCGCCAAGATCATCGATGTGCGAATTCCCGATACGCCGGACGCCGACGCGACCGACGCCGAAATACCGGTCGAGCCGCCGGCCGATGACGACGAACCCTGATATCCAGCACTAATCCGCAAAGGATCGGACCATGAAAGATCTTCTCGGCCTGATGGGCAAGGCGAAGGAAATGCAGGCCAAGTTCCAGGCCATGCAGGATGAGATCGCCACGGTCGAAGCCGTCGGCCAGGCCGGCGGCGGCTTGGTCAGCATCACGTTGAGCGGAAAGTTCGACATCAAGTCGCTGAAGATCGACCCCTCTTTGTTTAGGGAAGACGAGGTCGAAATCCTCGAGGATTTGATTCTTGCCGCGCACAATGACGCCAAGGCCAAGGTCGAGCAGATCATGCAGGAAAAAACCAAGGCGTTGACCGCCGGCCTGCCCATCCCGCCGGGAATGAAACTGCCTTTTTAGGCGTTCGGTGCGCCCATGATCGGCGAGCCGTCAGAAAGACTGATCGAGCAGCGTATCCGCAACAGGATCTACGAGATTCTGGAGATCCTCGCCGACTGCGATGCAGGTGTCGATCTCGTCGGCATCAAGGGCTACTTCAATCTCTTCGAGGATTTCGTGCACCGCCCGTCGATCGAGGCCGGCACGTCGGCGCTTTCGAAGGATGAACGCGCCATCGTGCTGGAAATCGCCGAGTTCCTGGAGGCGGCCTCCGAAACAAATCCTGATTTCACCAAGGCCGAGTTCATCGACAGCGACTGGCCGGGCAAGATCGCGCCGACGGCCAGGGAGGCGCGGGCGCTGTTTCTCAGGCGGGGCCTGTTTTCAGACACGATCGAAGAGATCGAACCCGGTTGGCCGGCAGCAATCGCCGCCGGGCGATAGACTGTTCTGGGAAGCCGTGGCGCGCTCTTCCCGGCAAAAAGCGTATGGCGTTTACCCCAGCGGAATTGCGGCAAAACGAAGAAAAGGCGGTCATCGTCGGTGTGAAACGACGGCCCGATCCATCTGGAAAGCCTCGATTTGTGTCAATTAGGCAACAGTCCGCCGTTAATAACGTTTTGGCCATCATTTTGCCCGAAAGTGTCTCATTCTTGCCGCAGCCTGGGGGCGGGCATTGAAGTGAGAGGGTTACCTGTTGATAGCCACGCGATGGAAGACGCCGCTATTGCTCGGCGTCGTCACGTCTCCCCTTTTCTTGGCCGCTTGCAGCCAGACCACCTCGCACGGCATGTCGGTCGCCAGCCTGACCGACGCCATCACGCCGAGCTTCCTGAGTTCGCGCGGCTACAGCCATACGCCGAAGGACAGGGAATGCCTGGAACGGGCGATGTTCTTCGAATCCAACCGGTCGAGCCGCGATGGCATGATCGCCGTCGGCACGGTGGTGATGAACCGGCTGCGCTCGGGCAATCATGGCAGCACCATCTGCCAGGTGGTGGGCGAGCCCGGGCAGTTCGCGCCGGGCGTCATGACCAGGGCGATGAATTCACGTGCAATGCCCGATGTCGAGGAGGCCGCCGACGCCGTGCTCAAGGGCGAGCGCAAGGCCAAGCTCAAGAACACGATGTATTTCCACACCGCCGGCCTGCGCTTCCCCTACAACAACATGCACTACACCATGGTTGCCGGCGGCAATGCCTTCTACGAAAAGCGCGGCCGCAACTGGCAGCCGCTGCCGGATGAGCCGATGGTCGCGTCGGCCGAGTCGCCAGCCGCGTTGCCGGGAGTACCCGCGACGCGTGTCGCGTCCGTCGAGATGGTGCGCCCGGCCAAGGCGACCGCCCGCAATGCCCCGGCAGAACAGGTCTACATGACCGCAGCGGCGGAACCGGCCAAGCCGGCGCCCGCTCGCACTGCCCCCGCGCAGCAGACCTATCTGACCGCATCCGCGGCGCCGTCGGCAAAGTCCGCGCGAGTCCAGGCGAAGCCAATCGAAATTGCGATGCAGGAGCCGATGGAAGAGCCGGACGCCGCCCGTTTTGGCGGAACCTTGAACAGCGGAACCTCGAACAAAAGGGTCATCTCCTCGGTCCAGGACGCTCCGCAGGAAGCATCGATGGGATTCCAGTCGACGCCTGAGAACACCGACGCCATAGGCGCGATGATCGTCAGCCAGGGTCGCCCGCTCGAAACCAACTGATTCTCGCATGGCAGCATGGCGGACCGTGCGTCGACAGGGATGTTTCAAACCGCTCTGAAAAATCCTAGATCAGTGCGATGTCCAAGCGAATCGCCGGTCCCGAGATTGAACGCCTGATCCAGCTTCTGGCCAAGGTGCCGGGGCTTGGCCCCCGTTCAGCTAGGCGCGCGGCGCTGCACCTGATCAAGAAGAAGGAACAACTGCTGTCGCCGCTCGCCGCCGCCATGGGCGAGGCCGCCGACAAGGTGCGCATCTGCTCGACCTGCGGCAATGTCGACACCTCGGACCCCTGCATGATCTGCACGGACCCACGCCGCGATGCCGCCACCCTGATCGTCGTCGAGGACGTCTCGGATCTCTGGGCGCTGGAGCGGGCGGCGGCGATGAATGTGCGCTACCATGTGCTCGGCGGCACGCTGTCGCCGCTCGACGGCATCGGCCCCGATCAGCTCAACATCCGTTCGCTGGTCGACCGCATAGCCGGCGGCGAGGTCAAGGAGGTCATCCTCGCCGTCAACGCGACGGTCGAGGGCCAGACCACCGCGCACTATCTCACCGATCAGCTCTCCGGCTTCGAGGTCAAGATAACGCGTCTGGCGCACGGCGTGCCGGTCGGCGGTGAACTCGACTATCTCGACGAAGGTACTCTGGCCGCCGCGCTGCGCTCGCGCACGGCGTTTTGACCAGATCGGCGGAGAGGATGCGCACGATGACCGTCACGCATCTTTCGAGGCAGGTGGTGCACGCCCGCCAACCTCACAGGTTGGCTTTGCTTTCCTTTCTGGCCGCACTCCTCGCCGTCCTCCTCACCATCCCCGCATCCGCCGCCAAGATCGACGACCAGTTCCGCGCATGGCTCCAATCCGACCTCTGGCCCGACGCCAAGGCGAAAGGCATTTCCAAAAGCACGTTCGACGCTGCGTTCACCGGCATCGAGCCCAATCTCGATCTCCCTGACCTTGTCTTGCCAGGCGAGAAGCCGAAGACGCCGCAAAAGCAGCACCAGGCCGAGTTCGGTTCGCCCGGCGCCTATTTTGCCGAGAAGACGGTTCGTGCGGTGACATCGGGTGGACGCACCCGCGAAGCCGCCAATGCCCGCACGCTTGCCGCGATCGAAAAGCGTTACGGCGTGCCGGGTGAAATCCTTCTGGCGATCTGGGGCCGCGAGACCGGATTCGGCGCGGCGAAGATGCCCTACGACGCCTTCGAGGTGCTGGGCACCAAGGCGTTCATGTCGACGAAAAAGGATTTCTTCCGCACCGAGCTGCTGGCGGCGCTGGAAATCGTCGAACGCGGGCTGGCCCCGGTCGGCGCGATGAAATCGTCCTGGGCCGGCGCGCTCGGCCAGCCGCAATTCATGCCGACCTCTTTCCTGAAACATGCTGTGGATTTCGACGGCGACGGCCGCGTCGACATCTGGAATTCGACGCCTGACGTGCTGGCCTCGATCGCAAATTACCTTGTCCATTATGGCTGGGTGAGGGGGCGCGGTTGGGGTTTCGAGGTGACCGTTCCCGAGAGCGTCTCCTGTTCGCTGGAAGGCCCGGACCAGGGCAAAAAGATTTCGCAATGGGCCGCCATGGGCATCAAGCGCGTGGGCGGCAAAGCGTTCCCGGCGAGCGAGCTGAAGACGGAAGGCTTCCTGCTGATGCCGGCCGGCCGCAGCGGCCCGGCCTTCATCGCCACCCCCAATTTCTACGTGCTGAAGGAATACAACACCAGCGACCTCTATGCGCTGTTCATCGGCCACGGCGCCGACCGCATTGCCCATGGCGATCAGAATTTTTCCGGTAACTGGGGTCCGGTCGGCGATCTCCACCGCTCCGATATCGCCGCCTTGCAGCGGACCCTTGAAGCCAAGGGCTATGATGTTGGCAGCGCCGACGGCCTGCCTGGCTTCAAGACCCGCCGCTCGATCGGCAGATGGCAGGAAAAGAATGGTCAGGCTGCCACCTGTTTTCCTGATGCCGGTCTGGTCGCCGCGCTGAAATAGCTTCGAAATTTTAGCAGATTTTTCACGATCCGCGGCGTCATTTGGCCGCGCATGCGTCGACACGCCGCCGTGCATTCTGCTCCACTGAGGCTGTCTCGCAAATCCTCGTTGCCGGGCCGGGTGTCGCCGGATAAGGTATTGACCAACTGGACAAAAACCACGACGTTGGTGGCTCAGAGGCTCTCGTCGAGCCTTGAAAGAACACCGCAACCCTGAGCCGGGAACTCAGGTCAACAAACAACAAAACAGGGAACAATCATCATGATGATGGAAAAGCTTGCTCTACGATCCCGCACCTTGCTTGCGGGCGCCGCGGTGTCGGCGCTGCTTCTGGCCGGCGCGCCGGCTGGCGCAGTCACGCCCGCCGACACGCTTGTCGAAGGTTTTGCCATCGACGACATCATCTCGATGGATCCGGGCGAGGCGTTCGAGCTGTCGACCGCCGAAGTCACCGGCAACACCTATGACCTTCTTGTCCGCCTCGACCTCAGCGACACCTCCAAGGTCAAGCCCGACCTCGCCGCAAGCTGGACCGTCTCCGACGATGGCCTGACCTATACGTTCAAGCTCAAGCCGGGCCTGAAATTCGCTTCCGGCAACCCGATCACCGCCGCCGACGTCGCCTGGTCGTTCGAGCGCGCCGTCAAGCTGGACAAGAGCCCGGCCTTCATCATCGATCAGTTCGGCATCAGCGGCGACAACGTCACTGAAAAGGCCAAGGCGGTCGACGACACCACCTTCCAGTTCACCGTCGACAAGGCTTACGCGCCAAGTTTCGTCCTGAACTGCCTGTCGGCCACCGTCGCCTCCGTTGTCGACGCCAAGCTGGTCAAGGAACATGTCGCGGCGGTGACGCCGAGCGCCGACTACAAATGGGATAATGACTTCGGCAATGCCTGGCTGAAGACAGGCTATGCCGGCTCGGGCGCCTACAAGCTGCGTGAATGGCGTGCCAACGAGGCGGTCGTCATGGAGCGCAACGACAATTATTACGGCGAAAAGGCCAAGCTCGCCCGCGTCATCTACCGCAACATGAAGGAAAGCTCGGCCCAGCGCCTGGCGCTTGAAGCCGGCGACATCGACGTTGCCCGCAATCTCGAGCCGAATGACCTCGACGCCATCGCCAAGAACGCCGACCTCACCACCACCAGCGCGCCGAAAGGCACCGTCTACTACATCAGCCTCAACCAGAAGAACCCGAACCTCGCCAAACCCGAGGTCCGTCAGGCCTTCAAATACCTTGTCGACTATGATGCCTTGAGCTCGACCATCCTCAAGGGCATTGGCGAAATCCACCAGACCTTCCTGCCCAAGGGCGTGCTCGGCGAACTGGACGAAAACCCGTTCAAGCTCGACGTCGCCAAGGCCAAGGAACTGCTGGCCAAGGCAGGCCTGCCCGACGGCTTCAGCGTCACGATGGATGTACGCACCGGCCAGCCGACCACCGGCATGGCGGAATCGATCCAGCAGACGCTCGGCCAGGCTGGCATCAAACTGGAGATCATTCCGGGTGACGGCAAGCAGACGCTGACCAAATACCGCGCCCGCAACCACGACATTTATATCGGCAATTGGGGCCAGGACTATTTCGATCCGAACTCCAACGCGCAGACCTTTGCCTCGAACCCGGACAATTCGGATGCAGGCAAGTCCCACACGCTCGCCTGGCGCAATAGCTGGGACATTCCGGATCTGACCAAGGAAACGGAAGCGGCACTCCTGGAGAAGGATTCGGGCAAGCGCGCCGATATGTACAAGGATCTTGAGAAAAAGATTCTCGACACCAGCCCCTTCGTCATCATCCACCAGCAGCTGGAAGTCGCGGGTCTGCGCAAGAACCTCAAGGGCTTCGCGCTCGGTCCGAGCTTCGACACCAACTTCGTCGGGCCGGTTTCCAAGGAATAGTGTTCGCGGACACGCCGCATGAGCGCGATTGAAAACGAGGGCGGGCGCGGCAGCGCCCGCGCCGTCGCCCTTGCATCATCGCTCGGCCGTTTCCTGGTCATTGCGGTGACCACCTATCTTGGTCTTCTTGCGGTCACCTTCTTCATTGGCCGCGTCATCCCGATCGACCCGGTGCTCGCCGTTCTGGGCGACCGGGCACCCGCCAATGTCGTGGAGCGCACGCGCCGCGAGATGGGCCTCGACCTGCCGTTGATCGAGCAGTTCTATATCTATGTGAAACACGCGCTGAGCGGCGATTTCGGTATCTCGGTGCTGACCACAAACCCCGTCATGACCGACATCCGCCGCGCTCTTCCCGCAACGACGGAACTTGCGACATTGGGGACACTGATCGGCGCGCTGTTCGGTGTGCCGCTCGGGGTGCTGGCCGCGGTCAAACGCGGCAGTCTCATCGATCAGATCGTGCGCATCATAGGCCTGATCGGCTATTCCGTACCCATCTTCTGGCTGGGTCTGCTGGCTTTGGTGCTGTTCTACGCCAAGCTGCAGTGGGTGGCCTTCCCCGCACGGCTCGACATCGTCTACGAATACACTTTCACGCCGATCACCGGTTTCTACCTCCTCGACTCCGCGATGCAGGGACAGTGGGACGTCTTTTACGATGCCTTCCGCCACATCATCCTGCCGGCCTCGCTGCTCGGCTATTTCTCGCTCGCCTATATCAGCCGCATGACGCGCTCGTTCATGCTCAATGAGCTCGCCCAGGAATATGTCGTCGCGGCGCGCGCCAAGGGCCTGTCGGAAACGCGCATCATCTGGGGCCACGCGTTGCGCAATGCCGCCGTGCCGATGGTGACCGTGATCGCGCTGTCCTATGCCGGGCTGCTCGAGGGCTCGGTACTCACCGAGACCGTCTTCTCCTGGCCGGGCATCGGCCTCTACATCACCAACTCGCTGCAGAACGCCGACATGAACGCGGTGCTCGGCGGTACCATCGTCATCGGCTCGGTGTTCATCGGCATCAACCTTCTGTCCGACCTGCTCTACCGTGTGCTCGATCCGAGGACCAAGACAGGATGAGTAGAGGTATTTCGGGCTTGGCTGCGGCTAGTCACCCTCACTCCGGCCCTTCGGGCCACCTCTCCCCCTGCCAGGGGGAGAGGAAAAGGCGGTCGCATGCTTGGCCCCTTTCCTTTCCCCCGTCGAACCGGCGAGAGGTGGTCTGCGAAGCAGACCGGAGCGGGGGTCGACAGCTTCAAGGGGCATCGTCATGACCGCCTCCGACGCCCGCCCCTTCTCCCGTCGCGCATGGTTGCTGTCGGAGCGGCCGGCATCGCGCATGCAGGCAAGGCTCGGTCGCGCCTATGTCGCGTGGCGGCGCTTTTCCGCCAATCATCTGGCCTTTGTCGGTCTGCTGATCATCATCGCCCTGCTGCTCGTCGCCGCCCTTGCCAGTGTGCTGGCGCCGTATTCGCCGACCTTCGGTGACTTGAAGAACGCGCGGCTGCTGGCGCCGAGTGCGCAACACTGGTTCGGCACCGACGACCTCGGCCGCGACATCCTTTCGCGCATTCTCTACGGTTCGCGTTGGACCCTCTATGTGGTCATTCTGGTCGCCATCATCGCGGCTCCCATCGGTCTTCTGGTCGGCACCGTCGCCGGCTACGCCGGCGGCTGGACCGATGCCATCCTGATGCGCATCACCGACATCTTCCTCGCTTTCCCCAAGCTGATCCTGGCGCTGGCCTTTGTCGCCGCCCTCGGTCCCGGCATCGAGAACGCGGTGCTCGCCATCGCCATCACCTCCTGGCCGCCCTATGCCCGAATTGCCCGCGCGGAAACGCTGACCGTGCGCAATTCGGATTACATCAAGGCGGTGCAACTGATGGGCGCCTCGCCCTTCCGTATCGTGCTGCGCCACATCATGCCGCTCTGCATCTCCTCGCTGATCATCCGCGTCACGCTCGACATGGCCGGCATTATCCTGACCGCCGCCGGCCTCGGCTTCCTCGGCCTTGGCGCGCAGCCGCCACAGCCCGAATGGGGCACGATGATCGCGTCGGGGCGCCGCTTCGTGCTCGACCAATGGTGGGTGGCCGGTGCGCCGGGCTTCGCCATCCTCATCGTCAGCCTCGGCTTCAACCTGCTTGGCGACGGCCTGCGCGACGCACTCGATCCCCGGAGCGGTGACCAATGAGCGGCCAGACGGGGACACTGCTTGAGGTAGATGATCTGCGCGTCACCTTTCCGACCCGTACCGGCATGATCGAGGCGGTGCGCGGCGTCTCCTTTTCGCTCGGCCGCGAACGGCTCGGCATTGTCGGCGAGTCCGGCTCGGGCAAGTCGCAGACGGGCCGCGCCATCATGGGCCTGACACCGCCGCAGGCCCGGATATCAGCCAGCAAATTGACCTTCGACGGCATCGACCTGCTCGGCGTCTCGCCACGCCAACGCCGGGCGCTGCGCGGCAACCGCATCGCCATGATCCTGCAGGATCCGAAATATTCGCTCGACCCGGTGATGAGCATCGGCCGCCAGATCGTCGAGACTTTGCGCACCCATGAAAAGGTCGGCAAGGCCGAGGCGCGCGAGCGCGCGCTGGCCATGCTGGAGGCGGTACAGATCCGCGATCCCAAACGTGTCTTCGACCTGCATCCGCACGAAGTGTCCGGCGGCATGGGCCAGCGTGCCATGATCGCCATGATGCTGATCGCCGGGCCGGAAATGATGATCGCCGACGAGCCGACCTCGGCGCTTGATGTCACGGTGCAGCTCGACGTGCTCGGCATTCTCGACAGGCTGGTCGCAGAGCGCGGCATGGGGCTGATCTTCATCTCGCACGATCTGCGTCTGGTCTCGTCCTTCTGCGACCGCGTCATCGTCATGTATGCCGGCAAAGTGGTCGAGCAGCTCAAGGCTTCGGAACTCAGCCAGGCGCAGCATCCCTACACGCGCGGCCTGCTCAACTGCATGCCCAAGATCGGCGCCGACCGTCACCCGCTGCCGGTGCTCGACCGCAAGCCGGAGTGGGCGGCATGACTTCCGCGATTGCCGTCGACAGGCTGGAGGTGATCTTCGACCGCTTCCGCGCGTTGAAGGGCGTCAGCCTCGATGTGCAGCCGGGTGAATCCTTCGGCCTGGTCGGTGAATCCGGCTCAGGCAAATCGACACTGCTGCGAGCCATAGCCGGCCTTGCGCCGGTCGCCTCGGGCAGCATCACCGTCAACGGCAAGACGCTCGGCACGCGCCGCGACAAGGCTTTTTACCGCGAAGTGCAGATGGTTTTTCAGGATCCGTATGGCTCGCTGCATCCGCGCCAGACCGTCGACCGCCTGCTGCAGGAGCCGCTTGCCATCCACGGCTTTGCCGATGGCGAAAAGCGGATTGAACGCGCACTCGACGAGGTCGGCCTCGGCAACGGTTTTCGCTTCCGTTATGCGCACCAATTGTCGGGCGGCCAGCGCCAGCGCGTGGCGATCGCGCGCGCGCTCATCCTCGAGCCCTCGATCCTGCTGCTCGACGAGCCGACCTCGGCGCTCGACGCCTCGGTTCAGGCCGAAGTGCTCAACCTGCTGGAGGAAGTCCGCCGGCGGCGCAAGCTGACCTTCCTGATGGTCAGCCACGACCTCGCCATCATCACCCACATGTGCGAGCGGCTGATGGTGATGCAGGGCGGCGAGGCGGTGGAGAATCTGGTGGCGAACGACCTCGTCGAGCGCCGCGTGACGAAGGACTATACGCGCAACCTGCTCAGGGCGAGCGACGGGTTTGTGAGAACCGCCTCCGATCAAGTTTGACGATAGTTGTCCGACGCGACGATAGTTGTCCGACGCAAAGTGTATTTCCCGCCTCAGGCCGCTCCGCTCTCCGGCAGGACCTCATCCTGCTGCGCTTCGCCTTCCGCCGCGTCTTTCGGCTCCTTGATCCTGAACCACGTCACATAAAGCGCCGGCAGGAACAGCAGCGTGATTGCGGTACCCGCAATGATGCCGCCCATCATCGCGTAGGCCATCGGCCCCCAGAACACTTCGCGGGCGATCGGGATCAGGGCCAGGCTGGCCGCGGCGGCGGTCAGCGCGATCGGCCGCATGCGGTGCTCTGTCGCTTCGATGACCGCGGCCCAGCGATCCCTGCCCCCGGCGACAAGGTCCTCGATCTGGACGATCAGGATGACCGAGTTGCGGATCAGGATGCCGATCAGCGCCAGCACGCCGAGGATGGCGACGAAGCCGAGCGGCGCGCCGCTTGGCACCAGGGCCGCCACAACGCCAATCAGGCCCAGCGGCGCCACCGCCACCACCAGGAACAGGCGCTGGAAGCTCTGCAACTGCACCATCAGGATGGTCGCCATGACGAACAGCATCAGCGGCACCACGGCCGCGATTGGTCCCTGGCTCTTGGCGCTTTCCTCGACCGAGCCGGCGGTCTCGACCGAATAGCCAGGCGGCAGCTTGGCGATGAAGGCGTCGACCGACGGCTTCAACTCGTTGACGACGGTCGCCGGCAGTACGTCGCCAACCAAGCCGGCGCGCACCGTGATAGTCGGGATGCGGTCGCGCCGCCAGACGGTGGGCTGCTCCAGATCGTAGCGAAAATTGGCGACCGCGGCGAGGGGGATCGCCTCGCCATTGCCGGTCGGCAGCTGGATGTTCTGCAGCGTCTCGATCGAGCCGCGCTCGGCTTCGCGCGAACGTGCCACGACGTTGATGAGGTATGTCGCGTCACGCACCTGTGTGATGGTCGCGCCGCCCACCGTGCTGTTCAGCGTGCTGGCGATGTCGGACGAGGTGATGCCGAGCTGGCGCGCCTTGTCCTGCAGTACGTCGACCCTCAGCACACGCTGCGGTTCGTTCCAGTCGAAGGTCGGTGCTGCGAGCTTCGGATTGGCTGAGATCACACCGGCGAATTGCTGCGCCAGTTCTCGAACCGTCTGGATGTCAGGGCCGCCGACGCGGTACTGTACAGGCGTCCAACCGGTGGTCCGAGCTCAAGCGGCTTGACGAAGGCGTCGGTGCCGACAAACTCCGCGCGCAGCAACTTCTCCAGCGCCGGCTTCACCCGGTTGCGCGCCTCAATGCTCTTGGTGACAATCACCGTCTGGCCGAAATAGGGGTTGGCCGGCTGCACGTCATAGGCCAGCACGAAGCGCACCGCGCCCTGACCGATATAGGAGGAAAAATGGTCGATGTCGGGATTGCCGACCAGCGCCCGCTGTTCGAAGCGCTCCACCTGGTCGCGTGTTTCGGCAATCGAGGAGTTCTGAGGCAGGTTCCAGTCGACGATCAGCTCCGGCCGGTCGGAAGGCGGGAAGAACTGCTGTTGCACTAGGCCGAAGCCGGCGATCGAGGCAGCGAACAGAAGCACGGTCACGATGATCGTCAGCCAATGCCGGCGCACCGAGCCGACAAGCACGCGCCGGAACAGCGACGTGAAGCGGCCCGGCCGGTCGTGATGCTTGGTCTTCATTGTCGCCGGCAGGATGGTGACACCGAGCAGCGGCGCGAACAGCACCGCCACGATCCATGACACCAGCAGCGATACGGCGATGACGACGAACAGCGTGAAGGTGTATTCGCCGGCAGCACTCGAGTTGAGCCCGATCGGGATGAAGCCTGCGACCGTCACCAGCGTGCCGGTCAGCATCGGGAAGGCGGTCGAGGTGTAGACATAGGTCGCCGCCTTGCGCAGATTGTCACCAACCTCCAGCCGCGCCACCATCATTTCGACCGCGATCATCGCATCGTCGACCAGCAGTCCGAGCGCGATGATCAGCGCGCCCAGTGAAATGCGCTGCAGCGATATCCCCAGATACTCCATGACCGTGAAGGTGATGGCCAGCACCAGCGGGATCGACAGCGCCACGACGAAGCCGGCGCGCATGCCGAGGCTGATGAACGACACAGCGAGCACGATGGCCACCGCCTCGAACAGCGCACGCGTGAAACCCGAGACCGCCTCCTCGACGATGACAGGCTGGTCGGCGACCAGATGCACGCCGACGCCGACCGGCAAGTCGGCCAGCACCTTGTTCATCTCCTCGTGCAGTGCCTCGCCGAATTTGAGCAGATTGGCATTGGGCTTCATGCCGATGGCAAGCCCGATCGCGTTTTGGCCGTTGAAGCGGAACAAGGCCGTCGGCGGGTCGACGTAACCGCGGGTGATCGTCGCCACGTCGCTCAGCCGGAAGAACCGATCGTTGACGCGCAGATTGATGGCGCGCAGGCTCTCCTCGGAAGTGAATTGGCCGCCGACGCGCACGCTGATGCGCTCCGGCCCGGACTGGATCACGCCGGACGGCGTGATCGCATTCTGCGCCTGCAGGCTGGCGACGATTTGCTGCTGGTTGAGGCCAAGCGCCGCTATCTGGCGCGTCGAGAATTCGAGATAGATGGCCTCGTCCTGCGCGCCGACCAGATCGACCTTGCCGGCATTGGGCACGGTCAGGATTTTTGTCCTGATATCCTCCACATAGTCGCGCAATTGACGTTGTGTCAGCCCGTCTGCGGTGAAGGCATAGATGTTGCCGTAGACATCGCCGAAGCGGTCGTTGAAGAACGGGCCTTGCACGCCTTGCGGAAATTGCGCCTTGATGTCGTTGACCATGTTGCGCACCTGAAGCCAGTTCGGCACGACGTCGCGCGCCCTGGTGGTGTCCTTCAGGTTGACGAAGATGACAGTCTGGCCGGCTGTGGTGACTGATTTGGTGTAGTCGAGGCTGTCGAGTTCCTCGAGCTTCTTCTCGATGCGGTCGGTCACCTGCCGCACCGTTTCATTGACCGATGCGCCCGGCCAGTTGGCCTGGATGATCATGGTCTTGATGGTGAAGGCCGGATCTTCCTCGCGGCCGAGATTGAGATAGGAAAACACGCCAGCCACCACGAAGACCAGCATGAAATACCAGACCAGCGAGCGGTGGTTGAGCGCCCAGTCGGAGAGATTGAAGCCTTTCATGAGGCCCCTCCCTCTGGCACTTTGACCTTCTGGCCCTCGCTCAGGTTGTGGACGCCCGCCGTGACGACGCGCATCCCGGCTTCGAGCCCTTCGGCCACCGTGAAGGTGCCGCCGGCCTTCGACGCGACCTTGATATCGCGCATGCTCACGCTGGAGGTCTGCGGGTCGACGATCCACACTTTTTCGGAACCATTCTTGTCGAGCAAAGCCGAGATGGGCAGCTCGATCCTTGGTCCGACCTTGGTCATGCGGATCGCCGTTACCGTCGAGCCGAGCCTGAAGGCCTGCGGCGGATCGGTCAGCGTCAGCTTGACGCGGCGCGTTCGGGTCGAGCCCTCGGCCTGGGGCGCGATCTCGCGCAGCTTGGCCTCGGTCTGAATTGTCGGCAGCGACTGCAGGATGACATGGAACGGCGTGCCGGCCGTTAGATCGCCGGTCAACTGGTCGGGAATGTCGACGACTGCCTCGCGCGGGTCCGAGCGCGCCACAGTGACGACCGTCTGCCCGGGTGAGACCGTCTGGCCGACCTCGGCACCGACGGCGGTGACGACGCCATCGAAATCCGAGAACAGCCTGGCATAGCCGAGTTGCTCCTGGGATTTGGCCAGCGAAGCCTTGGCCCGCTCGACACTGGCTTCCGCGGCTTTGCGTGCCTGCTGCGCGGCATCGAAGACCGATTGCGACGTATTGGCGGACGTGAGCAACTGGCGCTGGCGCTCCTCGCTGGCGGCGGCATTGGCGAATTGCGCCTCGGCATTGGAGAGTTCGGCCTTGGCCGCCTGGACGGCCAACTCCAGCGCGGTTGGGTCGAGTGCCGCGATCGTCGTGCCCTTGCTGACGATGTCGCCGACCTTGACGTCGCGCGAGACGACGCGACCGAGCAGGCGGAAGGCAAGATCGGCGCTGACTTGCGGTTCGACCGAGCCGGCGAAACCGAAGGTTTGCGTGGTGCGCGGCTCGACCACCACCGACAGCACCGGCCGGACGATCTCCGGCGGCTTCTCGTCCGATTTCGAACAGGCGGCAAGCGCGGCAAGGCCAAGCAGGACGGGTAGCAGCCGCTTCATTGCGCCGCTCCCGATATCTCGACCGTCTGGCCGGGGCTGAGCAATTGCCCGCCTGATGTAACGACGCTCTGGCCTTCGTTCAGTCCCTTGGCGATGACGACGGTACCCGAATCGAACGCCAGCACCTCCACCGGCGTCGTCGCGACTGCCTTGGACGCGGGATCGACGATCCAGACCGCCGGCTTGCCGGCACTGGATGTCAGGGCCTGCCAAGGCAACAGGATCGCCTTCGCCGGCTTGGCGCCGACCGAGCCGATCACGGCTGCCCCGAGCGGCATGCCGGCGGGCGTGTCGGGAATGGCGACCTTGACCCTTATCGAGCCTGAAGCCGGGTCGACCGCCGGCGAGATTTCGCGCACCTTGCCTGTTGCCCTGACCTGCGGGTCGGACAACAGCGTGATCGTCACCGCCGGAGAGTCCGGCGTCCTGGCGACCAGCGTCTCCTGCACATTGAACACCGCGTCGCGGTCGCCATCCTCGGCGACGGTGAAGACGGTCTGCGCCGCCTGCACCACCTGGCCGGTTTCGACCTGCCGGGCGGTGATCACGCCGGCCGCACCGGCCTTGAGTTCGGTGAAGGACAGGTTCTGCTGGGCATTGGTGAGCGCGCTCCGCGCGGCATCGACGCTGCCTTGCGCCACCTTCAGCGTCTGGTCGGCCACGTCATAGTCGCGCCTGGTGGTGAAGCCCTGGGCAAGCAGCGTCTTTTGCCGCTCGAAAGTGGCCGCGGCCTGTGTCAATTGCGCCTGCGCGGCATCGAGATCGGCCTGCGCCGAACGCAGATCGGATTCCTGCTCCTGCGGATCGATGCGGGCAAGCACTGTCCCCTGATCGACATGCTGGCCGACATCGACAAGCCGCTCCGCGACGCGTCCGCCAACCCGGAACGAAAGATTGTTCAACGTACGCGCCGCGATCACCCCGGTCAGCGAGGTTCTCGGCGCATAATCGGCCATCGCCACCGTCTCGGTGCGCACCATGACCGGCAGCTTTTTTTCCGCCGCCTCCTGCTTCTGGCAACCGGCGAGCAGCACCAGGGCCGTGCAGGCGAGAATCGAAGCGGCTGGACAAGACAAAGGGGGAGTTTTGGCGGATCGCGGCGAGATGGACGATGTCGCGTTCCTGCTCATGATTCCCTCGGTCGCGCGCCGGTCGCTGATCGCGATCCCCTCCCGGATATCAGGAGGATAATCGATCCCGAAGAAAAGGAAACCGGTGAATCGCCGGACTGGTTAAGTCAGGCCCAATCGACCCGGTGACGGTGCCGACTTGAGGAAAATCTGAAATAAGGCCAGAAGGGGAATTCAACGACATCAAACAGAACGGGCGCCGGCCCGGTAAGGGACATCATGAAGAACTCCGCCATTTCCGAACGCAAGAACCAGTCGATCTCGCGCGGCGTCGGCATGACCACGCAGATCTACGCCGATCGGGCTGAAAATTCGGAAATCTGGGATGTCGAGGGCCGCCGCTATATCGACTTCTCCTCGGGCATCGCCGTCGTCAACACCGGCCACCGCCATCCCAGGGTGATCGAGGCAGTCAAGGCGCAGCTCGACCGCTTCACCCACACCTGCCACCAGGTCGTGCCTTATGAAAGCTATGTGCGGCTGGCCGAACGGCTGAACGCCATGCTGCCCGGCAAGTTCGAGAAGAAGACCATCTTCGTCACCACCGGCGCCGAGGCGGTGGAGAATGCCATCAAGATCGCTCGCAACGCCACCGGCCGCCAGGCCGTCATCGCCTTTGGCGGCGGCTTCCACGGCCGCACCTTCATGGGCATGGCGCTGACCGGCAAGGTCGTGCCCTACAAGGTTGGCTTCGGAGCCATGCCGGGCGACGTCTACCACGTGCCGTTCCCCGTGCAACTGCATGGTGTCTCGGTCGCCGATTCGCTGGCCGCGCTCGACAAGCTGTTCAAGGCGGATGTCGATCCGGCCCGCGTCGCCGCGATCATCATCGAGCCGGTTCAGGGCGAGGGCGGCTTCTACGACGCGCCGCGTGAACTCCTGACGGCGCTGCGCAAGCTCTGCGACCAGCACGGCATGCTGCTCATCGCCGACGAAGTGCAGACCGGCTTTGCCCGCACCGGCAAGATGTTCGCCATGGACCACCATGAGGTGGCGGCCGACATCACCACCATGGCCAAGAGCCTCGCCGGCGGCTTCCCGCTGTCGGCGGTAACCGGCCGCGCCGAGATCATGGATGCGCCCAGCCCCGGCGGCCTCGGCGGCACCTATGGCGGCAGCCCGATCGGCGTCGCCGCGGCACATGCCGTGCTTGACGTCATCGAGGACGAAAAGCTCTGCGACCGCGCCAACACGCTGGGTGCGAGGCTGAAGCAGCGTCTGCAGTCGATCCGTGACGACGTGCCCGAGATTGTCGACATCAGGGGTTTGGGCTTCATGAACGCGGTGGAGTTCAACGACGCCAAGAAGGGCCTGCCGTCGGCCGAGATCGCCAATGCGATCCGCCTGAAGGCGCTCGACAAGGGTCTGATCCTGTTGACCTGCGGCGTCTACGGCAACGTCATCCGCTTCCTGGCGCCGATCACCATCCAGGACGAGGTCATGAACGAAGCGCTCGACATTCTGGAAAGCTCGATCCGCGAAGTCTGCGCCGCCTGAACCACGTTACCTCCCCCTCGTGGGGAGGTCGGACCGCAGGTCCGGGTGGGGGGCTTGGCGCCGACCCCACCCCGCCGCTGCTTCGCAGCGACCCTCCCACAAGGGGCCCGTTGCGCAATATTGCGGGAGGCTTGTTGTGAGGATTGAGGGCGGCCATTTTCGTTGCTTTG
>NZ_VFUR01000024.1:0-79042 GCF_006441095.1 Mesorhizobium sp. B2-5-4 | reverse complement strand
TGCTCTCCTTGCAAAGGGCCGAAAGTGTAACCCATCTATCCGGAATGAACTGTCACCCATCTCTCGGGAAGGGCATCAGTTGCTTAGTGCCGCTGTGGGTGAAAAGTTCCAACTCGGACGCGTAGCCGCTGTTGTGGAACGTCCAGCGTGTGTCGGTCAGGGTGGCGCAGCGCGCCGCGCCTTCCATGATGCGGTCTCGATCGCTGGCCGGCGGGCCGGGTCGGGCGCCATGCTCCCATCGCTTGAGGCACGCCGGCCGATGCGCACTGGTCTCGGATCGAGCCGGACCATTTTGAAACCCGCACGCACGCTTCAGAATGCCGGTCATAGCACCGAACGGGCTGTTCAATCCTCGATGCCTACAAAGTCCGAGCTTCTTCAGGAACATTCCTCCTATTGCGGAGTTGGGGCAGTTGGCCCGCGATCGGGTGCCAACAGGTGATGCCGGCGGGCTTTTGGGAGAAAGCTATGATACGTGCCATCCCCTCACTCCACCTTTCCCGTCGGCGGGCATTGCAATTTGGGCTGGGAGCCAGCCTCGCCGCGACGACGGGCGTGGCGCCAGTTTCTCGCGCCTATGCCCAGGAGAAAATGCAGGACGAAGACATTTTCCGTTTTGCGCTCAACTTGGAATACATGGAGGCCGAATACTACCTGCGCGGCACCACCGGAAAAGGCATTGACGCCGCCGATGCCGGTTCGAAACCCGGCGAGGTCGTTGGCGGAAAGAAAGTGTCGTTCGACACCCCAGCCATCGGCGAATTCATGCAGGAAGTTGCTGAAAACGAACTCGCGCACGTTCGGTTCTACCGCAAGACGCTGGGAAAGAACGCCGTCGACAGACCGGCCATCGATTTCGATGCAGGATTCAAGGCTGTCGCGGAGGCAGCTGGCCTTGGACCGGACTTCGATCCCTTCGGCGACGAAACCAGCTTCGTTCTCGGCGGCATGTTGTTCGAGGATGTTGGCGTCACCGCCTATGCCGGTGCGGCGACGGTTCTGAAGAACAAGGAATTCCTCGCCGCCGCTGCTGGCATATTGGCGGTCGAGGCTTACCATATGGGAATGGCGCGTTCCACCTTATACCGGAAGGGAGAGAAGGCCTGGAAGGCCGCCAACGCTGTCTCCGATGCACGAGACAAGATCGACGGGCCGGAAGACAAGGACCAGGGCATCCAGGTGAATGGCAGAGCCAACATCGTACCCTCGACTCCCGACGCGATCGCGTTCACCAGAACACCGCAGGAAGTGCTACGGATTGTGTATCTCACCGACAAGGACGGCGTCAGCAAGGGCGGCTTCTATCCGGAAGGAATGAACGGTACGCTGAAGAGCACCTGAGCCGTTCACGAGGGGATCAGATCGCGCAGGCGAGCTCAGGAGCGGCACTCGGGGCGCGCCTTCCTCATGGCGCGCCGCCGCTCAACCGCCGTCTGACGATGTGAACACTGCAGCCATAACGTCACAGTCATTCTCCTGATCGCCAATTCCATACCGAACGGTTATGCGAAGGCCAAGGGCCTCTAGCTTCGTCGTATAGTTCCAAGTTTCTTATTCTGCTCCACATGCTGCACAGTGTCGCAAGTTGGAACACTGCTGAGAAAGCTTCATGTTCTTTCGACCTTCTAAGCCGATGGTCACCGGTTCGAATTCTGTCGGGATTACCATTATTTCAATGGCTTACGCCGCATGACCTCACGCCGCCACTTGACCTTCACCCTTGCCTGTCAGTGCTGCCACGCCGTGTGATGGAAGCTGGAACAGGAGTTTCGGGCCCTTAGGGCTCTGGAATATTTCGTGATCTCGCCGTGTTGGAACCTTGGCCAAAACTGCGCGTTCGGGGGCTTGTATTCGTGGAGCCTCATAAAGGGCAATGTGCGGGCAAGCGAATGGGTGGGCAAAACAAGCACGGGTTGGGGGAGGAGAAACCAGGTTATGTCGAAACGTGAGATTGGAACGTCCCCTGCCTTGGGGCGGCGTATCGCCGACCTCAGGGCCCGAATGCAGGATGCCGAAATTTCCGGCCATGAAATGAAAATCTTTCACAAGGTCGCGGCCATCATGGGAGCTGGCGGCGATTCCTTGCAACTGGATGCCGACGACCTGATCGCGGCATCCTTCGTCGCCGAGGCGGTTGGGCCGGCGTCCACCCGCTGACTTCGGAATTGCTCCCGCTCCGAAATGCGGAGAGTAAATTTGCTTCCACGACCGGGACACGGCCGCGATTGGGCGATCGTGCCCCGCTCCCGGAATCTGATCTCGTCTCCCCGTCATCCGATGTCGAATTGAAAGGAAAGTCTTATCATTTTGTTTGCGTTGGCACGTCATAGTAGGGACGGCCAACGGAGTGGAAGGGATGAAGCTGGACCTGTCGCCGACCAGCTGGGGCAGGGTGATCGCCGTCACCGGCGCCGGCACGGCATTCTTTATCGCCGTGGCGTTTTTCGTCGATTCGTTCAATTTCCCCTATCTTTCGCCCGAATCTGTCTGGCGCGCGAAGCTGACCGACCTACTGCTGCCCTTGGGGCTGGGTGGCTCGTTTCTGTTTTTCCTGATGTGGAAGATCCGCCAGCTGGCGATAGCCCAGCGCGACCTCAGCGTCATCGCCGCGACGGACAGCCTGACAGCGGTGCTGAACCGCGGCGCCTTCTCGATGCTGGTCGAGGCCTATCTCGAGCAGACCAGCAAGCAGGAAGAGACTCGTTCCGGCGCGCTGCTGATCATCGATGCCGACCACTTCAAGTCGATCAACGACCGCCTCGGCCATGATTGCGGCGACAAGGCGCTCAAACTGATCGCGCAGGCGATCAAGGGCCAGCTGCGTGGCGGCGATATCGTCGGCCGGATCGGCGGCGAGGAGTTCGGCGTATTCCTTCCCGGTGTCGACCCCTCGCAATCCTGGCTGGTTGCCGAAGGCATCCGCCGACGGATACGCGAAATGGACTTTTCCCCAGGCGGCCGCTCCTGCCCGCTTTCGGTCAGCATCGGCGGCACCAGCTTCAGCGGGCCGACCACCTACGAGGCAATATTCTCCGCCGCCGACAGACGGCTTTATGCCGCCAAGTCGAACGGGCGCGATCAGGTCAGCTTCGATCCGGCGGAAGCCTCCCTGGTGTCTCTGCCCAGCATTGCTACCGTCCACTGACTGCGGCCTCGCAGTGAGCTCGCGCCGGCCGCTTCCTTGACGCTTGCTTGTCTGTGTGCTTCCTCCGGGCAAGCAATGTAGGAAGTATCGCCGGAAATAGTCCTGCTTCTTAAGTCCCTCGATCGTGCGGTTCGCGGGTACAGCACGACCCTTGGGTGCAGGCAATGAATGGCGAAACGCGCCGGGATAGAAGCCAGTAAGCACCGCGATCATGATCCATTTATTCAACGGCTTTCAGAACCCGTTTGGCGGCAGTGAGCGCGAAACCCTGGAGTTGTATCGGCTGTTGAGCGCCGGCTCGCAGGTGCGCCTCTGGGCAACCTCGTCGCGCCTATCCGAAGACCTGATGCGGGAATTTCCGATACGCCGCGTCTCACCGGCAACACGCAATGTGCCGGATGGCGGCACCTATGTCTTTCTTGGCGCGCATTGGCGCAACAAGATGTGGCCTTATCTGGTCCCGCGGCCGCACCGGCTGATCTATGTCTTCAACACCTTTCATCCCAAGATCATCGCTCTGACGACACGCAGGCCGCGCCTGCTGGGTTGGCCCGCTGCCGAACTGGTGCTGATCTCCGACTTTCAGAGGCGCATGCTGGAGGTCGAAGGCGTCGTCCATGCCTCGCCGATCGAGATCGAGCGCTTCTCGCCACTGCCGGCAAAGCCAAACGGTCCGTTCACCGTGGGGCGGCTGAGCCGCGACACGGCGGACAAGCATCACGCCGACGATGTGGCGCTCTATGAGGCGTTGCTTGGCGATGGCATTGCGGTGCGGATTCAGGGCGGCATGCCACTCAAGGACAGGCTTGCGCCGCATCCGCAACTCGAACTCCTGCCGCAGGGTGAATTTGTCGCAGAACAGTTCCTGCCGACGCTCGACGTGTTCTATTATCGCTCCGGCTCCCATGTGGAGACGTTCGGCCGTGTGGTGTTCGAGGCGATGGCCTGCGGTTTGCCCGTGGTCTGCCATGCGAATGGCGGCTACGCCGACCACATCAGGCATGGCGAAAACGGCTTCCTGTTTGAAACGACGCAACAGGCGGCGCGGATCCTGGCGGATCTCAAAGCCGACCCGGGCCTGCGGGCGACGGTCGGCCGCAAGGCGCGGCAAACAGTCGAGCAGCTGTTTTCACCCCAGGCGTTGCAACAGCGGCTGGATTTCTACCGACGCTAGCGGCACCCGCGCCATCGGCCTTCAGATATTCTCCGCCAATAGTCCACGTAGCCGTTTGGCATCAATCCCGACATTGCGCTAAAGCTGGCATCACGTGAATCGCGGGCGGCCGGCATCGGTGCGCGGACAGATCAAGCAGGGCTTCTTACCGATGACGTTGACGGGCGCCGCGGCACTGCTGATCCTGGTCCTCACCTATGCCGGAGTCGCCATCGGCCGCATACCTGGCCTAAGGCTTGACCGGGCAGGCATTGCGCTGCTTGGCGGCGCGGCGATGATCGCCATCGGCGCGCTCAGCATGGAAGACGCCTATCGCGCCATCAATTTCGACACCATCACGCTTCTGCTCGGCATGATGATCGTGGTGGCGCATCTGAAGGTGTCGGGGGCCTTTCGCGGTCTCGGCGCAATCGCCATCGAGCACGCGCATGCGCCGTTCATGCTCCTGGTGATGGTGACGCTCCTGACCGGCGTGCTGTCGGCCTTCCTGGTCAACGACGCCATCTGCCTGGTCATGGCACCGATCGTCGTTCACGTCACCCGCGTCATCAACCGCAACCCCATCCCCTATCTGATCGCCACCGCCACCGCTTCGAACTGCGGCAGCGTCGCCACCATCACCGGCAATCCGCAGAACATGGTCATCGGCGCGCTATCTGGCATTTCCTATCCGGCCTTTTCGGCGGCGCTCGCGCCGGTGGCCTTGTTTGGCCTTGTCGCCGTCATCGTCATTGTGCGCATCGTCTATCGCGCCGAATTCACCCGCAACGGCGAACTGACGCCACACATCTCGCGCGGCCGCATGCATCGCGGCCAGGTGCTCAAGGCGGTGGTCGTCTGCATCGGATTGGCGATCGCCTTCTTCGCCGGTGTTCCCGTAGCCAAGGCGGCGCTCATTGGCGGCGCCATTCTGCTGCTCACCCGCGCCATCAAGCCATCGCGCATCTACCGCGAGATCGACGGACCGCTGCTGTTCATGTTCGCGGGTCTGTTCGTGGTGGTTGCGGGCGCGGAAAAGACGCTGCTGACATCAGACATGATCGCCTCGGCCAAGAACATCGGGCTCGACGATGTCTGGAGGCTGTCGGGTTTCACCGCGGTTTTGTCCAACATCATGAGCAATGTTCCGGCCGTGCTGGCGCTCAGGCCATTTATCCCCGGCCTGGAGAACCCCGAGCGCGCCTGGCTGGTGGTGGCCATGAGTTCGACGCTGGCCGGCAACTTCACCTTGCTCGGCTCGGTCGCCAACCTGATCGTCGCCGAACAATCCAAGTCGGCAGGCACACCGTTGTCTTTCGGTGCCTTCTTCAAGGTCGGGCTGCCGCTGACGCTGATCACGCTCGCTTTCGGCACTGCCTGGCTGGCTATGATGTCCTGACCGGTCCTGCGGCTGGACCGGTCAGGGCGCCACATCGAGATGGCCCCTCATGTTCGGATGGAAGCGGCAGAAATAATCCACCGCGCCCGCTGTCTTGAGGGTCACTTGTCCCTTGGATTTCGGCGGGATCATCACGTCCCAGCCACCCTTCACGGTAGCCGTGTGGGCGACCACGTCCTTGTTCACCCATTCGATCGTGTCGCCGACTTTGGCCTGGAGGCTTGCCGGCGAATAGACGAGCCTGTCGATCGTCACCTGGATGGTTGCGGCCGCCGCCGGCGCCGCCGCAAAGGTCAGCGCCAGCATTGCCAGCCACGCCAGATGATCCAAGGCGCCCGCTTTCATTTCAGCATGCCGGCGACGTGTTCGGCATGCTGCTCGTGGCCCTGGAAGATCTTGAGGCCGGTCTCAAGCAGGCTCTTCAGCTCGGCATTGCTGGCCGAGGGAATGAGCAGGGTTTCGAGCGCGCCATCGACCTGCTTGTGATAAGCGACCTCGTTTTCGATATAGGCTTTGTCGAAGGCCGCGCCTTTCAGCTTGGCGAGCTTGGCGCGTTCCTCTTTCGCAGCCTTCGTCAGCGCCTGGCTGGTGGCGTTGTCCTCGGGCTTCACCTTCAGCTTCTTGACGAGGTCGAGCGCCTGCTTGTTCACCGCTTCGTGGTCGCGCTCCATGTCCTTGGCGAAATCGACGACCTCCTTGTTCTTCGATGTCTTGATCGCCTGCTTGGCCGCCTCGATGTCGAGGACGCCTGCCGTATAGGCGATATGGGCGATCTGCGGGTCGGTCGGCTTGTCGGCGGCTTGCGAGACCGGGGCAGCGCCGACGAGAAGCAGGGCGGCAAGGGCAACGGTATATCGGGTGAACATGGCATCCTCCTTGGCCCGGCCGCGAAGAGGCGCCGGGCTCAAATCTTTCAGTTGACGCTCATTGGATGCGGGGCGGAGAGAAACGTTCCCGGAAATCAGGACCGCATCATTCGAAGCCCAGCCGTTCCATCACCGCCCGGGTCAGTCGCTCGCAGCGCCGTCCGGCGAACGGGAAGGCATCGAGCAGCACAGGGCCGATTTCATCGTCCAGCGCCTTGCGTAGCAGGACACGGGCACGGTGCAGCCTCGTCTTGACGGTCTCCGGCCGGACGCCAAGCAAATCGGCGGTTTCTTCCATGCTCAGGCCCTCGATGACGCGGGCGACGAAGACCATGCGGTAAATGTCGGGCAAGTTGTCGGTCGCTCGTTCGACAAGTGCGAGAATCTGCCGCTGCGCCATCGCGCGCTCCGGATCATCGTTGGAATTGAGGGGAAACCGGATGATTTGCGCCTCCGGATTATCAGGCATATCCACTGTGCGACGCTTCTTGCGCAGGCGGCCAAGCGCTTCGTTGATGACGATGCGCGACAGCCAGGTGGCGAGCGTGGATTCGCCGCGAAACGCCGCCAGGCTGGCGAAGGCGCGGACATAGGCCTCCTGGACGACATCCTCGGCTTCGGCGTCGTTGCGCAGAATGCCGCGCGCGATGCGGTAGAGCCTCTGGTTGTGTATTTTCATGATGGCGCGAAAAGCATTCGGCTCGCGCGCCTGCGCCTTGTGGACGAGCAGCATGTCGCCTGAAAGGCTTTCGGCAACCATGGGTGCCGTGGCGGGCGTTGCGAGCTTGCTCATCGCGACCGGATCTCCCCGAACAGGCGCCTCTTCGAACAGGCGCCTCTTCAAACATGCGCTTGACTGCACATTGGATGCGCCTGCCGGCAAAAGGTTCCCGGATCAGCGGGATCCGGGCTCGCTATTCTAGGCCGCCGCCAATCCTTTGTCTGCTGTCTGCACGCGTGCGGCGGCCGCCAGCAGGTCGGTCTGCGTGATCAGGCCGAGAATGCGCCGCTCGCCGTCGACGATCACCACGGCATGACTGCGGCCGTCGGTCAGCGCCGGAAGCAGGCTCATCGCCGGCGTCTCGGGCGAGGCGGTGCCGGCTTTTGCCATCACGCTCTTCACCGTGTCGACGGCTTTCGTCAGCTCGCGTAGGCCGACGGCGCCAACCAGCCTTGCTTCGGCATCAACCACCGGCAAGGTGCGGATATTGTGATCAAGCAGTTGCCGGCGTGCCTCGTCGGCGATGGCCTGTTCGGGCACCGAAACCACGTCGCGCGACATGATGTCCTTGCACAGCAGCGTCCGGTGCGACCGCACCATGGCCTGCAATTCGACCTGTCGAAGCAGCCGTTCGAGGTCGTCGCGGTCGATATCGAAGGTCTCGTCGAGCGCCGTCAGCGCCGCGTCGATGTCCTCAGGGCGGAAACCGGCGCGCTGCTGAGCCGGGGGATCGGCGGTACCGTGGCTGTTGGCGGCCGGTGCCACGACATGCGGGTAGTTGCGCCGCGCCAGCTTGTGGAAAAGGAAACCCAGCGCCACCAGGATGGTCGAATTCAAGGCGACCGGCACGAACGGGAACAGGAAGCCCGCGCTGATGACGGCCGGCCCACCGAGCACCGCCGTCAGCGCGGCGGCGCCGCCTGGCGGATGCAGGCAGCGCGTGAACGACATCGCGGCGATGGCCAATGCCACCGCGAGGCCCGAGGCCATCACCGGATCATGGATGAAATGCGCGACGGTCACGCCGACCAGCGCCGATATGGAGTTGCCGCCGATGATCGACCAGGGCTGCGCCAACGGGCTCGCGGGCACAGCGAACAGAAGCACGGCGGATGCGCCCATCGGGGCCACCAGCAGGGCCACATGCGGGCCGCCGCCCATCGCCAGCCCGCTGATCACGCCGGTCAGCGCGATGCCGATCGTGGCGCCGATACACGCCAGGATGCGTTCACGCAGCGTCGCGCCGGCGAGGATGGGGACAAAAAGACGAAAGGCCATCGAGAAACTTTGCGAGGAATGGATCTGTCGAGGATGCGTGCGGCACGCAATGCAGCCGAATTCGCCGATTTGAAAGTCAAACAAATCCGTAAAGTCACGGCGCAGGAGAATAATATTGCGCGCCGGCTTTCGCCGGAGTGCTGACTGCGGCTCCCGCTTTGTCATCAGCGCCAAGGGCTTGCGACCCTTTGCCGAGTCTGTTTGACGTCAGCCCGTGCGTGCCGCCGCCGTAAGTCCGCGCAGGATGTCGGCTTTCAAGTCGTCGACATCCTCGAGACCGATCTGCAGGCGGATCAACGGACCTTCGTAAGGGCCTTTCGCAACGACGCGGTCGCCAAGCCAGACCGGCACAGCGAGGCTCTCATAGCCGCCCCAGGAGTAGCCGAGACCGAAGATCTGCAGCGCGTCCAGGAAAGCGTGCTGCTCCTTCTGGCCGCCGCCGGCAAGCACGATGGAAAAGATGCCGCTCGAACCGCAGAAGTCGCGTTTCCATAGGGCGTGGTCCGGATGGCTGGGCAGGGCAGGGTGGAGCACGCGCGCCACGCCCTTCTGGCCTTCGAGCCACGACGCGATGGCGAGTGCGCTGCGCTGATGATGCTCGAGGCGCACGCCCATTGTGCGCAGGCCGCGCAGCACCTGATAGACATCGTCGGGGCCCGCACAGCAGCCAAGCGTGCAAAAGCTCTCGTAGAGCTGCGTCCAACAGGCCTCAGTGGCCGAGACCGTGCCGAGCAGCACGTCCGAATGTCCGGCAGGATATTTCGTCGCCGCGTGGATCGAGATGTCGATGCCATGGTCGAGCGGCCGGAAATAGAGCGGCGTCGCCCAGGTGTTGTCCATCATCACGATGGCGCCGGCTGCATGCGCCGCCTTGGCGATTGCCGGGATATCCTGCACCTCGAACGTATTGGAGGCCGGCGATTCGGTGAACACCACTTTGGTGTTCGGCTTGATCAACGCCGCGATGCCGGCGCCGACATTGGGAGCATAATACTCGACCTCGACGCCCAACCGCTTCAGCATCGTGTCGGCGAAGTTTCTCGTGGGGTGATAGACGGAATCGACGATCAGCAGATGGTCGCCCGCCGATACGAAGGCGAGCAGCGGAATGGTCACCGCCGCCAGGCCCGATGGCACCACGATGGTGCCGGCGGACCCTTCCAGCGCATCGATCGCCAGTGCAAGGGCATCGGTCGTCGGTGTGCCGCGCGTGCCGTAAGTGTATTTCTGGCTGCGTGCGGCCATCGCGGCAGCATTGGGGTACAGCACGGTCGAGGCATGCACCACCGGCGGATTGACGAAGCCGAAATAGTCGTGCGGGTTGTTGCCCGAATGGGCAAGCCGCGTGTTGATGCCCACCTTGCCGGAACCCTGCTCGCTGCCGTCTTTCGCCATTCTTGGTCGCCTTGTTTGACAAGGCGCTAGCCATAGTGCGGCGTCGTAGGCCGTGCAACAGCCCACTGTCCGCCAGGAATGGACTTCGAATATGCCAATTCCCGGGTCCGGAAGACAGCCAGGGCCTGCTCCTGAATCGGACCGGCCACACGTGCGACCGTGCCTTGTCGGAAGCTTGGTCGTCAGCTGGTGAACCTATTGTAGCCAGCCGTGAAAAGTATATGCTGAACTGCTAATGTTAATCGCCGGATGCTTCGATCAGATGCTGCCGGATGGTTCTTGCCGGTAACCTCCTGGTCCCGATCCGGATATCGCGCTCATCGAGAGTGCGGCAAGGGGAGGAATGCCATGCCTGACACCAAATGGACAATGAAGGCGCGCGAATTCATCAACTGCAATTGCGCCTATGGCTGCCCGTGCCAGTTCAACGCCATGCCGACATATGGATTCTGCCAGGCCGTCGCCGGCATGGAGATCGAGACCGGCCATCACGGCGACACCAAGCTCGACGGGTTGCGCTTCGTCGGCATTTTCAGCTGGCCCGGCGCGATCCACCAGGGCAGGGGCGAGGCCGCGGTGGTTATCGACGAGCGGGCCAGCGAGGCCCAGCGTAATGCCCTGCTTCGAATACTGGGCGGTCAGGACACCGAACCGGGCGCGACGATATTCCAGGTCTTCTCGACCACGCTGGAGAAATTCCACGATCCGATCTTCGCCGCGATCGATTTCAAGGTCGACGTCGACGCGCGAACCGGGCGGCTGCATGTCAACGGCGTAACCGACGGCCATGGTGAACCGATCAAGAACCCGGTCACCGGCGCCGAGCACCGGGCGCGCATCGACCTGCCGCGCGGCTTCGAATACGCGATTGCCGAGGTCGGGCGCGGCTGGACCAAGGCAACGGGCCCGATCAAGTTCGAGGTGGCCGACACGCACAGCCATTTCGCCAATCTGCATCTCACGCAGAGCGGCATCGTGCATTGACCTGATGTAATGGGCGAGACGGCTCTCGAGGCAGTGCTGCGGCGCGACCGCGCGGTCGTGGCGGCCGCGCTCGTCGTGATTGCCGTTCTCGCCTGGGCCTATGTTGTTTGGCTCTCCACCGACATGGTCATGTCTGGTGCTCTCGTATCGGACAGTGCGGCAGGCGGCATGGCCGGGATGGACATGTCGAACCTGGACATGGGGAGCATGGATATGGGTGCCGCCGTGGCGCCGGGTTTCCGGGCTTGGGCTTCGGCTGATTTCGTTTTCATCTTCACGATGTGGGCTGTGATGATGGTCGGCATGATGACGCCGTCGGTCGCGCCGATGTTGCTGCTCTATGCCGGCGTCGGCCGCAAGGCGCTGGCGGATGGCCGGCCTGTCGCTTCGACGGCATGGTTTTTTACCGGTTATCTCATCGTCTGGGTCGTCTTCAGCATCGTGGCCACCGGTGCGCAATGGCTGCTCGCCCGTTTCGCCTTGCTCAACCCCGCGATGGCGACCGGCAGTGCGGTCGTAGGTGGCCTCGTCCTCATCGCCGCCGGCCTTTATCAATGGACGCCGATCAAGGGCGTCTGCCTGCGCCAATGCCAGGCGCCGATAGCGTTCCTGGCGAGCCATGGCGGGTTCCGCACCACCGCGCCCGGCGCGCTTCGGCTCGGCATGGATCACGGCGCATATTGTCTCGGCTGCTGCTGGGCGCTGATGGCCCTGCTGTTTGTCGGCGGTGTCATGAACCTCTTGTGGATCGCCGGCATCGCCTTCCTTGTTCTCCTGGAGAAGGTGGTCCCAACTGGGCAATTGATCCCGCGGGTCTCCGGTGCATTGATGGTTGCGGTCGGCGTCTTTCTCATCTTTCCGGCGCTTTGAGAGTGCGCACCAACTTTGTCCACAAGCGATATTGACCGGCAATCATGGGGTATCGTCGGCCGAAGGGTATCACGTAACGTCAATGCATTTCGTGCTGAGGGCAGTAACGCTAAGGTATAGCCCGGAACGGATTTTACAGCACCGGCTCACATCCGCGTCAAATGAGCTTTGCCGAGGTAATTTGCGCTTCTGACTAAATCGCGGGCGCATCTGTCTGCAATTCAGGCATTTCAGGCAATCGATTTTCAAACCCGTTGCAATTCGGTCATTTTCCTTGACCTCACGGGAATTATCGCCTTCGATGCTGTTCGTGAATGGGAGGCGGCGCGTCGGTTTGCGATGCGGGGTTTCGGGAATGGGCCGGGATGGGAGCTGCGTTCACAAGGGAAAAAAGATCAGGGTTTTGCCTGAAAAAACAGAAAAGGGTCTGTGGGTTATGAAACACATTGCTATCGGCATTCTTGGCGTCGCCACGCTCGGACTGATGGCGTCGGCCGCGTCGGCAGGCACGCTCGACACCGTCAAGGCGAAGGGCTTCATCCAGTGCGGCGTCTCGACCGGTCTGGCCGGCTTCTCCGCGCCGGACGACAAGGGCGACTGGCAAGGCATCGACGCCGATTTCTGCCGCGCGGTTGCCGCCGCCGTCTTCGGTGACGGCACCAAGGTCAAGTTCACGCCGCTCAGCGCCAAGGAGCGCTTCACCGCGCTGCAGTCCGGCGAGGTCGACATCCTGTCGCGCAACACCACCTGGACGATCAACCGTGACACCGCGCTCGGCCTGAATTTCATCGGCACGACCTACTATGACGGCCAGGGCTTCATGATCAACGCCAAGAAGCTGCCGGGCGTCAATTCGGCGCTGCAGCTTTCGGGCGCCGCCGTCTGTGTGCAAAGTGGCACGACCACCGAGCTCAACCTCGCCGACTATTTCAAGGCGAACAAGATGGAGTACAATCCGGTCGTCTTTGAGAAACTGGAAGAGGTCAACGCCGCCTATGATGCCGGCCGCTGCGACGTCTACACCACCGACCAGTCGGGCCTTTACGGCATTCGCTTGACGCTCGGCTCGCCGGCCGATCACGTCGTGCTGCCCGAGATCATCTCGAAAGAGCCGCTCGGACCTGCCGTTCGCCAGGGCGACGACCAGTGGTACCACATCGTCAAGTGGACCTATTTCGCTCTGCTCGATGCCGAGGAACTCGGCATCACCAAGGCCAATGTTGACGAGATGAAGAACTCCGCCAGCCCGGAGATCAAGCGTGTGCTCGGCCAGGAAGCCGATACCAAGATTGGCACCGATCTCGGCGTCTCCAACGACTGGGTCGTCAACATCGTCAAGGCCGTCGGCAATTACGGCGAAATGTTCGACCGCAATGTCGGCTCGGGCAGCCCGCTCAAGATCGCCCGTGGCATCAATGCGCTGTGGACCAAGGGCGGCCTGCAATACGCGCCGCCGATCCGCTGATCGAAATGTGATCCGGAAGGCAGGCACCTGCCTTCCGGTTTCTCTTTCACAGGGGACGTGACATGGCATCGCAGGAAATCCTACGCGAGGAGCCGAGCCGCGGCTCCTTCGTCAATGATCCGAGAATACGCAGTCTCTTCTTCCAGACGCTGGTCGTCGTCTTGTTGTTCGGCTCCATCTGGTGGATCGTGCAGAACGTCATCGACAACCTGCATCGCCTGCACATCGCCTCCGGCTTCGGCTTCCTCAAGGGGCGCGCCGGATTCGACATATCGGACACGCCGATCGCCTATACGTCGGACTCGACCTATGGCCGCGCCATCATCGTCGGCCTGATCAACACCATCATCGTTGCCGCCGCCGGCATCATCACCGCCACCATCATCGGCTTCATCATCGGCATCGGCCGCCTGTCGCAGAACTGGCTGATCCAGAAGATCTGCACGGTCTATGTCGAGATTTTCCGCAACATCCCGCCGCTGCTGGTCATCTTCTTCTGGTATTCCGGCGTGCTCGCCGTACTGCCGCCGCCGCGCGACTCCTATCATCTGCCTTTCGGCTCCTTCCTCAACCAGCGCGGCTTCTATTTTCCCCGCCCAGTCTGGGGCGACGGCTCCTGGCTGATCCTGGTCGCCCTTGTGGTGGGCATCGCCATGTCCTGGTTCGTCGCCCGCAAGGCGCGTCAGCGGCAGATGGCGACAGGCCAGCAATTTCCGGTGTTCTGGACGTCCGCCGCGCTGATCGTCGGCCTGCCGCTGCTCGCTTACGTGCTGAGCGGCTTTCCGCTGAGCTTTGATTTGCCGAAACAGTCAACCTTCAACCTGACCGGCGGCTTCCAGGTCAAGCCGGAATTCCTGTCGCTCTATCTGGCGCTGTCCTGCTACACGGCGGCCTTCATCGCCGAAATCGTGCGCGCCGGCATCAGGGGCGTCAGCAAGGGCCAGACCGAGGCGGCGGCGGCACTTGGCCTGCGATCCGGGTCGATCTTGCGGCTGGTCGTGGTGCCGCAGGCCATGCGCATCGTCATCCCACCGCTGACCAGCCAGTATCTCAACCTGACCAAGAACTCCTCGCTGGCGATCGCCATCGGTTATCCCGACCTGACGGCGACAGCCGGCACGGTTCTGAACCAAACCGGGCAGGCGGTCGAAGGCGTGCTGATCATGATGATCGCCTATCTCATACTCAGCCTTGTGACCTCGGCTGTCATGAACGTGGTCAACGCCAGAATGGCGCTGGTGGAGAGGTAGAGCCATGCAGGAACATGACATGTCCTGGGTGCGTACCGAGATGGCGCTCGCGCAGCCCGCGCCGGCGAGCGTCAGCGGCCCCATCGCCTGGGTGCGCAGGAACCTGATCGGTTCGGCCGGCGACACCATCCTCACCATCCTCGGCATCGTCATCGTCGCCTGGATTCTGCCGCAGGTCATCAATTGGGCGTTCATCAACGCACAGTGGACCGGGCCGGACCGAACGGTCTGCGCGACCGTTGCGCAAGGCGGCATTCAGCCCGACGGCTGGAGCGGAGCCTGCTGGGCTTTCGTCAACGCCAAGTTCGGCCAGTTCATGTTCGGCACCTATCCGGTCGAGGAGCGCTGGCGGCCGATCCTGGTCGCCATCCTGTTCGTGGTACTGCTGGTGCCGATGCTGATGCCGCGTGTGCCGCGCAAGGGGCTGAACGCCATCCTGCTCTTCCTGGTGCTGCCGATCGTTTCCTTCTTCCTTCTGGTCGGCGGCATATTCGGCCTGCCGCATGTCGAAACCTCGCGCTGGGGCGGGCTGCTGATCACGCTGAGCCTGTCCTTCGTCGGCATCGCCGTGTCGTTGCCGCTGGGGACCGTGCTGGCGCTCGGGCGGCGCTCGAAGATGCCGATCGTCAAGATGCTGTGCGTTATCTTCATCGAAGCCGTGCGCGGAATACCGTTGATCACCGTTCTGTTTTTCGTCAGTGTCATGCTGCCGCTGTTCCTGCCGGCCGGCGTCACTTTCGACAAGTATCTGAGGGCGCTGATCGGTGTGTCGCTGTTTGCGGCGGCCTATATGGCCGAAGTGGTGCGCGGCGGCCTGCAGGCGATCCCCAAGGGCCAGTATGAAGGCGCCGATTCGCTCGGCCTCGGCTACTGGCAGAAGATGGGGTTGATCGTGTTGCCGCAGGCACTGAAGCTGGTCATCCCCGGCATCGTCAATACCTTCATCGGCATGTTCAAGGACACCAGCCTGGTCCTCATCATCTCGATGTTCGACCTGCTCGGCATCGTCAAGCAGAACTTCTCGGATGCCAATTGGGCAACGGCGCAGACCGCGAAATCCGGCCTGGTCTTCGCGGCCTTCGTCTTTTGGCTGTTCTGCTTCGGCATGTCGCGCTATTCAATGTACACAGAACGCCGGCTCGACACCGGCTACAAACGCTAAACAAAAGAACAAGGGGACCCCAGCCATGGCCACCGAAAACGCCGTCAGCGCGGAAGAGATCAAGGTCAACGCCGCCAAGATGCAGATTTCCACCACCGATGTCGCCATCGACATCATCGCCATGCACAAATGGTATGGCGAGTTCCATGTGCTGAAGGACATCAATCTGAAGGTGATGCGCGGCGAGCGCATCGTCATCTGCGGACCGTCCGGGTCTGGCAAATCGACCATGATCCGCTGCATCAACCGGCTGGAGGAGCACCAGAAGGGCAAGATCATCGTCGACGGCAAGGAACTCACCAACGATCTGAAGAAGATCGACGAGGTGCGCCGCGAGGTCGGCATGGTGTTCCAGCACTTCAACCTGTTCCCCCATCTGACCATCCTGGAGAACTGCACGCTGGCGCCGATCTGGGTGCGCAAGACGCCGAAGAAGCAGGCCGAGGAAATCGCCATGCATTTCCTCAAGCGCGTCAAGATTCCCGAGCAGGCCAACAAATATCCGGGCCAGCTTTCCGGCGGCCAGCAGCAGCGCGTGGCGATCGCCCGCTCGCTGTGCATGAACCCGCGCATCATGCTGTTCGACGAGCCGACCTCGGCACTCGACCCCGAAATGATCAAGGAAGTGCTGGAGACCATGGTTGGCCTCGCCGAGGAAGGCATGACCATGCTCTGCGTCACCCACGAAATGGGCTTTGCGCGGAAAGTCGCCAACCGGGTGATCTTCATGGATCAGGGCCAGATCGTCGAGCAGAACACGCCGGCCGAGTTCTTCGACCATCCGCGCCACGAACGCACGAAACTGTTCCTGTCGCAGATCCTGCACTGAGCGGACTGACGCCGATTCGAAAAAGCCCGGCCGCGCCATTGCCGGGCTTTTTTGCGTCTGGCTCGTCAGGTAATGATCTTCTCCATTGAGCCGCGAACGGAATCGCGAAGCCGCACCGATGAGAAAACTCCTGCGTTTCCTGGCCCTGCTCGTTGCAGCAGTGGTGCTCGCCGTGGCGCTCGGTACGCTGATGCCGCGGCCGCTCTGGCCGGCGGCCGCCGCGGGTGAGGGCACGCGGCGCATATTGGTGCTGAAGAACCTGATCCACACCGACCTCGCCATTCCGGTGGACGACGAGATGCGCCGGCGCTTCCGTTTCCTGACCGATGCCGGCCTGCCTTCGGGCGCACCTGAAGTGCGCTATATCGTCTTCGGCTGGGGTGGGCGGGCCTTTTACCTGGAAACGCCGACATGGTCACAAGTGAAGGCGCTGCCCATATTCAAGGCGCTGACGCTCGACGCGTCGGTGATGCATGTCGACGTCGCTGGCGATATCACCGAGGCGCACCCCGATGTCGCCGGCTTCGATGTGGACAAGGACCGTTTCGCCGCATTGCTCGACTTCATCGAAGCGAGTTCTCAGCAGGGACCGAGTGGCCCGATCGTCATCGATAATGCCGCCTACTCCAATTTCGACCGCTTTTATGAGGCCAATGGCCGTTTCAACGCGCTGATCGGCTGCAATACCTGGACGGCGGCGGCACTGCGCACCGCCGGCCTGCGCACCGGCTGGTGGAACCCGCTGCCGGCATCGCTTGGGTTGTCGATGCGGCTGTATAATTGAGAGATCGTTCGACTCGATCAGCCGGCCTTGCGATCCTGTTTCGCAACATATTCGCGCAGTGCTTTATTGATCGCGCTCTGATAGCCGCGACCGTCCGGCGAGCGTGTTTTGAACCAAGCGACAAGATCGGAATCGAGACGAAGCGTTAGCTGCTGCTTGATTGGCTTGAAATAGGGATTTCGAACAGCGTTCTGCCAGAAATCTTCGGTCAATTCGGGAATATCGCTTGTATCGACATTGCCTTCGGGTAGCGCGCTCAGCGATGCGATTTCCGCCTTCTGAGTTTCGTCAGGGGATGCGGATTTGTCGGGTCAAACTTGTGTCGAACGATTTTGCGCATAACGTCTTTTTTCCGTTGTTGTGGCCCTCGGCGCGGAAATGATGCGGATCACGTCCATCCCGTCTTCTGCTCGATCGGCATGGGCGACCAACAGCACAAGGAAACCCTCGACTACGCCCGTTGTTTGCCATCGGTACTCGCCGTCCTCGACTCTGTCCTGCTCGGTCAGCGCAAAGGGATCGGTGAAAACGCGAATGGCCGTCTCGAAACTCAAACCATGTTTGCGCAGATTCGACCTAGCCTTACGTCAAGGCGGCGGATCGTCGGGCCGCTTCATGATGTTCTGCTGTTCCCACCCGTATAGCCAGTCCAAATCCGCCGCGAGCTTCTCTCCCGGCCGCGTCGCCAGGAGCAGATTGCGCGCCAATGCCACCGGTCCCCGGGCGTGCCAGGCGAGGCGGTTGAGCGCGCCGCGTTTCAGCACCTTTTCGATGCGCGGTCGTCTCAGCTTCTCCCACATGGTGAGGCTTTGCGTCAGGTCGCCGGGGAAGTCGGCAAGGAAATCAGCAAGCATTGCGGCGTCCTCGATCGCCATGGCGGCACCTTGCGCCGCGAACGGGGTCATCGCATGTGCGGCGTCGCCGATCAGCGCGATGCCGGCTGGCATCGTCCAGGGCTGCTTCCGTTCGACTGTATGGAGTGGCCAGGTCAGCCATGGGCCAGCCAATTCCACCAGTCTCGCAAGGCCCGCGGCCGTGCCACGCATGGCGCTGGCGAGGATGCCGGGATCGGTGTGTCCGGACCAGCCCTCGTCAATGCGCTCGCCTTTGGTGAAAGCGACAAGATTGAACGCGTCACCCTTGCTCACGGGATAGGCCACCAAATGGAAGCCGGGGTGCAGGAAGGTGGTGACGCAGTCGGGGGCGCCGATCGCGGCATAGGCTCGCCCGGCTTCACTATCCGCGCTCACCGTCGCGCGCCAGGCCAGTTCGCCGGAGAATTGGCTGTTCGCGAGGCCGGCTCCGCCGCCTGGGCCGGCAAGTCTCCGCACCGACGACCAGACGCCGTCGGCGCCAACCAACAGGAAACCCGCTGCCTGGACGGGCTTGCCGTCCACCTCGGCAGTCACGGTGACGCCGTGCGTGCCGGCGGCGATGTTGCCGACGCGCGCGCCGGTGGTGAGCTGGATGCCGGGCATTTGCACAACGCGCGCCATCAGGGCGTCTTGCAGATCCGCCCGGTGCGCCACGAGATAGGGCGCCCCCCAGCGTTCCTCGCCGGCGCCGCCAAGCGGCACGCGTGCCAGTTGGCGCAGGCTCGCGGCGTCCTTCAGCACCACGGCTTCCGGCTTGACGGCATTGGCGAGAAGCGTGTCGAGGACGCCAAGCCGGCGCAGAATGCGCGTCGCGTTTGGCGAGAGCTGGATGCCGGCGCCCGCCGCTTCGAGGCGCTTGGCCTGTTCGAACACCCTCACGGGGTAGCCGCGTTCGGCGAAAGCGATCGCCGCCGTCAGCCCGGCGATGCCAGCCCCGGCAATCACGACCTGCCGGGACCGCGTCTCGCTCATGATCGGGAGGTCAGGCGGCCTGGTCGATATAGAGGCAGCCCGCCGGCAGCGTTTCCGTCGCCTTCAGCTTCGGCGAATAGCGGTAGAGGGTCGAGCAGTAGGGGCAGACTTTCTCATTGTCGTCGCCCATGTCCAAAAACACGTGCGGATGATCGAAAGGCGGGTTGGCGCCCGTGCACATGAATTCCTTGACCCCGATGTCGATTGCCGGATGGCCCGCATCGTTCTGGAAATGGGGAATGGAACCGCCTGCCATCGTCGTCTCCTTAACGCAGTCTCTTCTGCATCTGGATCATATCAAACCTCTTTGCAAGGTCGATGAAATCAAACTGTCGCAAAAGCCTGTCAGAGAACTGTCGCAAAAGCCTGCCACAGGATAAGTTAAGCCGGTTAACCGGCCGAGGCGGGCGGAAGAGCAGGAATCATGAACGAACTGAAGCCGGTACAGAGCGAATTCAACAACATCACGGCAGCCAGCCCGGAAGGCAATCCGGACCGTTTCGTCAACCGCGAGTTCTCCTGGTTGCAGTTCAATCGCCGCGTTCTCGAAGAATCGCTGAACACCCATCACCCGCTGCTGGAGCGCGTCCGCTTCCTGTCGATCTCGGCCGCCAATCTTGACGAATTCTTCATGGTGCGTGTCGCCGGCCTTGCCGGCCAGGTGCGCGAGGGCATCGTGCTGAAGAGCCCGGACGGACGCACCCCAGAACAGCAGCTCGAACAGTTGCTGCGTGAGGTCGAGCGGCTGCAGGAGGACCAGCAGAAGAGCCTTTCGGCACTCACGGTGCTGCTCAACAAGGAAGGCATCGAGAGCATCACCCGTGATGCGCTGACCAAGGACGAGAAGGCTTGGCTGGAAGAGCATTTCCAGGAACAGGTGTTTCCGGTGCTTACGCCGCTGTCGATCGACCCGGCGCATCCGTTCCCGTTCATTCCCAATCTGGGCTTCTCGATGGCGCTGCAGCTTCGCCACCGCAAGAATGGCGAGGAGATGAGCGCGCTGCTGCGCCTGCCGGTGGCGTTGAAGCGCTTTATCCGCCTGCCGGACCGCAAGAACCATGTCCGCTTCATTCCGCTGGAGGAGGCGGTCGGCCTTTACATCGGAAAGCTGTTCCCAGGCTACGAGGTCAAGGGCTCCGGCACGTTCCGCATCATCCGCGACAGCGACATCGAGGTCGAGGAAGAATCGGAAGACCTGGTGCGGTTGTTCGAAACCGCGCTGAAGCGTCGCCGCCGCGGTTCGGTCATCCGCATCGAATTCGACATGTTGATGCCGGGAGAATTGCGCGATTTCGTCGCCGGCGAGCTTGGCGTCTCGTCGAGCCGCATCAGCGTACTCACGGGCCCGCTGGCGCTCAGCCAGATATCCGAGATCGTCTCCGTTCCCCGCGACGACCTGAAATTCACGCCCTACAATCCGCGCTTTCCCGAGCGCATCCGCGAGCATGGCGGCGACTGTTTTGCCGCCATCCGCGAGAAGGACATCGTCGTCCATCACCCCTACGAGTCGTTCGACGTGGTGGTGCAGTTCCTGCGCCAGGCAATGGCTGACCCCGAAGTGGTGGCAATCAAGCAGACGCTCTATCGCACCTCCAATGACAGCCCGATCGTGCGTGCGCTTGTCGACGCGGCCGAGGCCGGCAAGTCGGTGACGGCGCTGGTCGAGCTCAAGGCCCGTTTCGACGAGGAGGCCAACATCCGCTGGGCGCGCGATCTCGAACGCGCCGGCGTGCAGGTCGTGTTCGGTTTCCTCGAACTCAAGACCCACGCCAAGATGTCGCTGGTGGTGCGGCGCGAGGACGGCAAGCTGCGCAACTACGTCCATCTCGGCACCGGCAACTACCATCCGGTGACCGCGCGCATCTACACCGACCTTTCCTTCTTCACCACCGATCCGACGATCGCCCGCGACGTCGCCCAGCTGTTCAATTTCATCACCGGCTATGCCGAGCCGACCGCCGAAATGCGGCTGGCGATCTCGCCGTTCACGCTGAGAAGCCGCATCCTCAAGCACATTTCAGACGAGGTCACCCATGCGTTGGAGGGACGGCCGGCGCGCATCTGGATGAAGATGAACGCGCTCGTCGATCCCATCATCATCGATGCGCTCTACGACGCCAGCCGCGTCGGTGTGGAAATCGACCTTGTCGTGCGCGGCATATGCTGTCTGCGGCCGCAGGTGCCGGGCCTGTCGGAGAACATCAGGGTCAAGTCGATCGTCGGCCGGTTCCTCGAGCACAGCCGCATCTATTGCTTCGGCAACGGCCATGGCCTTCCCTCGGACGAGGCAATTGTCTACATCTCCTCGGCGGACCTGATGCCGCGCAATCTCGACCGCCGCGTCGAGACCATGGTGCCGATCACCAATCCAACTGTGCATGAACAGATTCTGGGCCAGATCATGCTCGGCAACATCATGGACAATCAGCAAAGTTTCGACGTATTGGCTGATGGAACCTCCCGGCGCGTGGTGCTGGAGGAGGGCGAGGAACCGTTCAACGCGCAGGAATATTTCATGACCAATCCGAGCCTGTCGGGACGGGGTGACGCGCTGAAATCGCATGCGCCCAAGCGTATCGCGCAGTTCAAGCGCCGCAAGAAGAACGCCGCCAGCTGATGCTGTCCAATTCCCAGGGCCGGCTACAGGACCGCCGACCGCTGTCCATCATCGACATCGGGTCCAATTCGGTCCGTCTTGTCGTCTATGAGGGGCTGGCGCGTTCGCCGACCACGCTGTTCAACGAAAAGATGCTGGCGGGCCTCGGCCGCGGCATCGTGTCGACGGGGAAGCTCGACCCCGAGGGGGTGGCGCGCTCGATGGAGGAGTTTCGCCGTTTCCGCGCGCTCTCCGACCAGGCGGGTGCCGAACACATGTACGTGCTGGCGACCGCCGCCGCCCGCGAGGCGATCAACGGTCCCGATTTCATCCATCGGGCCGAGGATGTGCTCAAGACCGAAATCCGCGTGCTCTCCGGCCGCCAGGAAGCGCATTACTCCGCGCTTGGCGTCATCTCCGGTTTCCATCCGGCCAACGGCATTGCCGGCGACCTTGGCGGCGGCAGCCTGGAGCTTATCGACATCGACGGCGAGGCGATCGGCGACGGCATCACGCTGCCGCTTGGCGGCCTGCGCCTGCAGGACATGGCGAAGAACTCGCTCGTCCAGGCGCAGAAGATCGCGCGCCAGGAATTGGCCCGGGCCAAGCTCTTGAAGGGTGGGCAGGGCAGGACTTTTTACGCTGTCGGCGGCACCTGGCGAAATCTTGCCAGGCTGCACATGGAGATGAACAACTATCCGCTCGGCGTCATGCACCACTACGAGATATCGGCCGAAAGTGCTCAAACCTTCCTCAAGCAGGTAGCTAGCGGCGAGGTCGAAAAGGTGAGGGGTATCGAGGGCGTGTCCAAGAACCGCCGCTCGCTGCTGCCATACGGCGCTCTCGTGCTGCAGGAAATCATGACGGCGATGCAGCCGTCCAGGATTGTCGTTTCGGCGCAAGGCGTGCGCGAAGGTTTTCTCTATTCGCTGCTCGACGCGGCCGAGCAGAAGGCCGATCCGCTGATCTCGGCCGCCGAGGAGCTTGCGCTTTTGCGCTCGCGTTCGGTCCATCACGCGCATGATCTGGTCGAATGGACAGGCAAGGCCTTCAAGGCGTTCGGCATCGACGAGACGGAAGACGAAGCGCGCTATCGCCACGCCGCCTGCCTGCTCGCCGATATCGGCTGGCGCGCTCATCCGGAATATCGCGGCAAGCAGTCGCTCAACATCATCGCGCATGCGTCCTTCATCGGTGTCGATCATCCCGGCCGCGCCTATCTGGCGCTGACCAACGCCTACCGTCATGACGGCGTCTTCAATGAATTGGTGGCGCCCGAAATCAAGGCGCTGGCGCCGTCGCGCCTGTTGGAGCGCGCCCGCGTGCTGGCGGCGATGATGCGCGTCGTCTACCTGCTGACGGCCGCGATGCCTGGCATCATGCCGAGGCTGAAATGGGAAAGTCGCCCTAACGGCGCGCTGGCGCTGGTGCTGCCGGCTTCGCTTTCCGACCTCTACGGCGAGCGCCCGGCCGGCCGGCTGGCGCAGCTGGCGCGCATCACCAACCGCCGCTTGGAACTGGCGATCGAGGGCGGGCAGAGCGTGTCGGTCAAATAGTCAAGTCGCGTCGGCGCCGATGCCGAAGCCCCGCCCGTCGGCCGACCATGCGCCAGCGCCGGCCATGGCAAGGGCCAGGAAGCCGCCCGCGATGGCGATGTCCTTCATCAGCATCTGCTGATGCATGAAGGCGAGCGTCGCATCGCCGGCGCCTTGGCCGTAATGGCCGATGAAGCCCGCCACGATGCAGAAGGCGGCCAGCAGCAGCGCCACGATCCGTGTCTGGAAGCCAACGAGGATCAGCAGCCCCGCGATCAGTTCGAACAGGCCGGTGGCCCAGGCGGCGAGCGCGGGCAGCGGCAGGCCAAGGCCGGAGAAATAGCTGGTGGTCCCAGCAATGTTGGCGAGCGCCTGGAAGCCGGACGGCACGAACAGCACGGCAAACAGCAGCCGCGAAACCATAAGCAATGCATTGCGACCCATGGCACCCTCCCTTGCCGGCACGGTCACCGGCGACCATCGCAGTCTACGCCTATGATCACACAACGAAAAAGCGGCGCGGAAAATTCCGCGCCGCTTGTTTCGGGCCCTTGGTAGGGGAAGCCTTAGCCGCGCCTGGCGTCGATCGAATACGCGCCTGCACCCGAGGAGGCCAGCAGCAGGAAGCCGCCGGTGATGGCGACGTTCTTGAGAAACTGGATCATCTGCATCTGGTCGGCCCAGCCGGTGTGGGCGACCAGACCGGTTGCGATTGTGAAGATCGCCAGCACCCAGGCGGCGATCCTGGTCTGGAAACCGACGAGGACGGCAAGGCCGCCAAGCAGCTCGATCAGGCCGACGATGACGGCTGTCGCCGTCGGTGCCGGCAGGCCGAGGCCACCGAAATAGGCGGCCGTGCCGGAAATGGCGGATAGTTTGCCGAATCCGGAAAGCAGGAAAATGACTGCGAGCAGGATACGGCCGAGCAGGATGGTGACAGAACTGTTGGACGCGGTGCCGGCGGCGGAAGTGTTGATGGACATGGTGGCTCTCCGATTGGTTTGAATGGCCACTCAGATAGACGATGCCGACTGTTCACCAAAGACAGCTATGCGGCGACACATTGTTCACGGGACATACATTTCCGTGATCGGGCAGGAGGCGCGAAATTCGTGTCGGACGATGTGGTGGCGGGAGTAAATTCTCCCGCCGAAAAATGTCAGCCGTGATCTGACGCAATTCCGGACGGAAAACCGCTTTGCACTTTTCCTGGATCGCTTCACCCCGGATGCGTCATGTCCTCCGGCCGCACCAGGCGGTCATAGTCGGCCTCGCTGACCAGCCCGGTTGCCAGTGCTTCCTCCCGCAACGTCGTGCCGTTCTTGTGCGCGGTTTTGGCGATTTTGGCGGCGTTGTCGTAGCCGATGGTGGGAGCAAGCGCCGTGACCAGCATCAGTGAACGGTCGAGGGCCGCCTTGATGTTGTCCTCTCGCGCCTCGATGCCGATTACGCAATTGTCGGTGAAGGAGACCGATGCGTCGGCCAGCAACTGCACCGACTGGAGGAAGTTGTAGGCCATCAGCGGATTGTAGACGTTGAGCTCGAAATGGCCCTGGCTGCCGGCGAAGGTCAGTGCCGCATTGTTGCCGAAGACCTGCACGCAAACTTGCGTCATCGCCTCGCACTGCGTCGGGTTGACCTTGCCCGGCATAATCGAGGAGCCGGGCTCGTTTTCCGGCAGCGACAATTCGCCGAGGCCCGAGCGCGGGCCAGAGCCGAGAAAGCGGATGTCGTTGGCGATCTTGAACAGTGCCGCCGCCGCCGCGTTGATGGCGCCGTGCGAGAACACCATGGAATCGTGTGCCGCCAGCGCTTCGAACTTGTTCGGCGCGGTGACGAAGGCGATGCCTGATATGGCGGCGATACGATCGGCCACCCGCTCGGCGAAACCGACCGGCGCATTGAGGCCGGTGCCGACGGCAGTGCCGCCTTGCGCCAATTCCTGCAGGCCGGGCAGCGTCAATTCGATGCGTTTGATCGACGATGCGACCTGCGCCGCGTAGCCGGAGAATTCCTGGCCCAGCGTCAGTGGCGTGGCATCCTGCGTATGGGTGCGGCCGATCTTGATGATGTGATTGAAGTCCCGGCTCTTGGCGGCGAGCGCCTTATGCAGGTGCTTCAGCGCCGGCAAGAGGTCGTGCACGATCCGCTCGGCGCAGGCGATATGCATCGCCGTCGGATAGGTGTCGTTCGACGACTGGCTCATATTGACGTGGTCGTTGGGGTGCACCGGCTTTTTCGAGCCCATGACGCCGCCCAGCATTTCGATCGCGCGATTCGAGATCACTTCATTGGCGTTCATGTTGGACTGCGTGCCCGAACCGGTCTGCCAGACCACCAGCGGGAAGTGGTCGTTGAGCTTGCCGTCGATGACCTCTTGCGCGGCCTCGATGATTGCCTTGCCGATGACCGGATCGAGCCGCTTGAGCTCCATATTGGCTTCCGCCGCCGCCCGCTTGACGATACCCAGCGCGCGCACGATCGAAGCCGGCTGCTTTTCCCAGCCGATCTTGAAATTGCCCAGCGAACGCTGCGCCTGGGCGCCCCAATACCGGCCGGCGGCAACCTCGATGGGGCCGAACGTATCGGTTTCGGTTCTGGTTTTTTCAGCGCTCACTGGGTCTCTCCTGTCGAAGCCGGCAACGGCGTATCGCGTTGCACAACGGGCTTCAAGCGGAGAATGTGTGCGACTGAGATGCAAATCGGTTGAAGATGCTTCCGATCTCCCCACTGGAAGCCTTGGAGGAGAGATCGGCAGTTTCGCGTTCTCAACTCAAGGGCGGACCGACAATGTCGATGCCATTTTCCGCACAGATCCGCACCAGAGCCCCGATCATCTGCGGCGTCGGCTCCGACAGCGGCGGCAATTGCGGCTGTTGGGCGGGACGGCTGGTCTGACGCAGCATCGTCTCGAAATCGGAGCCGCGCGTGATGGTCAAGGTGCGCGCGCCGTCCTGGGATTCGACCCTGTATGTGTGCGGGAGGCCTTTCGGCGCGATGATGATTTCGCCAGGACCGGCGATCTGGTCGTGGCCGTCGATCCGAAAGCGCAGCTGTCCCTCCAGGACATGAAACACCTCGTCCTGGTGCCGATGCACATGCAGCGGCGGAGAATCGCCATGGGGCATGCGGTGCTCGACGACACAGATGCCGTCCTCGCCCTCCGCCGAGGAGAGCCGAATGGCAACCAGTGTGTTGTTGAACCAGAAGAGTTCCTTGCCTGCGATCGTGCTGTTGATCATTGTCATGACGGCTCTCCCTTGTGCTTGCGGTGCCGACCGAGCGGCGTCTGCGGCTACCTGACCAAGGATTGGCGGGCGATGGAAATCGAATGATCGTATGGGGCGGATTGATGCCATGAATTTAAATGCGCTCGACCTCAATCTCGTCAGGGTGCTCGATGCGCTTTTACGTGAACGAAGCGTGACGCGCGCCGGCGAGCAGATCGGGCTGAGCCAGCCCGCCGTGAGCGCGGCGCTCAATCGCCTGCGTCATGTCCTCAACGACCAGCTGTTTGTGCGGCGCGGCAACGACATGGTGCCGACCCCGCGCGCCGAAAGCCTGACGGAGCCGGTGCGCGCAGCACTGCGCGAGATCGAACGCGTTTTCCAGACTGGCAAGGACTTCGATCCTGCCGGGTTGGAGCGAACCTTCACCTTTATGGGCGCGGATTTCTTCTCCATGCTGCTGATGCCGCCGCTGGCGGCGCGCATCGCGGCGATGGCGCCTGGCGTGTCGTTTCGCTTTCTGGACAGCGCGCGCGGCGACGTTTCGAGGTTGCTCCAGGACGATGAAATCGACGCTGCCCTCGAACGCCCGCTGGAGGTTCCCGACTGGGTCTCCAGCACGCCACTGTTCGATTCGCCATTCGCAATCATTGCCGCAAGGGACAATACCGTGATCAAGCAAGCCGGGATCGCGGACGGCGAGCCTTTGCCGATAGAGCTTTTCTGCGAATTGCCGCATGTTCTTCGCTCCATCGACGGTTCGATGTCGGGCTCTACCGACGCGGCGCTGGACAAGATCGGGCTGAAGCGCCGGGTGAGCCTCGCCTTACCGCATTTTCAGGCAGTCGCACTGGCGGTAGCCAGCGGAAACCACCTTGCCGCCGTTCCCAGGCAGTTCGCGGTAGCAGCGGTCAAGAGCTTGCCGGTCGTGATCTACCAACCGCCGTTCGCGATTGCGGTGCCGGAAGTCAGGATGTACTGGCACGCCCGCCATGACGATGAGCCGCCGCACCGCTGGATTCGCAATCAGATCCTCGAAGCTGTCGAGGCGCTCGGCTTCAGGGATCTCGACGGCGATGAAACGACCGGTTCCCGGACCTAGGCTTCATCCAGCCGTGTATCCGCCATCCACCGCAAAAATCACCCGTGGGTGGTCGAGCGCTTTTGGGTTGCCAGCCGCGCGGCGACATAGCCCTTGACCTGCCGGATCGCCTGTTCGCGCGAGACGCTGCCCGGCTGCAGGCCAAGGCGAAGCCAAAGTCCGTCGATCAAGGCCGTGACGCCAAGCGCGATGTCGTCGGCCTCGCCGGGTGAGGCGAGGCCGCGCAGGCCAGATAACAGGTTCGAGCGCATGCGCCCGTGGATCACCTTCTGGATGCGCGCCAGCTTTTCATCGCGCGGCACCTCGGCACAGAGCGAAAGCCAGGCATGGCAAAGAGGCGGCAGGAAGAGATGCTCCTCGAAATTGCCCTCGATCACCGCATCCAGGCGTTCCATCGACGTCCGTGCCTGGCGAAGCCTTGCGACCACCGCATTGCACAGGACCGCGTTGGCCTCGCGCATCGCGTGCTCGAACAATTCCTGCTTGTTACGGAAATAGTGCAGCACGATGCCTTTGGAGGCGCCGGCATGGGCAGCGACCTTTTCCAGCGTGGCCCCCGCAATGCCTTCGCGCTCCAGAACCGCGAAGGCCGCCTGCCGCAATTCCTTGCGGCGTATGTCGCCAAGCCGCTTCAGTTTCACGAGATTGTTCCATGCATCACGAATCCACGTTGACATTTTCGCCCCGCGAGATCAATCATTGACCAGTGGGATAATAAAAAGACCGATTGGTCAATTTGAGCAATGAGGAGAACGGAAATGTTGCGCATCCTTGCAGGTGGTGCCTGTCTTGCCGCGCTGGTCTTGGCCTCGCAGGCGGCCCAGGCGGCGGACCCCGAGCAATGCCGGGCGGTCCGCATGGCCGAGCCTGGCTGGAACGATCTCGCTTTCACCACGGGGGTGGGCAACGTGCTCCTGCAAGCGCTCGGCTATCAGCCACAGAGCGAGGTGCTCGGCATCAACGTCATCTACGAAGGCATGAAGAACCGGGATCTCGACCTGTTCTTGGGTTACTGGGACCCGGCGATGGTCACTTATTACGAGCCCTACAAGAAGGACGGCTCGATCGAGAATGTGCGTGTCAATCTCGTCGGCGCCAAATACACCTTCGCCGTGCCGACCTATGTCTGGGAGGCAGGGGTCAAGGACGTCTCCGACCTGCACAAGTTCGCCGACAAGTTCGGCAAAAAGATGTATGGCATCGAGCCCGGCTCCAACCAGCTGATGATGGATGCCATCGCCGATCCGGTCTTCGGCCTCGATGGCTGGCACGTGGTCGAGTCCAGCGAAGCCGGCATGCTGTCGGAGGTCGGCTACGAGATCAAGGAGAAGCAGTTCATCGTCTTCCAGGGCTGGGCGCCACATCCGATGAACACCATGTATGACTTCAAGTACCTGACCGGCGGCGACAAGTTCTTCGGCCCGAATTTCGGCGCCGCGACGGTGACGACGCAGGTGCGCAAGGGCTACCTGCAGGAATGTCCGAACGTGGCGCAGTTCCTCAGGAATCTCGCCTTCGACATCGACTTCGAGAATGTCGGCATGGGCTACCTCATCAATGACGGCATGAAGCCGGAGGACGGGGCGCTGAAGGCGATCACGCTGAACAAGAACCGCCTCGATGCGTGGCTCGCCGGTGTCACGACTTTCGATGGCAAACCTGGTCTTGCCACCGTCAAGGAAAAGCTCGGCCTGTGAGACCACCGGACGCCTTGCCCATTGCCGGAGTGGAACAGGACGCCTGGGCTGGCCGCAAGCAATGGATCAATGCCGGCGATCTTGATATCGCCTATGTCGAGATCGCCGGCGCCGGGCCGCCGCTGTTGCTGGTTCATGGTTTCACGGATACCAGCCGCAGCTTTTCGCTGCTGGCGCCGCACCTAGCCGGACGCCGGCTGATCATGCCCGATCTGCGCGGCCATGGTGCCTCGCAGGCGGGCGACGGCTGCCGCGTCGCGGATTTCGCCGAGGATATTGCAGGGTTGATCCGGCATCTGCGGTTGGACCAGCCTGTCGTCGTCGGTCATTCCCTAGGCGGCATGGTGGCGATTGCATTGGCCGCGCGGCAGCCGGACCTCATCGGTGGCCTGGTCGTGCTGGCCAGCACGCTGAAGCCCGGTTTCACGCCGGACCATCCGCTGCCGGTCGGCATCCAGGATTTGCGCGACCCGCTATCGCCGGCCGACCCGTTCTACGACTGGTGGCATGCCTGCCAGTCCTCGGTGCCGCGTCCGTTTCTCGCTGGCCTGGCAAAGGAAGCTTCCGCCATGCCGGTGGCCCGCTGGCGCGCCATTCTGGAGGAAGTCCGCATCACGGACCTGATAGCCGAGGCGCGGACCGTGCGGGCCAGGGCGCTGATCATCGCCGGCGCCTGCGACCCGCTTTTCGGCGAAGCGCACCAGCAGGCTTTGGCCGAGGCGCTGACCGGATCCCGTCTCGTCTGGGCGCCAAATTGCGGTCACAATCCGCATTGGGAGGATCCGGCCTTTGTCGCCTCCGCGATCTCGGGGATGTTGTCCGGCCGCTGATCACCTCAACAGCGATCGGGCCGTGGGCACCAGCCGCAACGTCTCGGCCGGCTTCGTGCTGACGGCTTGCATGCTCTGGCCGAGCGCCCGCCACGCCGGCGAAACGGCGAGGCGATGGCTGGCATCGGCGTTGTGGAAGGCGGTAACGGCGACGAAGACGTTTTCTCCGGCGCGCACGGGAAGTCGAGGGAACGTATTTGCGGCCGGCTCCGTCAGGAAGGCGCCGAGCAGACGCGCGCCGTTCTGCGCAATTCGCACAACCATCTCCGCCCGGAAACGCCCGGCGAAGTCGGCGCCGGTGCCCGGCCGCAAATGATGAATCGAAATCTCAACCAGGCCAGGCAACCAATTCCGATCGCTTGTGCCTTTGGGCGCCGTTGGCCGGCGCGGTCCCGACAGATCGAAGCCGGCGTCCGGCCAGGCCGGTCGCAGCAGCAACACATCGTCGGAATCGATCATCGTCGCATTGGCGGCATCACGGTGCGCCGCCCATACAGGGCCGTCATAGAATGCGCCGAGAGCATCCTTTCGGGCATCCATGCTGTCGAAGCCGCGCATCCAGACGAACATGTCGGGACGATCGAGGTCGCGGAATTGGCCAATAATCGTCATCCCCGCATCTTCCTGGCTTTCGATGAACTCCGTGTCGAAGATCTCGATCAACGTTTCGCGCCGGCCGGGTTTCAATGTGTACTGGCGCAATTCGACGATCGGCGAGGCGAGTGCAGCGGGCTTCGGCATGGCATTCAGGGTCGGCTTCATCGGGCGTTCTCCAAAACAGGTTGATCATCCTGTTTATAAACAGACCGGTTGCCCTGTTTTGTCAACATGCTATCCTTCGGCAATGTCAGCAGAGATAAACATCCGGCCAAGGCGAGCCCGAGGCAAACGCTTCAACGACCCCGAAGGCATGCGCAGGAAAGTGCTCGATGTCGCGGAAGTCGCGTTTCAGGCACGCGGCTACCATGCTTCCAGCCTGGGCGACCTCATGACGGCGGCAGGCGTCAGCGGTGGCGCGCTGCATCATCATTTTCCGACCAAGAAGGCATTGGCGCTGGCGGTCATCGACGAACGCGTGGCGGCGGCGGTCGAGGAGACGTGGATAGCGCCGGTGCGGCAGGCGGCTTCGGCGCGCGAAGGCGTGCGTCAGGTGTTCGAAGCCGTGGCAGCCGAACTGGAACGGCAAGGTTTCGTACGCGGCTGCCCGCTCAACAATCTGGCGCATGAACTCTCGCTCTCCGATCCCGAATTCCGGATTGCCCTTGCCGGTATTTTTGCGGCATGGCGCCAGGCGATCGCCGACAAGATCAGGGCCGACCAGCGGGAGGGCAGGGAGCAAGGCACGGATCCCGAGCATTTTGCGCTGGTTGCCGTCGCCACCTATTCCGGCGCCATGTCGCTGGCCAAGACAGAGCAGCACGCCGGCCCGTTGCGCGTTTGCCTTGCGGCGTTCGAGCGGAGCGCCGCCCACGCGGCATCATCGCAGGGCGATCCGGGGGCGAGGCGACGTCGCAGAGTGCTGCGGCGGTTCGGCAGCACTTGAGGGCAAGCTACAGCCGAGCTTGCCGCCGATGCCGCGACGAGCGTGGAAAGCCGGTTGCTACTCGGCCAATGGCTTGATCGTCTCGTAACCGCTGAACTTTACTGCCGCCCGCTCTCCATGCTGAAATTCTCCGATGATGAATCGCCCTTCGTCCCTATTGCTGTCGCGGCGTGGTTTTCTGGTGCAGGCCGCCGGTCTTGCCGCGGCCAGTGCGCTTTCACGCCCGGCGCTCGGTCAGACCGGGCAGCGCATCCAGCCCGTCGACGCCACCTTCCTGTTCGTCGCCGATGTCCATGCCTGCCGCATGGCGAGCGGTTTGAGCCCCAATTGCCAGCAGGAAGGCAAGACGGACGCGGCGCTGTTGCGCAACGTCGCGGCGTTGAACGCCATCGGTGACAAGAAGTGGCCGGTCGAGATCAACGGCGTCGCCACGGGCTTGCGGTCGGCCGGCAGCCGCATCGGCACGCCGCTCGGACTTGCCGTCGGTGGTGACATCACCGACGACGGCGGCGGCCAGATCACCGAGCCCAGCGAAGGCACCCAACTCCTGCAGTTCAGCCAGCGCTATCAGCAAGGCATGGGGCCCGACCGCGTGCATGTTCCGGTTTATGTCGGCCTCGGCAATCATGACCTCGATCAGAACGGTCCGCCACATCATGTCGACTGGTACCGGCGCGAAATGCGCGATTATGTCGAGGTCAATCACCGCGCCGGCGTGTTCTTCAAGCCGCCGGTGCCGGCCACCAGCTACGACGTCGACACCGACTGCTATTCATGGGATTGGGGTGGCCTGCATCTGGTGCAGACCCATCGTTTCGCCGGCGACACCGGCCACGGCGCCGACAACAGCCTGCCTTGGCTCAAGCAGGATCTGGCGACCTATGCGGCGGACGGCCGCCCGGTCATCCTGTTCCAGCACTATGGCTGGGACAGTTTTTCGATGGAGCGGTGGGATACAGTCAAGAGAGTATTCGACGACGGCGGCAAGGGAGCGCCGCATTGGTGGAGCGATACGGACCGCCAGGCATTGCTGGCGGCCCTGAAGGGCTACAACGTCGTTGGCGTCTTCCATGGTCATCAGCACGAGGTGCCGATGATCTATCAACGCGACGGCCTCGATCTCTTCAAGCCGAAAGCGGCCTACATGGGCGGCTTCGCTCTGGCACGTGTCACCGACGACAGCCTGGACGTCGTGTTGGGGCAAGCCAGCGACGATCATGGCGACGTGATTTTCACCAACGCCTTCAGCAAATCGCTGAAGACGTGAAAAGGGCCGCTCGATATGGCCCTTCCACAGCGATCAAACAGATTTCTTGACCTTGTCCTTCACGTCGCCATAGGCCTTCTGTACCTTGCCTGTGGTCTTGTCGGCCACGCCTTCGGCCTGCGTCCGCCTGTCGCTGGTCGCCTTGCCGGCGGCTTGCTTGACCGATCCTTTCACCTGCTTGGCCACGCCGGCGACCTGATCCTTGTTCACCATTTCCGCATCTCCCGGATCTTGTTCGCTTGAGCAAACGAGCCGGCACCGAGTCGGTTCCAGCAGCCGCTCCCTGTGTCGGCAAACAGTGCCTTTCGGCGGCTGGGCCGGCAGGCTAGGGTGCCGGCCGGCGCAGTCCGCAAGGAGCAACACCGCCAAGGGGGACAGATGTCGGAATTCACGCTCTATATCGGCAACAAATGCTTTTCGTCCTGGTCGCTCAGGCCCTGGGTGGCGATGCGGTACCTGGAAGATACCGTTCGAAGAAGGATTCGTGCGGCTGCGCACGCCCGAGACCTTTGCCAATCTGGCGAAAGTTTCGCCGACCGGTCAGGTGCCCGTCCTGGTTCACAAGCCCTTGAATCACGATGGCAGGATCGTCTGGGAAACCCTTGCCATCCTTGAATATCTCGCCCACCTTTTTCCTGGGAAAAAGCTCTGGCCGGCCGATATCGGCGCCCGGGCACTGGCGCGTTCGGCGGCGACCGAGATGCATTCCGGTTTTCGCGAAGTCCGCTATGGCTGGCCGATGAATTTGCGCCGGCCAAAGGGGCACAAGCCGCTCGATGCCGAGGGCGAGGCCCAACGTGCCCGCATCGAGGCGCTGTGGCGCGAGTGCCGTGAGAAACACGGCAAGGGCGGCCCGTTTCTGTTCGGTCATTTCAGTGCGGCCGATGCCATGTATGCGCCTGTCGTCACCCGTTTCGACACTTATGGCGGGGAGCTGGCGCCCGACACCAGGGCCTATGTGGACGCGGTTTTGGCTATACCGGCCATGCGCCAATGGTATGCCGAAGCCGCCGAGGAGACATGGCCGGAGCCGGGTCCCGACGAATAGGGCTGTCCGTGAAGCGGTTTTACCCAGGGATCGGGACGGGCCGCGTGAGGTGCTTTCAACTGGCGGATTTCGGGCCGATAGCGCAATATTTGACAGGCGGCTGAAACACGGATACAACAAATCTGTCGATATTTGTTTGACTGACTTTTGTTATCCGCGCTTTCGGGCGCGCCTTTGACGAACTTCCCACATCAAAAATCGAGACAAACGACGTTGTGCATCCGCACGGCGGCGAACGAATATTTGCCATGGAAAGGGTTCGTCATGAGCACCGGCACAGTTAAGTGGTTCAACGCCACCAAGGGTTTTGGTTTTATTCAGCCTGACGACGGCTCCGCCGACGTTTTTGTCCACATCTCGGCCGTGGAACGCGCCGGCATGCGCGACATCGTCGAGGGCCAGAAGCTCGGCTACGAGATGGTCCGCGACAACAAGTCGGGCAAGATGTCCGCCGACCAGTTGAAGGCGGCCTGAAGAAAGAATTCAGCCGTCCCGGTGACCACGGATGTACTGGCACCGGTGAATGGCGAATTCGGGCGCATGGCCATGGGGATCTGAGTTTCCAAGGTTTGTGCTGCCCATCAGGAGCTAGCCTGGTGCATCCAGTTGGATGCGCGGCGCTCCCAGGGAAGGTCAGGCGGTGCCTGGCCTTTTTCATTTTCCGCTTGTTGCCGCTGAAAATGCGCTGCGCATTGGGCTGAACGTGCTAAGGGACGCTCCAGCAATTTGAATCCGCTGCCGCATTGCTTTGTGCATGGTCCCGACCGAAGACCCGGTCTCGCCCTATCGGCACCAGGCTCCTGACAGGAGAAAGATTTTGACCGCTCATTCGAAGACAGCCGTCGATACGGCCGTGTCGCTGTTCAGCAAGACGCAAACCCAGTCGATGTCGCTCAATCGCATCAATTCCGAGCGCGATGCCGTCAGCCAGGCGCGGGAAGCCAAGACCGCGCGCTTGCGCGAGTTGCGGCTGGAGAAAGAGGCCGACGAGATGGCGGCCGCCGCAGCACTCGCGTTGCTGCCGAAACGAGCCGGAAAACGCTGATGGCCACCAAGCGCGTACCGTCAACGCCGATCGCCGCCGATGCGACCATCGCCGACATGGTCGAAACCCTCGACAAGCCGGTCGAATATGTCCGTCGCGTGCTGGAGAAACTCGAACGCTGCAAGCGCGCCCATGGCGATGCCCAGGTGCGCATCGGCGTGCGCGGCCGTGCCGAGTGCCCGAACTACCTCATCGAATATGTCCGCGAAGACGCCAAGACCCATGAGCGGGTGACCTATCAGGATGCCGCCTATAGCGGCAGCACGCATCGTGAGCTGGCGGCTCATCACATCGCGGAAGCCAGGAACTGGTCGCCCGAGGAAATGAACATCACGGCGGTTTCGGCGCTGATCGGCCGCCTGCGCAATCCGCGCGCACCATCATCGCGTTTCGCCGACGAGGACTGACATGGCCATAAAATTCTCCGCCAAGGACCAGCCGGCAGCGCCGGCTTCCGCCGCAAAGCCGGCCAAGCCGGTTGCCGCGCCAAAGGCGGCCGAGGCGGCGACCGATCTGTTCAAGTCGCCAGCGGACGCACCGAAGAGCAAGACCGGCAAGAAGAAGTAGCGCCTTGCCTGGGGACGCCGATTGCAATCTTGCTGCTTTGAAGCCGGTTGCCGTGGTAGCCGCGACCACCCTGGCTTCGTGTCAAGCAGGCATCGCTCCTGTGTTCGATTGCCAGAGCTGCGGCGCCTGCTGTTCCTATTCGGCCGAATGGCCGCGCTTTTCGACCGAGGATGACGCGCAGCTCGACCGCATCCCGGAAAAATACGTGGCGGCCGACCTGTCGGGCATGCGCTGTGACGGCGTGCGCTGTTCGGCCCTGTCCGGCGAAGTCGGCAAGTCCACCGCTTGCACCATCTACGAAATGCGACCGGATGTCTGCCGCGCCTGCATGCCCGGCGATGACGAGTGCCTGATGGCGCGCCGGGCGCTCGGATTTTCCACCGTTTAGCGCGCCTCCTGGCGGCGAATGCCGTGGCTTGTGCGCACCTCGCTTGCTGGCTAGGCTGCGTCAGGGCAGGGCGCTGGAGGAGATCATCGTGAGCATCGAATTTCTATTGACATCGCTGATCGTCGTGGCTTCGCCCGGCACCGGCGTTCTCTACACGCTGAGCGCCGGACTTTCGCGCGGTGCGCGGGCCTCGATCATTGCCGCCTTCGGCTGCACGTTCGGCATCATCCCACATATGGCCGCTGCCATCACCGGTCTGGCGGCGCTGCTGCACACCAGTGCGGTTGCTTTCGAGACGCTGAAATATCTCGGCGTCGCCTATCTGCTCTACATGGCCTGGAATACGCTGAAGGAGAAGGGCGGCCTGAGCGTCGAGGACAATGTCGCCCCACGCTCGGCCGGCAAGGTGATCGCCACCGGCATCCTCGTCAATGTGCTCAATCCGAAACTGTCGATCTTCTTCTTCGCCTTCCTGCCGCAATTCGTCAGCACCACCGAGCCCAACGCGCTGTCGAAGATGCTGGAGCTCAGCTCGGTCTTCATGCTTTTGACCTTCGTGGTCTTCGTCGGCTACGGCATCTTCGCGGCGTCGATCCGCAGCCATGTCGTGTCGCGGCCGATGGTGCTGACCTGGATGCGCCGGACGTTTGCCGGCGCCTTCGTCATGCTCGGCGCCAAGTTGGCACTGGCGGACAGGTGATCGCGCGGCTTACAGCATGTCGCGGCGAATAGGGTTCGCCCGACCTGCTGTAAGCTTCTCATTTTATGCACGTCCCGGGACCGAGGACACTTCCGGCGACATGCATTAGCCCTTGACGTAACCCATGGCCTCGACGATCCGCCCGCCCGCGACGCGCATCAGGTTGACGCCGCGCAGCGAATTGCCGTCGGCCATCCAGTAGCGCCAGCGGATCGTGGCGCGGTCGCCGGCCACGAAAGTCTCTTCGAGGTCGAAGCGCGTACCGGATGCGGTGGCGATCGCCGACCACAGCTCGACACAGGCTGCCTTACCGGCGCGGCGCGCGCCGTCCGGCGCCGGCGTGGTGTTCTCGATCACGCAGTCCTGCGCCACCAGCTCGTCGAGAGCCGAGGGGTCGTGACGCTGGAACACGTCGTTATAGCGCCGCATGATTTCAGCCGTTTCGCCGGATCGGTTGGCCGCGGCGATGTCGATGATCGATTCCTGGGTCATCGGATTTTCTCCTTCCGTTCTTAGTGGGTTATGAGGTTCGCTTTCAGGGTGATCGCGGCGACGCCGGCCAGCGCCCGCGAGACGAGGCATCCCGCCTTGGCCGACTGCGCCAGCCGCTCGAAGTCGGCGGCGGCGAGACCGGCGACGTTCGCCTCCGTCTCAAGCTCGATGCGGGTAATCGTCGGCCCGGCCGCGGTGGCGCCCAGATGCACCTTTGCGATCGTGTGGATATCGCTTGCGATATGACCTTCGCTGCCGAGAATGGCGGTGAGCGCCATCGAGAAGCAGCCGGCGTGGGCGGCCGCGATCAGTTCCTCCGGATTGGTGCCGGGGCCGTTCTCGAAGCGGGACGGGAACGAGTAGGCGCCCTCGAACACGCCGCTGCCCAGCCTTAGCCGGCCGGATCCTTCCTTGAGTGTGCCGTGCCATTCGGCCGATGCGTCGCGAATTGTCATTGCTCTCTCCTTTGGTTGATGAATAGGGGCTCACGCGCCGTCGATAACGACCTTGCCGAACACGTCGCCCTGCATGAAATGCCGATATGCCTCGCGCGCTTCGGTAAACGGGAAGACCTTGTCGATGACGGGCTTCAAGCGATGCGCCGCGACGGCGGCGAGCATCGCCTCCAGGCCGCTGCGACTGCCGACGAAGACGCGGCCGATGGTGACAAGACTGCGCTGGTAGACGGCGGCTGGGATCTCGACCGATCTGCCCTTCTGGTCCTGGACCGTCAGCAGTACGATGCGTCCGTAGAGGGAGCTTGCGATCAGCGATTGCGTAAAGGTCGCCGGCCCGCCGGTCTCGACGGTCAGATCGATGCCGCCCGTCGCCTCGCGCAGCTTGGTGCCCCAATCCGGCGTCTCGGCCGTTGCGATGACGAGGTCGGCGCCGAGCGCGCGCAACCGGCCGGATTTTTCGACACGTGAGGTGACAGCCGCCACGCGGCAGCCCATCAGCTTGGCAAACTGCAGCGCAAACAGCGCGACGCCGCCCGAGCCGATAACCAGCACCCATTGCCCCGGTTTTGGGACCTCGGAGCCGGTCAAAGCGCTCCAGGCCGTCACCCCCGCGCAGCTGAAGGTCGCGGCTTCATGCCAGTCGAGATGCTCAGGCAGCCGCACCGCCCATTGCTCGTCGAGCAAGGCATATTCACCGAGCATGCCGTCCAGCGTGCAGCCGAGCTGGTCGATGAGCCCGGCGTTGATACGGCCGTCGATCCAGCGCGCGAAATAGCTGCCGGTGACGCGGTCGCCGACGGCAAGGCGGGTGACACCATCGCCGATGGCCACCACTTCGCCGGCGCCATCGCTCAGCGGCACGACGCCGGCCCGCGGCGCCAGCGGATAGGCGCCGCTGAGGATCATCGTGTCACGGCGATTGAGCGAGGTGGCGCGCACCCGCATCAGGATCTGATGCGGACCCGGCTGGAGGACCGCTTCCTCGCGCATCACCACTCTGTCGAGGCCGCCGTCCTCTCCTTCCAGCCGATACTTTTGCATCACTGCCACCGAAATATGTAGACCGATTTACATATTATGTAGACCGATTGTCATATTCCGCGCAAGCCCTATAGTGCGCACTCCTGACAGAGGTTGACATGGCGACGGACACACGCACGCGGATGATCGAGGCGACGGCACTGCTTTTGCGGCGGCGCGGCTATCATGGCACTTCGCTGAACGACATTTTGAGTGCCAGCGCCGCGCCGCGTGGCTCGCTCTATTTCCATTTCCCCGGTGGCAAGGACCAACTGGTCGTCGAGGTGACGCGCGCCAGCGTGGCCGACGTGACCGAGCGGCTGGGTGCCCAACTGGCGGCGGAAAGCGATCCGGCGGTCGCCGTCCACCACATTTACCAGTCCGTCGCCCGCATGCTGGAGGACAACGAGTTTTCGCTCGGCTGCCCGATCGCGCCCGTCGTGCTGGATGCGCCGAACGACGTGCCCGACCTCGAAGAGATCTGCCGTTCAGCTTTCGAGCAGTGGATAGGCTTGCTGCGGGATGCCTTCATCAGGGCAGGGGTCCCGGAGCGTCGCGCGCAGGCGCTGGCGCTGCTGGTCGAATCTTCGCTGGAAGGCCTGATGGTGATTGCCCGCGCCACCCGCGACCGTGCCCCGCTGCTGGCAGTGGCTGATGAAGTGGCTGCACTTATCGAACAGGCCGTGCTCGTCGGCAAGGTGGCGCAGCGTGCGGAGACTGCTGTCTGACGCTGGGTCCAACCGACCGCGGTGGAGCACCAGCCTCAACATGCAAAGAAAAGGGCGACCTTTCGGCCGCCCTTTCGAAAAATTTGCGAAGGTGGCTGGATTAGAAGTCCATGCCGCCCATGCCGCCCATGCCGCCGCCGCCCATGCCGCCAGGCATGCCGCCGCCAGCCGAGTCCTTCTTAGGAGCTTCGGCGATCATGGCTTCGGTGGTGACGAGCAGGCCGGCGACCGAGGCCGCGTCCTGGAGGGCCGTGCGCACGACCTTGACCGGGTCGACGATACCCATGACGATCATATCGCCATATTCGCCGGTCTGGGCGTTGTAGCCGAAGGTCGCGCCCTTGTTCTCGAGGATTTTGCCGGCGACGATCGATGCTTCCGCACCGGCGTTGGCCGCGATCTGGCGGGCCGGAGCCTGCAGTGCACGACGAACGATGTTGATGCCGGCGGCCTGGTCGGCGTTGACGCCGGTCACCTTGATGTTGGCCGAAGCGCGCAGCAGGGCAACGCCACCGCCGGCAACGATGCCTTCTTCCACGGCCGCGCGGGTCGCGTTGAGGGCGTCATCGACGCGGTCCTTCTTTTCCTTGACTTCGACTTCCGTCGCACCGCCGACGCGGATCACCGCAACGCCGCCGGCGAGCTTCGCCAGACGTTCCTGCAGCTTCTCCTTGTCGTAGTCCGAGGTGGTCTCCTCGATCTGCTGCTTGATCTGGGCAACGCGGCCCTGGATCTCGGCCTTCTTGCCGGCGCCGTCGACGATGGTGGTGTTCTCCTTGGAGATCGACACCTTCTTGGCGCGGCCGAGCATGTTGAGGCCGACATTCTCGAGCTTGATGCCGAGATCTTCGGAGATGACCTGGCCACCGGTGAGGATGGCGATGTCTTCCAGCATGGCCTTGCGGCGATCACCGAAGCCCGGCGCCTTGACGGCGGCGATCTTCAGGCCGCCACGCAGCTTGTTGACGACCAGCGTGGCCAGGGCCTCGCCTTCGACGTCTTCCGAGATGATGAGCAGCGGCTTCGAGGTCTGCACGACGGCTTCGAGGACCGGCAGCATGGCCTGTAGGTTGGAGAGCTTCTTCTCGTGCAGGAGGATGTAGACGTCCTCGAGCTCCGCAACCATCTTGTCGGCGTTGGTGACGAAGTAGGGCGAGAGGTAGCCGCGGTCGAACTGCATGCCTTCGACGACCTCGAGTTCGGTCTCGGCGGTCTTGGCTTCCTCGACCGTGATGACGCCTTCGTTGCCGACCTTCTGCATCGCTTCCGCGATCATCTTGCCGACCGACTCGTCGCCATTGGCCGAGATCGTGCCGACCTGGGCGACTTCCTCGGAGGTCTTGATCTTCTTGGCGGCCTTGCCGAGAGCGGCGACCACTTCGGTGACGGCCAGATCGATGCCGCGCTTCAGGTCCATCGGGTTCATGCCGGCGGCAACCGACTTGTGGCCTTCCTGGACGATCGACTGCGCCAGAACGGTCGCGGTCGTGGTGCCGTCGCCGGCGATGTCGTTGGTCTTCGAAGCAACTTCGCGGACCATCTGCGCGCCCATGTTCTCGAACTTGTCTTCAAGCTCGATTTCCTTGGCGACGGTGACGCCGTCCTTGGTGATGCGCGGGGCGCCGAACGACTTGTCGATGACGACGTTGCGGCCCTTGGGGCCGAGCGTGACCTTCACTGCGTCGGCGAGGATGTTGACGCCGCGCAGCATGCGCTCGCGGGCGTCACGGGAGAATTTTACGTCTTTGGCAGCCATGTTTTAGCTCCTGGCAGGGGCTCGGATAGAGCCCGAAAAATTCAAGTTGAAGATGAGGCCGATGATCAGCCGATGATGCCCATGATGTCGGATTCCTTCATGATCAGAAGGTCTTCGCCATTGAGCTTGACTTCGGTGCCCGACCACTTGCCGAACAGGATGCGGTCGCCGGCCTTGACGTCCAGCGGGACCAGCTTGCCAGCTTCGTCACGAGCGCCGGAACCGACGGCGATGATCTCGCCTTCCTGCGGCTTTTCCTTCGCCGTATCCGGGATGATGATCCCGCCGGCGGTCTTGGATTCGGATTCGACCCGGCGAACGACCACGCGGTCATGAAGCGGGCGGAACTTCGACTTTGCCATTTTTTCTTCCTCGATGAGAACGGTGAGAAACAGTTCCTCCGTCCGGCGACGCCGGACACATAGTTAGCACTCACCAAAGGCGAGTGCTAACGTGGCGCTGAAATAGGCCGCCGACCTGCGAGAGTCAAGGCACGCGGACGCCTCTTGGCACGATGGCGATGAACTTATCGAAGGCTGGCCGAACCGAGCACCAGAAGCGGGCAACGCTCCGCCAGGGGATAGCTGCCGCTTGGCACGACACGCACCTGGTCGAACCAGGCACCTGCCTCGTCCTCCAGCATGGCTAGTGTCGCGAAACTGTACCTCGTTTCGGAGCCCGCATAGACGTCGATCGTGTCGATGGATGCCATGCTCCATCCCGTGCGTGCGGCAAGGGCTTCCCGATCCGGAAACAGCTCGTCGAATGCCGTACGGATTGCCTGCACACTGACGGTGTTGTCGCAGTCCTCGGTCGTGCACGCCATTGCGATCCGCCATTTGAGCGCGTGGAAATTCTCGACCCCGCCAGCCAGGACCAGCGCTTCGATGCGGCACAGGTCATCCGCTGCTTCCGGCCGCGCGAAAACGCGGATCGCCGCATGCCTGCCAGGTTTCAGCACCCTTGCGATTTCGCCGAACAGCGAACCGCGCGCGACTTTGGAATCGACGGCCGACAGGCATCCGTCGCCGATGACGGCGTCGAAACTTGCCCGCTCGACGGGTAGGTCAAGCCAGTTGCCGGCCATCGCCCTTCGCGAGACGCTGTCGCCGGCCCATACGCCGGAAATCATGGTTGCCGATTGATCGATCGCCAAGATAGACCTGCCCAGGCTTGCCAGTTCGGGGGTTACGCCGAGGAGGAGGACATCGGCGTTCCCGAGATCAAGTTCGCGATCGAATATGCCGACGGTTTCCGGAGTTGGCCGCAGCGGGGCGTCCAGGAGCTTCCAGTGCCGATGATAATTGTCCCAATGATTCGTCATTCAAACCCGTCGGAGCTCAGGAAGGTCTGGCATCGCCTGGTTAGAGCCGCTTAATAGAAGCGGGCATGGAAGCCTAAGGGGGATAGCCGTGGCGCGGGTCACTGTCATAACGCATGAGCATGACCGGTTCCTTGGCAAGCGCAATCTTATGTTGCGCAGGGGCAGCCCCTATTTGCTTTTCGATGTTCTGGAGAACCTGAAAAGGCGCGGCCATTCGGTGCGGATTCAACAAGGCCTGTCGAAAACATACAATGCCGATATCGCGGTTCTGCATGTCGATGCAACGATAATGCCGGCAGACTATCTCGCTTATGCCAGGAGTTTCCCATTCTGCCTCAATGTAGGGGCGGGAGACATATCAAAACGACGGATCAGCGGAGCGCTGATAGGCGAGGGCGACACCTGGCAAGGCCCCGTCATCGTCAAGAGCAACCTCAACAATCGAGGCATTCCGGAGACGCTCCTCAATCGGCGATCAGCGCGTGCCGGCAAGTCGCTGCCTTTTCCGCATCTGCCGGCTCTGCGGTCCTATGAAGTCCATGGAACTCTCGGCGACGTTCCAGATGGCGTCTTCGACTGCGATGATCTCGTCGTGGAAAAGTTCATTCCGGAACCGGAGCCCGACGGCTTTGCCGTTCGTTTCTGGGTGTTTTGCGGAGAGCGCGAACGCTGCACCCGCTACGTCTCGCCCAACAGCCTGGTCAAGGCATCGGAAACGATCCGACGCGAACCTGTCCCGGTTCCCGACGAACTGCGCGAGCGGCGGCGTGAACTCGGCTTCGACTACGGGAAATTCGATTTCGTCATGCATGAAGGCAGGGCCATCCTCCTCGATGCCAACAAGACTCCCGGCCGTCCGCAAAATCTGGTGAAGATGTTCGCGGCCGGCGCTGCCGATCTGGCCGACGGTTTCGAAGGCCTCATCCGCCGGGCGAGATAGTCTCCGGTCGGCATTGGTTAGAGAAACAACCGCAACTGGGTGTGGATGATCGACCGGTAATCCTCGATCGTGCGCCGGCTTTCCGCTTCGCCTTGCGCAAGCGCCAGGCGCACGACGCCGCCGGCGAGCTGGAAGATCAGCAGGACCATGCGTTCGAACTGCTCGTGCTTCTCCGGCTCGAGCAAGGCGATGACATGGTCGCAGAACATCTTGGCCTGATGCCGGGTTTCGGCGATGTCGAGATTCTTGAGCGCCTTGTCGGCCTGGATGGCGTTCTGCAGATCCTGGATGGCCGGATCGCCGGCGACACGGCTGAGATAGTCGTCAAGCAGCCGGTCGGCCGCGACGATGACGTCCTTGGCTTCGCGGACATCGGCGATGATCGCCGCCAGGCGCGCCCGGCTGACCTCCGAAAACCGCTCATAAAGCATCGCCAGGATCGCCGACTTGTTGGGGAAGTAGTGATAGACGGTGGCGATCGGCCCGCCCGCCAGCATGCCGACCTCCTTCATGGTGACGGCATCGATGCCCTTCTCGCCGATCAGCCGCATGGTCGTCGACAGGATGGCGTCGATGCGCTCGCGGCTGCGCTCCTGCTTGGGCCTGCGCCTTGGCTCGGTGGCCGTTCGACTTGCTTCCGTCATGCGCCGATCTTTCGCACGGGTTCCCAAATTCCGGTTGACAAGAAATATGATCAAGTATCAGGTTCTGAATGCTGACAGAGTGTCAGCTTTTCTGCCGCGCGGCAAGGACGTTGGGGAGGCGCCTTTGACTTCGACAAGTACCGGTCTTCAGGGCGATGGCGACTGGCTGGTTGGCAATCCGACCGGCGGGCAGCTTGCCTCGGCCTTGTGGATCGGGTCGGTCGGCCTGCTCATCCTAGGCCTGCAGCCCGTCCTGCTTGGTGCCCTCTACACCGAGGGCCATGTCAGCGGCGACGAACTGGCACTCGTCGCCACAGCCGAGATGATCGCCATCGCGATTGGCTCGGCGAGCGTCGCGATGCTGCTTTCCGCCCGCAATATGCGCTGGAAAAGCGCGGTCCTCCTGCTGCTGCTGGCGGTGGCGAATGTCTGGACGGCCTATGCCGCCGGGGCCAACACGCTGATGGCGGCGCGCGCGCTGGCCGGCCTTGCCGAAGGCGGCCTTGTCGCGGTCGCCACCGAACTGATCGCCCGTTCGCGGCGCGCCGAACGCATCGGCGGCTATTTCGTCACCATGCAGACGCTGGCGCAATGCGCTCTTGCCCTGCTGCTGGCGCTCTATGTCATCCCCGCCGCCGGATCGGCGGGTGGCTTCCTCGTTCTCGCGATCGTCTGCGTCCTGTCGCTCGTCGTCGCCTTTATTGTCCCCGCCGACTATGCCGACCTGCCGAAGGAAGAGAACCTCGCCAATGTGCTGACGGTTCCTTCGGTCACCGCGCTCTTGTCGGTCTTCTGCTACTTCATGTTCTTCGGCGCCGTCTGGGCCTTTCTGGAGCCGCTCGGCGCCCAATTCGGCATCGATGGCCGCACCATCGGCCTGATCGTCTCGGCCAGCCTCGCGGCGCAGGTTCTGGGCGCGATGACGGCGACCGTGTTCGAAGCGCGCATCGATTATCGCGTTGCCATCGTGGCGATCGGCATCGTCGCGCTCGTCGCCTCGCTCGTGCTTGCCAGTGGACCTGGCCTCACGACATTCTGGGTCGCCGCCCTGGTCATGGGTTTTATCCTGCTCTTCATCGTGCCCTACCAGATCCGGCTGGCGATCACCGCCGACGAGACACGCACCGCCGTGCTGCTGATACCGGCTGCCCAGCTTTTCGGCCTTGCGATCGGGCCGGTCGCGGCGTCGCTGCTCATCGACGGCAAGGATTTTCGCCCGGTTCCGGAATTCGCCGCCGCAAGCGCCGTCGCCAGCGTGGCGCTGCTCGGTCTGTTTGTCCTCGTGGCGCGGCGTCGCCGGGTTGTTGCGTGAGCACCATGTCGAACAGCTGGAGCAACTGGTCGGGCTTTGTCACCGCCGAGCCGCGGCTGCTTGCCAGCCCCGCCGACCCCGGCGAACTCTGCGATCTCATTCGCACCGCACCCGGCCCGGTCCGCGTCGTCGGCGCCGGTCACTCCTTCACGCCGCTGGTGACATCGCAAGGCACCATCCTGTCGCTGGAGAAGCTGGAAGGGCTGGTCTCGCATGATGCGAAAAAACATCAGGCGCGCGTGCGGGCAGGGACGCGGCTTGGTTCGCTCATGCACATCCTGCAAGGCATCGGCCAGGGCCTGCCCAACATGGGCGACATCGACCGCCAGGCCATAGGCGGCGCGCTGGGCACGGCTACCCATGGCTCGGGGCCGACGCTCGGTGCCTATCACACGCAGCTGGAAACGGTGCAGATAGTTGACGGGCTTGGCAAGGTCCGCGAATTCAAGCGGGAAGGGGATCAGGAGACGATCCATGCCATCGGCGTCGCCCTCGGTGCCTTCGGTGTGCTCAGCGAAGTGACGCTGAACAACATCGCGAGCTACCGGCTGCGCCGCCGCAAATGGGTGCTGCCGATCGCCGACATGCTGCGCGATTTCGAGACGATGATGGCCGCGCATCGTTCGGCTGAATTCTATTACATTCCCTTCTCCGGCTACGCCCAGTTCATCGCCAGCGACTTCAGCGCCGAAGCCACGACGGTGCGCCCGACCGACGATGATGAAGGCTCGTTGCGCACGCTGCGCCGCTTGCGCACAGGGCTTGCCTGGCTGCCGGCGCTGCGCCGCCGGCTGATCATCGGCGCCGTCGCCAAGGTGCCGGCCGAGGATTATGTGCAGGACTGGTTCAACGTCTATGCCAGCGACCGGCAGACCAGGTTCAACGAAATGGAATATCACCTTCCCTTCGAGGAGGGGCCGAAGGCGCTGGCCGAGATCATCGAACTGACCGAGAAGCATTTTCCGGAAGTCTATTTCCCGATGGAGGTGCGGTCGGTGGCCTCAGACGAATTCTGGCTCTCGCCCTTTCACAAAAGGCTCACCTGTTCCATCGCCATCCATCATGACGCGGCGAACGATCCGCTGCCGTTCATGCGTGCGGCCGAGCCGATCTTCCGCAGACATGGCGGCAGGCCGCACTGGGGCAAGATGCACAGCCTGAAAGCGGCCGACCTGAAAAAGCTCTATCCGCGCTGGGATGATGCGATGGCGGTGCGCCGCGACATCGATCCGCAGAACCGTTTCGTCTCGCCCTACATGGCCGACCTGTTCGGCATCGAACCCACTCCCTTTGGCATCTAGCGATGAAGGCTTATTTCGCCACGCTTTCGGATGCGCTGAAGCAGGCGGGCATCCTCCAACCCTGCCTGCTGCTCGACCTCGACCGGCTGGATGGCAACATCGCCCTGGTGAAGGAGAGGCTTGATGCCAGCCTTGCCGTACGACTGGTCGACAAGTCGCTCGCTTGCCTGCCGCTGCTCTCCCATGTCGGCAAGGCGCTTGGAACCCAACGCTTCATGACCTTCCATCCGCCGATCAGCGAGGCGGTGCTGAGCGCGTTTGCGGATGCGGATCTGCTGTACGGCAAACCGATGCCGGTCGGCGCGGCAAAGGCCGCGCTTTCCAGAGGCGATGCAGTCTGGTCGCGAGTATCTTGGCTGATCGACACGCAGGAGAGATTGGCTGAGTATGGCGCGCTCGCTGACGAACTCGGCGTCGAGCTGCGCATTGTTTTCGAAATCGATGTCGGACTGCATCGCGGCGGGTTTGCCGAACCGGAGGCTCTGTCGCGGGCGCTGAAGGCGCTGCCGGCCCACAAAGGGCTGCGCTGCGAAGGCGTCATGGCCTATGAGGCGCATGCGCCGCACATACCCGCCCTGTTCGGCGGGCCGGCCAAGGCGTTGGCGCAAGCCTCGCAACGGGCCGCCGCTTTCATCGCGCGCCTCGGTATGGACCAGCGCCACATCTTGAACATCGGTGGCAGCAAGACCGCGCTGCTTCATCATGGCGGCGCTGCCAATGAAGTGTCGATCGGGTCGGCCTTCGTGCTGCCCGGCGATTTCGACACGCCAGGCCTCGATGGCTTCCGGCCGGCGGCCTTCATCGCGACGCCGATCCTGAAAGTGGTCGAGCCAATGCTGCCCGGCCCACCTGCGGTCTCGCGTCTGCTCCAGGCGCTCGGCCGGTTTCCGCGCAAGGGCTGCTATCTCTATGGCGGCAAATGGATGGCCGAACCGGTGTTTCCCGAAGGCCTGACGACGAACGGCCTGCTTGGCCTGTCCTCCAATCAGCAATTCATGGGCTTGCCCGCCGCGGCCGCCGTCAGGCCGGGCGACTACGCGTTCCTGCGACCGACGCAGAGCGAAGCCGTGCTGCAGCAGCTCGGGCCGATCGCGGTGCTTTCCGGTGGCAGGATCGTCGACCGCTGGCCGGTGCTGCCGATGATGTAAGTGTCCGGGCCATCTCGTGATAGTTGACTTAGTCAAGTAAATGTTTGATCCTGTGCCAGCAGGAGATGACTCGATGACAATCCACCATCAACCCGACAAGGCTGCACCCAGCAAAAACCTGATCGATGCGGTGCGGGCCTTCAACCGCTTCTATACCCGTCAGATCGGACTGCTCGACGAAGGGCTGCTGAAGAGCGCCTTCTCGCTGACCGAGGCGCGCGTGCTCTACGAGCTGGCGCATCGTGACGGACTGACCGCGACCGACCTCGCGCGCGATCTCGGCCTCGACGCCGGCTATGTCAGCCGTTTGCTGAAGAAGTTCGAGCGCCTTCATCTCATCTCCAGGGTCACCCTGGTTTCGGACGCGCGGCAATCGTCGATCGCGCTGACGCCGGCGGGCAGGAACGCGTTCGCACCGCTGAACAAGGATTCGCACGACCAGGTCGCGGCGCTGCTCGATCGGCTGCCCGCGTCGGAGCAGGACCGGCTGGTCAATTCCATGCGCACGGTCCAGCGTCTGCTGGATGACAGTGGCGAGCCGAAAATCCCTTATCTGCTGCGGCCGTTGCAGGTCGGCGACATTGGCTGGATCATCCGCCGGCAAGGGATGCTCTACGCGCAGGACTATGGCTGGGACGAAACCTATGAGGCGCTGGTCGCCGAAATCCTCGCAAATTTCGTAAAATCCTTCGATCCGAAATGGGAGCGAGGCTGGATCGCCGAGCGGGAAGGCGAGGTCGTCGGCTCGGTCTTCGTCGTGCGCAAGTCGGACCAGGTGGCCAAGCTGCGGCTGCTCTATGTCGAACCTTCGGCGCGCGGCCTCGGCATCGGCAAGCGCCTGGTCGACGAGTGCATCGGCTTTGCCCGCGCCAGGGGATACAGGACGCTGACCCTATGGACCAACGACATTTTGACCGCGGCCCGGCACATCTACCAGGCGGCCGGTTTCAAGCTGATCGAGGAAGAGCCTCACCATTCCTTCGGCAAGGATCTGGTTGGACAGAACTGGGATCTGGAGCTGTAGCGGCGCGTCATGCCTTGACCGGCACCCAGATCTCCAGCCCGCCATTACCTGTGCGTGCATCGAATTCGGGCCCATAGCGCTCGAATTCCGGCGCGTCGGCGATTTCGTGGCCGGAGGCCGGCAGCCAGCTGTTCCAGATCGTGTTGATCGTACGCCGGATGGTCGAGATGTGCTCGCGATGCGTGAAAACGGCGTATTTCCGCGCCGGAACCCGCACCCGGTAGAATTCCTACGGCAGATCCGCGAAGTCGCGCACTTCGACGCCGACGACATAGTCGAAATTGCCGGCATCGTCGCCATTGAGGCAGACACCATAGAAAACGCCGGCGACTTCGCCGGGTATGTTGCCGATGTAAGGGCTGAAACGCTGCCACTGCATCGGAATGCCGGCGCTCGATTCGCAGCTGTAGCGCTCGCCGAAGCCGGCGATGAGGAAGGGGCGGCTGGTCTCGAAGCGCGGTGGTTCGAGGCTGGCGAGCAGGGTGTGGTCCATCAGGATAGGCTCCACGAGATCAAGGGTCTTGGTCGAACCTTGCGCGCGCACCAGTTCCGGCGTGGTGCCGAACTGATCGCGGAAGGCACGGGTGAAAGCCTCATGCGAGTTGTAGCCGGCGTCGAGCGCGACGCACAGGATGTCGGGCGCCCCGCCGGCGAGCCTGCGCGCCGCCTCGGTCAGCCGGCGCGAGCGCATGTAACCCATGACAGAGCGGCCAGTGGCGGCGCCGAAGGCGCGCGTCACATGAAAGCGCGACACGCCGCTGCTTTGGGCGATGTCGTCGAGCGTAACAGCTTCCGGCAGATGGCTTTCGACAAACCATAGCGCTTTCTCGGTCGGGTTCATGGGTTCCTCGCATGTGGCGTCCTCACTCTGGCGCCTCGTTGCCCCGCCAGTTTGATCGAAATTGCGCATGGCGCAAATGGGCGATCGGGCCGCGCGGTCTCGTCCGCGTGGCCTGTCGTCTATTGGTGGCTCGGATAGCCGGAAAATTGCCTTGAAGGCCGACTGGTTCAAAGGGCAGACTGGTTCAACGGTAGCGCGCCTGGTTCCATTTGTGGCCAAGCAGCGAAAGGATGATGATCAGCCCGTTGAAGAACTGGACGTAGAAGCCGCTCAGGCCAGCCGCCACGACGCCGGTTTGGATAAACGACACCGTGACGGCGCCGATCGCGCCGCCGGCCACGGTGCCGATGCCACCCCAGGTGGGCGTGCCGCCGACGAACACCGAAGCCAGCACCGGCAAGAGATAACCGTCGCCGGCGGTTGGCCACCAGGTGAAGTTGATCATTACGGAGAACGTGCCGGCGATCGCGGCCCCGATGCCGACGAAGACGAACACCTTCACCCGCACGCGCTTGACGTCGATGCCCATCTGCTGGGCACTGTCGGGATTGTCACCGACCACCTTCACCTGCGCGCCGAAGCGGTGGCGGTTGTAGAGCATCGCCGACAGCACGACGAAGGCGATGGCCCAGAAGATCTGCACCGGAATGCCCAAGAACTGGCTGGAGAAGATCCTGTAGGCCCAGCTGTCTGCAAGCCCGGTTAGCGCCAGCGACTTGCCCTCGTTGATGATCTGGATCAGGCCACGCAGCAGGAAATTCATGCCGAGCGTAGCGATGAGCGACGACAGCCCGCCATAGACGACCAGCGACCCGACGAGGAAGCCGAGCAGCATGCCGGTGACGATCGCCGCAATGATGCCGAGGAACGGATCGTAGCCGGCCTGGACGACCAGCGCGAAGACCCACGACGCAAAACCCATCGTCGCGGGAAACGACAGGTCGATCTCCCCGCAGGTGACGACAAAGACCAGCGGTACCACCACGAAAAGCGCCACCGGCAGCGTCGTCAGTACGGAGCTGTAGAGATACCAGGTGGTGAAGACGGTCGGGTTGGCGATCATGAACACCGCCATCATGACGATGAACACGCCGAGCGTGCCAAGCGATGCACGGTTGTCAAGGATGAAGCCGCGCATCCAGTGATCGGACGGGTGCTTCCACTCGTTCTGGGAACTGCCTTGGCGGGAAATGCCGGCCGCCGGCTCGTGCAGATCGGGCTCCATGGTCTTGCTCATCGTGCTCTCTGCTCCGCGTCGCCGGTGTCGTGCAGTCCGGCCAACCCGCCCGGATGCGCGACGTCTTCCATGAAATTGATGAGGTCTTCGGCCGACTTGACCTCGCTCCGGTCGGCGGTGAGCGCGACCTTGCCGCGGTCCAGCACCACGAAGCGATCGGCGATGTCGAAGACATGATGGATGTTGTGGCCGATAAACAGGATCGAGCGGCCGCTCGCCCGCACCTGGCGCACGAAATGGAAGACCTTGGCGGTCTCGGTCAGAGACAGCGCCGTGGTCGGCTCGTCGAGGACGATCAGTTCAGCCTGCTTGTATATGGCGCGCGCGATCGCCACGCCCTGGCGCTCGCCGCCCGATAGCTGGCCGACGATCGAGTGCGGCGTGAATACTTTCGAGGTGAAGCCGATCTCGCGCATCAGCCGACTCGCCTCCTCGATTTCCTTGCTGACCTTCAGCCAGCCAAGAAAACCGGTGAGTTCGCGGCCCATGAAGATGTTGCGCACGATCGTCTGCTGCACCGCCAGCGCCCGGTCCTGGAACACCGTTTCGATGCCGGCCTCGCGCGAACGTGCCGCACTCCATCCGGTCACCGGCTTGCCGCGGATGAGGATCTCTCCGCTGGTCGGCTGGACCACGCCGGAGAGGATCTTGATCAGCGTCGACTTGCCGGCGCCGTTGTCGCCGATGAGGCCGACCACCTCGCCGCGGTCGACGCTGAGATTGACCCTGCCCAATGCATAGACGTGGCCGTAGGACTTAGCGATGTCGCGCAGTTCTATGAGACGTTCGGCCATCGGATCCTCGCTTGATTGTCTCGCACCAGCTTTCTCGCCAGCGGTCCCGCCGGCCGGGGCCTGATCCCGGCCGACGGCTTGGGAGGTCAGCGCAGCGCCTGCTTGGCGAGTTCTGCGACAATCTCGTAATTTTCGGGCGTGACGAAGCCGGCGCCGGTGTCGACATTCATCGGCGCCAGACCCAGCACCACCTGCTGGCACAGGCTGAGGATCGGCAGATAGCCCTGCAGGAATGGCTGTTGGTCGGCCGTCAACTGCACCCAGCCGCCCTTGAAGCCCTCGACGATCTGCGGGCTGGTGTCGAAACCGAAGTTGAAGATATCGCCGGGCTTGCGCCCCGCCGCCTGCATGTAGGTGGGGACATTGCCGAGCATCTGTCCGCCGGGGTAACCAACCATCTTCACATCCGGGTTGTTCAACAGAGCCGCGGTGATCACCGGTATCGCGAGATTGGGATCCGCCGCCCATTCGGTCGCCGAACTGATCTGAACCACGTCGATGCCGGCCTCCTTCAGTGCCGCGACCGTGCCGCGCTCGCGCGCGCCGCGGCTCTCATTGTCGAACGGCCCGATCATGATCGCCTTGTCGCCGGCCTTCAGCTTGGCCAGCTTGAAAGCTTCGGCGCCGAGTGCGCGGCCCTGCTGCTCCTGCTGGGCGCCGACATAGCCGCCGCCGAATGCCGCGACGACGGTCGGTACGGGGACGTTCTGGTACATCATCTTGATGCCGTCCTTATGCGCCTGTTCAGCGAGCGGCATGATGGCGGAATCGCCGGGATGGCCCATCATGGCAATGCCGTTTGGCTTTACCGCCACCGCCTCGCGCAATTGCTGCACCATCTTTTCGATGTCCCAGCCCGAGAAGATGTAGTCGACCTTCGGCCCGAGATCGGCCGCGGCCTGCTTGGCGCCATTATAGACGATGGTGCCGAAGGCGTCGCCCTCGGCGCCGCCGACGAAGAAGCGGATGTGGACGTCCTTGCACCATTGGCCGTCGAGCGCCTGCGCCGGCAAGGTGGAGATTGCGGCGGTAAGCGCCGTGGCGGCCGCCACGACGGTCGTCCGCAGAAGTGTCGTTCTGATCGCGATGCTCATGCACGTTCCTCCCATTGTTTCCCTCGTCAGCCGAGGGGCCTTTGAACGATTGCTTTGGCAGTACCACTTGCGGCCGGCTCCTCCCGCCGACCGGTCCTCACGCCGGATTTGGCAGGTAGCTCGCACCTCCCCGGCATAGCTTGAGATACTCCAGCGCGCGTGCCTGCCCCGTGATCTCGAGGTCGCCGCGATAGACCGGGTCGTGCCAGCCTTCGATGTCGATCGCACCCTTGTATCCGGCCAGCCGCAATTCGCTGATCACCCGCGTCCAGTCACTGTCGCCGAAGCCTGGCGTGCGCATCTGTACGAACGGCAGACGGCCGAACACGCCGTGCTCGCGAATGACGTCCCAGCGCACCGTCGCGTCCTTGCCATGGACGTGGAAGATGCGTGGCGCCCATTTGCGGATCTGCGGCATCGGATCGATCAGATAGACGAGCTGGTGGCAAGGCTCCCATTCGAGGCCGAGATTGTCGTCAGGCAACTCGTTGAACATCAGCTCCCAGGCGTCCGGATTGTGGGCGATGTTCCAGTCACCAGCAGCCCAGTTGCCGTCCATCGCACAGTTCTCGAAGGCGATGCGAACGCCCTTGTCGGCGGCGCGCCTGGCCAGCGGCCCCCACACCTCGCGAAAGCGCGGCAGGCTGTCTGTCAGCGGCTTGCCGCGGAGCCGGCCGGTAAAGCCGCAGACCATCGAGGCGCCGAACAAATGCGCATTGTCGATGACCGTCTCCCAGGCCTGGAGCACGCCACGGTCGACATCGCCGCCCTCCAGCGGATTGCCGAACACGCCGAGCGATGACACCGTGACATCGGCATCGCCGATCGCCTCGCGGATCTGGCCCGCCAGCCGGGGCAGGTCCTTGCCGCCCAGTGTCTGCCAGAAGAAGGGCTGGATGCTCTCGAAGCCGAGCGGCAGGATTGCCTTGATATAGGCGGCCGGGTCGTCGAGATTGGCCCGCACCATGGTGCCGATCCTGATGTCGAGGAGCGGGTTTGCCATCATTGTGCTTCCTTTGCGATCATCACGCGGCGTCCGGTTTCGGCGCTCTCGATGGCTCCAAAGACCATGGCCAGACTCTTGATGTTGTCGGCGCCGCGCGTTTCCGGCTCGGTGCCGGTCTCGATGGCGCGCATGAAATCCCTGATGATACCGAGATGGCCGTCGACGCGGTCGGCGGGATCGAGCGCGGGCACCTCGATTGGCTGAATTTTGTCGAACATGCCGTCGCGGCCCGGCACTACCATTTCCGCCTTCAACCCTTCATGGCCGTCCCAGATCAGGCTGCCGCGCTCGGCGACGATGCGCCAGCTGCCCTCCCAACTGGTGCGGAAGCCGGCCGCGCACCAACTGCCCGCATAGGTGAAGACCTTGCCGCCGCCGAGATCGAAGACCGCGCTGGCCGACGAGCCCTGCCGGTACCAGGAATTGGCCGGTTCCCATTCCTGGCAATGGACGCCGGCCGGCTCGCCATTGACCATGTAACGGGCGGCGTCGAATGTGTGGATCGCCATGTCGAGCAGCAGCACATGGGCCATCTCCTCGCGAAAACCGCCGAAATGTGGTGCGACGAAAAAGTCGGCGTGGATGCTGGTCGGCTTGCCGATGGCGCCGGAGTCCAGAAATCTCCGGATGCGCCTGACATCGGCGACATAGCGGCGGTTTTGGACGACGGCATGGATGCGCCCGGCCTGGCGGGCGGCCTCGACGATGGCGCGGGCATTCTCCGGGCTATCGGCGAGCGGCTTTTCCGTCAGCAGATGGCAATGATGGGCAAAGGCGGAAAACGCAACGTCGCGCCGGGCGGCGGGAACCACCACATCGAAGACCGCTTGCGGTCGGGTCTGGTCAAGTACGGCGTCGAGACTGGTGCCGATGACGGCACCAGCAAGGTCGTATTCGCGAGCCCTGGCCTTTGCTCTGTCGGCATCGAGATCGACAAGGCCGACAATGGCGAGCCCGTCGATTTGCCGCGCGGCATCGAGCCAGGCCTTGCTCATCGCTCCGCAGCCGACCAGAACGGCGTCGATCATCCAGCGCTCCTCCTCTCGGCCCCTCCAGGCCGATCGTCCCGGCGTTCACGGTGTGACCGTAAACGTTTTTCCGTAAACGTTTACGAGAACACACCCGAAGGCGTAGAATGTCAATCGGCCGCCCATGAAAATCGTCGTTGCGCCTTGGCCCGGGCGGCCACCGGTGCTAGCCAAGCAAGGGGGAGAACAGTCACTTGGCGTCCAGCATTCACGACCTTGCCCGTCACCTGAACATTTCGATCGGCACGGTGTCGCGCGCCCTCAACGGCCGCGCCGACGTCAATGCCGACACACGCCAGCGCGTTCTCGAGGCGGCCAGGGCTCTCAACTATTCGCCGAACCAGTCCGGTCGCAGTCTCAGGCAAGGCGCTACCCATTCGATCGCCTTCATGCTGCAGCCGCATCCGGGCGACCAGGAATACGGCGAGCCTTTCTTCATTCCGTTCCTGACTGGATTGCAGGGCCGGCTCGCCGAAAGCGGGCTGGATCTCATCGTGGTGATGGGCGCGCCGGGCGACTATCAGCAGGAGCGCCTGCGGCGTGTCGTCGAGACGCGCCGTGCCGACGCGGTTGTGCTGGCCTGGACGCGGCGCGAGGATGAGCGCATCGACTATCTGACCCAGGTCGGCTTCCCCTTCGCCACGCTCGGCCGCAGCCGCTCCGGCGACAAGGCCTACCCCTCGCTCGATCTCGATTTCGAAAAAGCAGGCGCCGACGCGGTCGATCGGCTGGTGGCGCGCGGCCATCGCCGGATCGCCGCCATCCGCCCATCGCTCGATCTGAATTTCGGCTATCTGTTCCTCGACGGCTACCGCAAGGCCTTGCGCCGGCATGGCATCGCCGTCGATCCCGGCCTGATTGCCGACGGCTTCATCAATGAGGCCGGTGGCTACGAAGTGACACCGCAGGTGATGCGCCGCAAGGACCCGCCGACCGCCATTATCTTCAACAATGACGCAATGGCGCTTGGCGGCTGCAAGGCGCTGGCCGAGATGGGCATCAAGCCCGGTCACGACATGGCGGTGACCGTGATCGTCGATACGCCGCTCTGCCGCTACTTCTCGCCGGCGCTGACTGCTTTCCGCCCGGCGCTGCAGCCGATGGGACGGCGGCTCGCCGAAATGCTGCTGGCGTCGCTGCCGGCTTTTGCGGGGGCCGCCGGGCCAGAGACCATCAGGGAGGTCTGGCCGCTGGAACTGATCGCCCGCGACAGCGATTGACCATTTGTTGGTTATGTTATAGCAGAACAAACGATCGCCTTGCCTCGCCGCCGCGCGCGGCCATCGCGATCTTACACCTTGAATAGTAAGCACGCTTATTATATATACCGCTCATGGTTTCAGATGGCATCGACAGATTGGGATTTTTGATCCACGACGTGCAGCGCCTGATGCGCAAGCGCTTTGAGGCGCGCGCCAGCGGGCTCGGCCTGTCTTCGGCGCAATGGCGGCTTCTGGTCCGCGTTGCCAAGGAGGCGGGCGTTGCACAGGCGCGGCTCGCCGAACTGCTCGAAATCGAGCCGATCAGCGTCTCACGCCTGGTCGACCGGATGGAGGAGGGCGGCTGGATCGAACGCCGCTCCGACGCGGCGGACCGGCGCGTGCGCATGATATTCCCAACCGAGAAGGCGAACGCGGCCTATGCGGACGTCAAGAGCCTTGCTGGCGAAGTCTATGAGGAATCGCTCAGCGGCGTTTCGCCGGAAGACCGGCGCGTCCTGATCCGGACGCTGGATGTAATCGTACAAAATCTGACGGACAGCGAAGCTTCGTCGCTTGAAAAGATCAAGAGTGCGGAAGGTGCGACAGCATGAACGCGGTAGCTAAAGTAGAAGAAAACGCTCCCAAGGTGGAGATGGAAGCGCCGGCCCAGCCGGCTGCCCCTGTCGCGGTCGCTCCTCTCGTGCAGCCGGCGCCGGCGCCGAAGAAGAAGCGCCGCATCGGTCGCTTCTTCTTGATGTTCGCCTTGCCGGCGGCATTGATCGTCGGCGGCGGCTATGTCTGGGTGACGGGCGGGCGCTACCAGGAAACGGAAAACGCCAATCTGCAGCAGGCCAAGGTGTCGATCGCCTCCGACACGGCTGGTCGTATCGTCCAGGTCGCCATATCGGACAATCAGACGGTGAAGCAGGGCGATCTCCTGTTCGCCATCGATCCAGAGCCCTACCGCATCGCGCTTGCCCAGGCCGATGCCGCTGTGGCTGCCGCGCGCCTCAATGTCGAGCAGTTGCGCGCCGCCTACGGCCAGGCGATGGCGCAGGAGAAATCCGCCAGCAGCGAAGTTGCCTATGCGCAGTCGCAATATGACCGCGCTGCCGATCTTGCCCAGAAGGGAATCAATGCCAAGTCTTCGCTGGATGAAGCCAGGAATGATCTCGACAAGGCCAAGCAGCAGCTCGCCGTTGCCGAACAGGGCATCGTCAGCGCCAAGGCGGCGCTTGGCGGCAATCCCGATATCGAGACAGACAAGCATCCGACCGTGATGTCGGCACTCGCCGCGCGCGACAAGGCTGCCTATGACCTGGCGCAGACCACGGTGAAGGCGCCCGCCGATGGTCTTGTCTATCAAGCCGCGTCCTTCAAGGTCGGCCAGTATGTCGGCTCCGGCACACCGTTGTTTGCGCTGGTCGAGACCGGCGATACCTGGATCGACGCCAATTTCAAGGAAACCCAACTGACCAACATGAAGCCGGGTCAGAAGGCGGAGATCGTGGTCGACACCTATCCGGGCAGGACCTTCGAGGCGACCGTCAAGGCTATCGGTGCCGGCACCGGCGCGGACTTCTCGCTGCTGCCGGCCCAGAACGCCACGGGCAACTGGGTCAAGGTCACCCAGCGTATTCCTGTGCGCCTGGAACTGACCGATCCCGATGCCAAGATGGCGCTGCGTACCGGCATGAGCGCCTCCGTCACCGTCGACACCGGCGTGGCACGTGGCTGGCCGTCGATCTTCGGTCACGCCACGGCCGGCGAGCCCGCGCAGTAAGTCAGCGGAAGCCAGCGGGGACCAGGGTGGGGAAGCGAGTTGCAGGATTGGACTGATGGGGGGTGGGAAGGATCAGCGTTTGGGCAGAGCCGCGTCGCGGTCAGGCCGAAGCTGAAGTCTTCGACACGGACCCGTCGGTCCTCAGGTTTCCGGGCGGCATGCATCCGCTCATCAGAGACGTTTAGTCGATGTAACCCCCACATCGATAATCGCGTCCCACCGCGATGAAGGCCTCTCAACGGCAGGCTTTGCCGCCCGGAAACCCGTTGTACATGTTTCAGTACCTTCTGGAAGTTCTACGCCATGAGCACGTCCGAACCATTCAAAGAAGTGCCGCATCGTGGCTTGATCACCGTCGCGCTCATGCTGGCGACGATCATGCAGGCGCTCGACACCACGATCGCCAACGTTGCGCTGCCGACCATGACGGGCGATCTCGGCGCCTCGCCCGACAACATCAACTGGGTGCTGACCTCCTACATCGTCGCCGCCGCCATCATGACGCCTGTCACCGGCTGGCTCGCCGACCGTTTCGGCCGCAAGGAACTGTTCCTGACGGCGGTGGTCGGCTTCACCATCTTCTCGATGTTGTGCGGCTTGGCGTGGAGCCTGGAAACGATCGTGCTTTTCCGGCTGATGCAAGGTGTGTTTGGCGCCGCGATCGTGCCGCTGTCGCAGACTTTCCTGCTCGACATCAATCCCAAGGAGCGCCATGGCCAGGCGATGGCCATATGGGGCGCCGGCATCATGCTGGGACCGATCCTCGGCCCCACGCTTGGCGGTTGGCTGACCGAGAATTTCAACTGGCGCTGGGTGTTCTTCATCAACCTGCCGGTCGGCATCCTCGCCTTCCTGGGCATGGCCGCCTATCTGCCGGCCGTTGCCCGGCGGGTGCGCAGCTTCGATTTCTTCGGCTTTGCCATGATATCGCTCGGCGTTGGCGCCCTGCAGCTGATGCTTGATCGCGGTGGCGAGGTCGACTGGTTTTCCTCGGTCGAGATCTGGATCGAGCTTGGCCTTTCGATTACCGGCTTCTGGGTGTTCATCATTCACACCGTGACGTCGGAACATCCCTTCATCGATCCGAAGATTTTCCTCGATCGCAATTTCGTCACCGGGCTGGCGTTCATCTTCGTCATGGGCGTGCTGATCCTGGCCTCGATGTCGCTGCTGCCGCCGATGCTGTCGACCATCTTCGGCTATCCGACCGTCACCATCGGCATCGTCATCGGGCCGCGCGGCGTCGGCACCATGATTTCCATGCTCGTCGTCGGGCGCATCATGGGCAAGATCGATGCCAGGATTCTCGTCGTCATCGGTTTCCTCCTGACCGCGCATTCGCTCTACACCATGGCCAGCTTCTCGCCGCAGATGGATAACTGGCTGATCATCAGCTCCGGCGTGATCCAGGGCCTGGGAATGGGAATGGTGTTCGTGCCGCTGTCGACGGTTGCCTTCGCCACGCTCGACGCCCGTTACCGCACCGATGCAACCTCGTTGTTCAGCTTGGTGCGCAACCTTGGCTCGTCGATCGGCGTATCGGTCGTGACGGTGCTGCTGGTGCGCAACACGCAGGTCAATCATGCCGAGCTCTCAGCCTTCATCAACCCGTTCAATCCCAATCTCTGGGCGGTCTCGCCGGCGGCCGCCGGCGGCGATCCGACGGCGCTGTCGCAGGTCGACCGCATGGTCAATCTCCAGGCGATGATGATCTCCTACGTCAACGACTTCAAAATCCTGATGGTGATGACGCTGGTCGCCATTCCGTTCGTCTTCCTGCTGCGCAAGCCGAAGACGGCGCCGGCTGGCGGCGGCGCGCCTGCCGCCCATATGGACTAGGCCGACGGCAGGCACATCGCCTGCCTTCGATATGGACTACACTGCCACATCGGTTGGTCCTAGCCGGTTGCCGGGCAAGCCGGCATCGTTTCGCAAGTTGACGGACGAGTGCAAAGACGATGCAGAACCCGACATTTCCGGTATTCGATCTCGGGCAATTCGAGAAAGCGAGCCCTGAGGAGAAGGCCGCGCGCGGCGCCGAGGTCGATCGCATCTGCCGCGATACGGGCTTCCTGGCGGTCAAGAACCACGGCATTTCGCAGGCGGTGATCGACGCCGCCTGGTCGAAAGCCCGCGCCTTCTTCGACCTGCCGCCGGAACAGAAGCAGCGCTCCAAGGCGCCCTATAAGGGCTATCCCTACGGCTATCTCGGCCCCGAACTCGAAGCGCTGGCCAAGTCCCGTAACGTCGACACGCCGCCGGACCTCAAGGAGAGCTTCAACGGCGGACCGCTCAGTGTGCCACCGGGCATGTCTGATCCCGAGGCACTCGCCTTCTGCTATGCCGAGACGATCTGGCCTGAAGCACCGGACGGTTTCATCCATGCCTGGAAAGCCTACTACGCCGCACTGGAGGATTTGGCGCTGCGGATCATGCGCGTCTTCGCCACCGCGCTCGGCTTGCCCGAGACCTATTTCGACACTTATCTCGATGCGCCGATCAGCGCGCTGAGGGCGCTCAATTATCCCGAACAGCATGTCGCGCCCAAGCCCGGCCAGATCCGAGCCGGCGCCCACACGGACTATGGCAGCCTGACCATTCTGCTGCCGCAGGCCGGGTCGCGCGGTCTTCAGATCGTCACGCCGGACGGAGAATGGACGGAGGTGCCGCCGATCGCGGGAGCCTTCGTCATCAACATCGGCGACCTGATGGCGCGCTGGACCAATGACCGCTGGGTGTCCACCGTGCATCGTGTCGTCAATCCAGCCGCGGGCGGCCGGGACAGGCGCCAGTCCATGGCCTTCTTCCACCAGCCGAACTGGGATGCCGAGATCAAGGTGCTGGATGCCTGCCTTGCAGACGGCGAGCCGCCGAAATACGGCCCAGTGCGCTCCGGTCCCTACCTGATGGCGAAATTTAAGGCGACGACGAAATAGGCTGGAGCACTTATTTCCCGAGCACCAGCGACCAGTAGCGCAGGTTGGGGTCGCGGCCGTCACGGACATAGGCAAGCCCGAAGCGGCTGAAGTCCGGATCGAGCATGTTGCGCCGGTGTCCCTGCGAATGCATCCAGATATCGAACAGCTTCTGTTGGTCGAAGCGGCCGGCCGCGATGTTCTCGGCCGCCGCACCGTGTACACCATTGTCCCTCATGCGCGAGGCGAAATCCTTGCCCCAGCCGGTCGTGTGGCTCATGTTTTCACGCCGCGCCATATAGCCGGCCTGCTGCAGTGCTGCTTGCTCCAGCTGTGTATCGGGGACCAGCGGTCCGAGCCCAGCCGTGACACGCAGGCTCGCCAGCGTGCCGGTTGCCGAGGAGGAAACCCCGGCGCCTTGCCCGGTCGGCAGCGAGACGGTGCTGCAGGCGGCAAGCCCGAGCAATGCCGCTAGGCCGGCCGCCTTGAGCCAGGTGCGCCTGTTCAAGTCCGCGGTCCGGTCGCAATCGATTCTCGAAATGGTCATGCAGGCCTGACTCGATCGCGATCATGGCTTTTGCCGGGCAGGGCGGTGAAATTTTCGAATTGAAGCGGCAGTTAGCGGCTATCTCACAAGCGTGATGCGGCGGCTGGCGTACATCTCGCGATTTCCGAATACGGCCGTGCAGTCGGTCTTGATGGATGAGTTGCCTGTCATCTGCACGGTCAAGCCAACAAGCCTCAGGCAATCGCCCTGACCGCTCATATCCGAGTTGCCGGCGAACGAAACGGCCGCGTCAGGCGCATAGACGAATCCGCTGATCACGGAATTTGCACCGCCATTCAGGGTCAATGCTGAAATGTTCCCACGGCTCTGGAAGATGGTGATGCCGGCGTAAGGCCCGCTGGTTGGCGGAGAAAGGTTCACCGTTTCATTGGCATTTATGATGATCTGTGCTCCCTCCACGAGGAATATGGTCACGCCCTGGCCGCTCAGGCTGCCGTTCCCGCCCGGCTTCAGGGTGACGCCGCGCAAGATGTAGACGCCCGGGCTGAGCGTGATGTTTCCCGACAATGTCTTGTCGCAATAGGTGCCGGGCGACAGCGTGTAGGTCTTGCCGTTCGGGACCGGCATGCAGAATGTATAGGGGGGAGGCACGATATCGGCCAGGGGATCGAAGGACGCATATTGATGTTCCAGCGGCGCGCCGCAGGTGAGATTGGCACTGGGCGGTGAAAGCCCGGAAGTGCCGCCGACGGTCGAGACGCAGCCCGCCGAAACCTGCGCGGAACCGCCTCTGCTGACGGCATCGGACGCGTCCGAGTTTGCCGCGATCACGCAGTTGCTCATGGCGACATCGGTCGAGCCTTGCAGGCTTACCGCGGACGACGCATGCGGATCGAGCGCCAGCACGCAGGCCTGCGCGCCCGGGTGCATCTTGACCGTCGCCGATCTGTGAGCCGGCCAGGGGGCAGCGCCATTGATGAAGCTCGGACGGTTTATGCCTGACGAAAGCGAGATGTAATAGGCGCTCGGGTCGCCGCTGGCGGTGGCCGAAAAGGCGGTAATGCTGTCTGAATATTCCTGCTGGTCGGCGACGTTCATATTGGCAGCAAAGAATGTCAGCCCAAGCCCCTGGACATCGCTCGCGCTCATGCTGGGCAGGTACTTTGTGCCGACGGCAAGCCCAGCCGCGTCCAGCGAGTTCTGCAATTGCGCCGCGTCGTCGCTCGTGCCCGTCAGATCGAGGGTGCCAGCGACGACAGCCATTATCGGCAGCATCGCTATGGCAGTCGCCATGGCAAAATTTCCGCGCTCCGAAGACCAGAAGCCCTTCAATGTGAACATCGTCCCTCGCCAAGGTTTGTAAAGCTCAGGTGATACGCCCGGGGGTCTCTACGAGTAATTTAAGCAATAACTAAAATGCATAGATTTTAAGATGAAGTCAGTGGTTCTCCAAACGAAGGACGCGGCGACAATTCCGGGAAGATCGGATATGATGCCAGCGTTGTTGAAGTGGCAGCTACGGGCGGCCACCCTAGGCGGTGACCGCCCCCCGAGAAAAACGGAGGTAGGTTATGGCCGGCTTTCATGTCATGGCGGACGCGCGCGGAATGCATGTGCAACCCGCGGTCCGCCGCATTTCCACGACAGACCTCTGGGGCGCGCTCAGGCTTGGCGCCGAGGACTTCTGGGCCAAGCCCTCGCATTACGTGTTCCTGTGCCTGATCTATCCGATCGTCGGCCTAGTCCTGACGCAGTGGACGTCCGGCTCCAATGCCATCCAGCTCGTCTACCCCTTGATGTCGGGCTTTGCCCTGGTCGGCCCGTTCGCCGCACTCGGACTCTATGAGATCAGCCGCCGGCGCGAGCTCGGCATGAACACCAACTGGCGGCACGCACTCGATGTCCGCCGCTCATCAGCGCTACCCTCGATAGCGGTCATCGGCATCATGCTGGTCGCACTGTTCCTGTTGTGGCTGTTCACGGCGCAGTCGATTTACACCAGCCTTTTTGGCGGCGAGCCGCCCGCTTCGGTCGGGGCCTTCCTGCGCGATGTGCTGACGACCAGCAAGGGCTGGACGCTGATCCTTCTCGGCAACGCGGCCGGCTTGGTCTTCGCGGTGGTTGTGCTGGCGACCACGGTCGTTGCCTTCCCGCTTTTGCTTGATCGCGATGTCGGCGCCGTTTCGGCAATAGAGACCTCGGCGCGCGCGGTCATGACAAATCCGCTGCAGATGGCGCTCTGGGGTCTGATCGTCGCGGTGCTGCTGGTGATCGGCTCTATCCTGCTGTTTGCCGGACTGGCCGTCGTCATGCCGATCCTCGGTCACGCGACCTGGCACCTCTACCGAAAGGTGGTCGAACCGGCCCATATCCGGCCCCCGCGCCGTCCGATGTGAGCACTCAGCGCTGCGCGTCGGTCGCCATCTTTAGCGCGAGTGCCGTCAGCACGGTTCCCATCATCCAGCGCTGGATCACCAGCCACAGCGGGCGTCCGGCGAGGAAGGTGGCGATCGAGCCGGCCGTCAGCGCGATGACGGCATTGACGCTGAGGCTGATCGATATCTGCGTCACGCCCAGCACCAGGAGCTGTGACAGGACATGGCCCTTGCCGGGGCTGATGAATTGCGGCAGCAGCGACAGGTAGAGAACGGCCACCTTGGGATTGAGCAGATTGGTCATCAATCCCATGGCGAACAGCTTGCGCGGCCGGTCCTTCGGCAGGTCGCGCACCTGGAACGGCGAGCGTCCGCCGGGTTTCACCGCCTGCCAGGCCAACCACAGGAGATAAAGCACGCCGGCAAAGCGCAATACGTCATAGGCATAGGGCACGGCGAGCAGCAGCGCCGTGATGCCGAACGCGGCCGACAGCACGTAGAACAAGAAGCCGACCGCAACGCCGCCAAGCGAGATCAGTCCGGCCTTCGGCCCTTGCGAGAGCGAGCGGGAGATCAGGTAGATCATGTTCGGGCCTGGCGTCAGCACCATGCCGAGGCAGACCAGCGCGAAGGCGAGGTGGTTGGCGGTATCGGGCATTGTTCGTTCCCCAGCATGCCGCGATGGATTCGCGATCTCGCGAGCGGCCAATCTGTGCCTATCCCGACAAGTGGCTGCAAGAGCTTGACGGCGCCAGGCGTTGCGCCAGAGGGATGATCCCGGGTTAGCCGACCACGCGCAGGTTCGACAGCTCGTTGCCGATTTCCTTGAAATCGTTTGCCAGGCTGGCGCCGGTCGCATTCCAGAACAGCTTCGCCGGTTTGCTCGGATCCGTGGCATCCTTGCGAAAGCGCGACTCCGACGAGCAGGATTTCAGCGCATCGATGGCCAGCTTGTCGCTGGCCTTGGTCATCGACAAGTCGAGCGCCACCGTCATCACCATGATGTTGGCTGCCTTGGCGTTGTTGCACAGCGTGGCCATCTGCTCGTTGAGCGCGTTGGTGTAGTTGCCGTTCGAATAGTCTAGCTGACCGATGGCGCTCGATGTACCCATGAACAGGCGGCCGACCGAGGTGCCGTTGTATCCGGGGTTGAGATAGCCGTAGGACGCATAGGTTGATTTCGAATTGGCGGGATCCGAGTAGCCCAGCGACGAAGGCGTATAATAGGTGTTGGCGCCGTCGGTTAGCACGATCACCACCTTGTCGTTGCCTCTTTCCGTTTCCGGGCGCCCTTGCGTGAACGGCTCTCCGCTCGAAACCACCCGCCAGCCCCAGGCCATGCCCTCGGGAACATTGGTGCCGCCATTCGGCTGCATCAAGTCGATCGCCGCCTTGATCGAGGTGACCCCTTCGGCGACGCTGACATCGGTCAGCGGCGTGATCGGGTTGGTGGTGCAGCTGTAATTCGGCCCGTTGCCGGCGGGCAGCGCCGGCGCATCGATCGGCCGCGGCTGGAAGTACTTGGCCATGTTGCGCAGCCGGTATTGGCCGCTGCTGCTCGACGGATCGTCGTTCCACCAGCTGTTGACGGCACCATAAGTTACCGGCGCGGCCTCGTCGGGGTCTTGAGTGAGCTTCCAATGATTGCCCGGTTCGTCGGGGGCGAACATGGGCACGAACATCGTTGCCGGATCGCCGACACCGATGCCGGTGTTGGCCGAGCCGCCGGACGGCGTGGCGTCGTTTATATTGTAAGGGTAGGGCCGGGCCTCGACGCAGCCCTGCCAACTGGCGAACGGACCATAGGAATCGATATAGTCATATTCGTCGTGGCTGCTTTTGCAGGTGTTGTTCGAATTGTATTGGTCGCACACGACCCGTTTGCTGTTGACGACACGCTCGTGGTTGGTGACGACCTTCATGTCGCGGTAGAGCGAGAACCGGGTCAGCATCTGGCCGTCCTCGGTTCCCCAGCCAGTGCCGCGCTTGTACCAGATGCCGTTGGTCCGCTGGGCGTATTTGTTGGCGGCGTTCAGCGTCGACCAGTCGAAATTCTCATTCGAGACCGGCGAAAGCCCCTCGGTGTCCATCCACGAAGCATTGCCATTCCCGGGGCCGACATTGACCGAGGCGGCAAAAGGCACGAGGCTGAATTGCACCGGCTTGTCGACCTGCTTGATCATGACCGCCTGCTGGGCCAGTGTATCGACCAGCTGCTTGGAAGCAGTCTTGAGAAGATCGATGCGCTTTTGCCCCGAGCCCGTGCCGAGCGTGGTCATCGATCCGGAATTGTCGAGCACCATGGCAACTTCCAGCGTGTTCTTCAACCGCACCTGCGAGGTGACGTTGAAGCTGAGCCTCTGGTTCGCATCGGTCGCCGATTTGCCGACGAGTTGGGCGAAGGCGGGGTAGAAATAGGGTTTGTAGTTGAGCTGGGCGGTCATCGTCAGCAGGCCGCCGCCGCCGCCGCTGCTGCTGTTACTCGGCAAGGTGACGTTGAGCGTCGTGCTCGCGGGATCGATATTGTTCAAATTGGCATTGAAGAAATCGAGCGCATAGGCTCTCAACTGGTCGTCGGTCGCGCCTTCCGTCAGCCGGCGGGCGGTGGCGAAGTTGGCGGCGTCGAGCGCGTTCAACAGCATCTGCTTTTCACGGTTCATTTCCGTGTAGTCGACCGCGATTGCCAGGCCGCCCATCAGCGGTACCATCGCCACAGCCGTCATAAGAGCATAATTGCCACGCCTGTCGCGGCGGAACTGACGCCAGATTTCAAACATGCGTGGAGCGGCCCCCGCCGACGGATTCTCGGTCAGCGCCAGCTTTCCACAAAACGCTGAAGGACGGGTTTGACAAACCGCTCTATTGCTTGGTCGGCGCTTCACCAACCGCTAACCAATCAAAGCCGCCGGTTGCGCGGCAATTCGTGCCGATGCGGGCGAAAGCTGGTGACAGCATGGGCCGGTTCGGATAATTCGAACCGGCTGCGGCGAACCGTCGGCCGCCGCACCCGCAACGATCATACTGAAGGAAACGGCATGGCGGATTCGCCTGAAATCGTCGGCTCGCTCGAAGACGTCTCGAAAGCTTATTCGGCAATTCTGTGCGACGTATGGGGCGTGGTGCACAACGGCGAATGGCATTTTCCGGCGGCCGCGGCCGCGTTGGTGGCGGCAAGGGCGGCCGGCACTCCTGTCGTTCTGATCACCAATTCGCCGCGCCGCAGCGCCGACGTCGTGGCGCAGATGAGCGTGATCGGCGTTCCGCCGTCGGCCTATGACCGTGTGGTGACCTCGGGTGACGTGACCCGTGATCTGATCGCGGAGGGCCCTCGCAAAGTCTTCCACATCGGCGCCGACCGCGATTTGACCCTTTATGATGGTCTCGATGTCGAACTCGTCGAGGAATTCGAGGCCGCCGGCGTCGTGTGCACCGGGTTGTTCGACGACGAGATTGAAAAACCCGAGGACTATACGGAACTGCTGCGCCGGTTGCGGGCCAGGAACCTGCCGTTCATCTGCGCCAATCCCGATATCATGGTTGAACGCGGCGAACGGATCATCTGGTGCGCCGGCGCGCTCGCGCGTGACTACGCGCAGCTCGGCGGTCGCACGCTGATCGCCGGAAAACCCTATGCGCCAATCTACGAGGTCGCGATGAAGGAGGTGGCCGAGATCCTCGGCCGGCCGGTCGGGCGTCCGCAAATACTGGCTATCGGCGACGGGATGTTTACCGACGTCAAGGGCGCGGCCGACAATGGTTTCGACGTCCTCTATGTCTCCGGCGGCATTCATGCCCGCGACTATGGCGATCCCTCCCGGCCGGATCCGGCCAGGCTCGGGCTCTTCCTGGAGCGGCACGGCTATCGTCCGGTGGCCGTCATCGCAAGACTGCAGTAGGTGACAATGGTCGCGTTCCAGCATCTTACGACAACCGTGCCGCTGCCCGCCGATCTGCGAGGCGGCGTCGTGGCGATCGGCAATTTCGATGGCGTCCACCGCGGCCATCAGGCCGTGCTCGAACGGGCATTGGCGGAGGCCACGCGGCGCGGCGTGCCGGCCCTGGTGCTGACCTTCGAACCGCATCCCCGAACGGTTTTCAGGCCTGATTTGCCGCTTTTCGTGCTGACGCCGCCGCCGATGAAGGCGCGGCTCCTGTCGCTTCTGGGCTTTGCCGCGCTCGTCGAGCAGCCTTTCACGCGCGACTTCGCCTCGCTGTCGGCGGAAGCCTTCGTCACCGACGTGCTGGAGAGGACGTTGGGCATCAGCCACGCCGTGACCGGTTTCGATTTCCATTTCGGCAAGGACCGCCAGGGCGGGCCGGCCTATCTGATGGCTGCTGGCGAGCGCCATGGCTTCGGTGTCACCCTCGTCGACGCCTTTCGCGACGAAGGCGCCGAGGTGGTTTCGTCGAGCCGCATCCGTGCCTTGCTTTGCGAGGGCGGGGTGGCCGGGGCAGCCGGTCTGCTTGGCTATCGCTTCACGGTGGAAAACGAGGTCGTCGGCGGCCAACAGCTCGGGCGAACGCTCGGCTTTCCCACAGCCAACATGAGGCTTCCCGCGGAAGCCACGCTCAAGGAAGGTATCTACGCCGTCCGCTTCCGGCGCGAGGACGGCACGCTGCACGACGGCGTCGCCAGTTTTGGCCGCCGCCCGACCGTCGACGACAATGGCGCGCCGCTCCTGGAAACCTTCGTCTTCGATTTTTCCGGCGATCTCTATGGCGAAATCTGCGGAGTGTCGTTCTTCGGCTTCCTGCGCAGCGAGATCAAGTTCGACGGGCTCGATGCACTGGTGGTGCAGATGAAGCGCGATGAAGCCGAGGCACGCGCGTTGCTTAGCGGCGTCAAGCCGCTGTCCGGTCTGGACGCCGCTGTGGCGTTCTGAAGCGTGATCCCGAAAAGGGGAACGAGTTTCCTATTTCTTTAGCGCAAGACCGACGGCGATGAAGGTCCAGCCCTGGAAGATCAGGTCGATCGCCAGGAACAGTCCGAGCACCCACAGGCTGTTGACCGGCCACCCCATGGCGATGATCAGGCCGGCAAGTACGCTGATGACGCCAGCCGCGACAATCCAGCCCCAGCCCCGCTCCGGACGGTGGCTATAGCCGACCCAGGCCCGCAGGGCGCCCGAAGCGACGAGCGCGACGGCCAGCAGGAAGGTCAGCACCGCTGAGGCCAGCAGCGGATTGTCGAAAGCGAAGAATCCGGCGACCGCATAGAGCAGTCCGCTGAGCAGCCAATACAAGAAGCGGCCCCAGGTCTTGACTCCGAAAGCGTGCATGATCTCGATGATGCCGGCCACCAGCATCAGCCATCCCACGACATAGACGGAAGCCACCGTGGCGATGAACAGATTGCCGAAGGCAATGCCGCCGAGGACCAGCAGCACCACGCCCAGCCCGACAAACCAGCCCCATTTGTCGCGCGTCTGGCCGATCACGTTCTTCAATGTATCGCCGTCCAAGGTCATGTCGCCACCTCCATTGAAGACCGCCAGAATGCAAGGGAGGTTACCCTCGGCGCCGACCCGCGTCCAGCCGATGGCGGGCGCGATGGTGCAAGCAACACGCGCTGGATGTCTCGTCCTTAAATCAAATTTTACCAAAGCCTCGTCAAAGCTGTCGCGGCAGGACAGCTTTGACGTGTTAGTGGAGTGACCATGACTCAGGTCGGGAAGATTTCTATAGCCTTGGCTAGCGTCGTGCTGGCGACGTCAGGCGCGGCCGAAGCCGGTGATGGCGCTTTCGGCTGGCTGTCCGGCGACTGGTATCTGACGGTCGGCGCGACCGGCCTGGTGGCGCCCAATTTCGAGGGCGGCAAGAAGTACATGCTGAGCGCCCAGCCCATCATTTCGCTGGGCAAGGCCGGCTCTGCTGCTCGCTTCACCTCGCGCAACGACAACATTTCGCTGGCGCTTGTCGACGATGGCAGCGTCCGTGCAGGCCTGACCGGCAAGTTCCTGTTCTCGCGCGACGATGGCGATGCCGACGAACTCAGGGGCTTGGACCCGGTCCGCTGGGGCGGCGAGGTCGGCGGCTTTTTCGAATTCTATCCGACGGACTGGATGCGGGCGCGTGCCGAATTGCGGCATGGCATTCGTGCCCATAACGGCTTTGTCGCCGACATCGCCGCCGATGCTTTCTACGACGTGACGCCAACCGTCAGGATTTCGGGCGGTCCGCGCGTGTCTTTTGCCTCGGCGAACTATTTCGATGCCTATTATGGCGTCAACGCACAGGAAGCCGTGGCCTCGGGGCTGAGCCAGTACAATCCCGGCGGCGGCCTGAAATCCGTCGGCCTCGGCGGCGCCGTGACCTGGAAGGTGACCGACCCGATGACCGCCAGCCTGTTTGGCGAATATTCGCGCCTCGAGGGTCCGGCCGCCGATTCCAGCCTGGTCAAGGAGCGCGGCGACCGCAACCAGTTCATGGTCGGCGTGTCGACCACCTATCGCTTCGACTTCAAGATGTAAGTGAATCGAAGGAGACGCTTTATTCCTGCGCTCTTCTCCGCTAAAAGCCCAGCAATGACGAGCTTTTCGCGCCTTCACGCGCCGACGATACGAATTACCAGCCCGGTGTTCCCAGCAGCCTGAAGGCTGTAGGAGCCGCCGGGAATATTGCGCGCGGCCTCTCGCGCTTTTCCAGATCATCAAAGCATGTCGCCCACAAGTGGCCCGGTTTGGGAAAACGGCATGCGTCTAAAGTAGAATTCGCCGCAAGCCACGTGGCCCGGCATGCACATGGCAGACCAATGAACGACGAAAACCAATCAACGATCGACTATTCGAAGACCCTTTACCTGCCGCAGACGGAATTTCCGATGCGCGCCGGCTTGCCCGAGAAGGAGCCGGCGCTGGTCAAGCGCTGGCAGGACATGGACCTCTACCGCAAGCTGCGCGAGAGCGCGGCGGGCCGCACGAAATACGTGCTGCATGACGGTCCGCCCTACGCCAACGGCAACATCCACATCGGCCACGCGCTGAACAAGATCCTCAAGGATGTCATCACCCGCTCGTTCCAGATGCGCGGCTTTGACTCGAACTATGTGCCCGGCTGGGATTGTCACGGTCTGCCCATCGAATGGAAGATCGAGGAGCAGTACCGCGCCAAGGGCAAGAACAAGGACGAGGTGCCGGTCAACGAATTCCGCCAGGAATGCCGTGAATTCGCCGCGCACTGGATCTCCGTGCAAGGTGGCGAGTTCCAGCGGCTTGGCGTCGTCGGCGACTTCAAGAACCCTTATACGACGATGGCCTTCCACGCCGAGTCGCGCATCGCAGGCGAATTGCTGAAATTCGCCATGTCCGGCCAGCTCTACCGCGGTTCGAAGCCGGTGATGTGGAGCGTCGTTGAGCGCACGGCGCTCGCCGAGGCCGAGATCGAGTACCAGGATTACGAGTCCGACACGATCTGGGCGAAGTTTCCGGTGGCCAATCTCGTCGTCGCCAGTGTCGTGGACGGGCTGCCGGCGGAGCTCGATCCGGACCTGAGCGGGCGGTCGCTTGACCTGCTGGATGCCCATGTCGTCATCTGGACGACGACGCCATGGACCATCCCTGGCAATCGCGCCGTCAGCTATTCGCCGCGCGTCGGCTACGGCCTCTACGAGGTGACGGCGGCCGAGAACGCATTTGGCCCGCAGCCAGGCGAGAAGCTGATCTTTGCCGATGCGCTGGCCGAGGAAAGCCAGGCCAAAGCCAAGATCATCTTGAAGCGCCTTCACGGCGTCAGCGCCGAACAGCTTGGAAATCTTGTGCTTTCGCATCCCTTCAAGGGTCTCGGTGGCGGCTACGAATTCCCGGTTCCGATGATTGCCGGCGATCATGTCACCGACGAGGCCGGCACGGGCTTCGTGCACACGGCTCCCGGTCATGGCCGGGAGGACTTTGATGCCTGGATGGATGCCGCGCCCGCGCTGCGTCAACGCGGCATCGATACTGAAATCCCGTTTGCCGTCGACGACGGCGGCTTCTTCACCAAGGACGCGCCGGGCTTCGGCCCGGACCGCGAAGGCGGACCGGCGCGCGTCATCGACGACAATGGCAAGAAGGGCAATGCCAACCAGGCGGTCATCGACGAGCTGATCAAGCGCAACGCGCTGTTCGCGCGCGGTCGGCTGAAGCACAGCTACCCGCATTCATGGCGTTCGAAGAAGCCGGTCATCTTCCGCAACACGCCGCAATGGTTCGTCTACATGGACAAGGATCTCGGCGACGGCACCACGCTGCGTGGCCGCGCGCTGAAGGCGATCGACGAGACTCGCTTTGTCCCGGCCGCCGGCCAGAACCGCATCCGCGCCATGATCGAGGAACGCCCCGACTGGGTGCTGTCGCGCCAGCGTGCCTGGGGCGTGCCGATCGCCGTCTTTGCCGACGAGTATGGCAATGTGCTGAAGGACGAGGCGGTCAACCAGCGCATCATGGACGCCTTCGAGGCGGAGGGCGCCGACGCCTGGTTCGCGCCCGGTGCCAGCGAGCGCTTCCTCGGCAATCACGATGCCTCCAAATGGAAGCAGGTGACGGACATTCTCGACGTCTGGTTCGATTCGGGCTCGACACATGTCTTCACCCTGGAGGACCGGCCCGACCTGAAGTGGCCGGCCGACGTCTATCTCGAAGGCTCCGACCAGCATCGCGGCTGGTTCCACTCCTCGCTGCTCGAAAGCTGCGGCACCAGGGGCAGGGCGCCTTACGACACCGTCGTCACCCATGGCTTCACCATGGACGAGGATGGCCGCAAGATGTCGAAATCGCTCGGCAACACGGTCGTGCCGCAGGATGTGATCAAGCAGTCCGGTGCCGACATCCTGCGGCTCTGGGTGGTGACGACGGACTATTGGGAAGACCAGCGGCTCGGCAAGAACGTGCTGCAGACCAACATCGACGCCTATCGCAAGCTGCGCAACACCATCCGCTGGATGCTGGGCACGCTCGCCCATGACGATGGTGAGGTCGTTCCCCTGGAGACGATGCCGGAGCTGGAGCAGCTGATGCTGCACCGGTTGGCAGAGCTCGACGAGGTGGTGCGCCAGGGCTACGACGCCTTCGAGTTCAAGCGCATCACGCGAGCTCTGCTCGACTTCATGGTGGTCGAGCTGTCGGCCTTCTATTTCGATATCCGCAAGGACGCGCTCTACTGCGACGGCCCGTCGAGCGTGAAGCGCAAGGCCTCGGTCCAGGTGGTACGCCATCTCTTCGACTGCCTGGTGAAATGGCTGGCGCCGATGCTGCCCTTCACCATGGAAGAGGCCTGGCTCGACCGTCATCCCGACGCGGTCTCGGTGCATCTCGACCAGTTCCCGCAAATCCCGGCGAATTGGAAGAACGAGGCGCTGGCGGAGAAGTGGCGCAAGGTCAGGCAGGTGCGCCGGGTCGTCACCGGCGCACTCGAGATCGCCCGTGCCCAGAAGGTGATCGGCTCCTCGCTGGAGGCTATACCGGTGGTCACAATCAACGACGCGGCGCTCGAGGCGGCGATATCGGACGTCGACATGGCTGAAATGGCGATCACCAGTGATCTCGTCATTGCCCATGGCCAGGCCCCGCAAACCGCCTTTGCCCTCGACGATGTCAAGGGCGTCGCCGTGGCGGTCGAGAAAGCCGAGGACCGAGGGCTGGTCAAATGCGCGCGTTCCTGGCGCTACACGGCCGATGTCGGGCAGGATCCGGACTTCCCGGATGTTTCGGCACGTGACGCAGCCGTGCTGCACGAGTTGAAGGCGCTGGGAAGGCTTTAGTTCCTGTCGCCCAAAAGTGCGTAGCGGTTTTGGGACAAACGACAGGGACCAGATCAAGCCAGTTCCTGTCGCCCGAAAGTGCGTGGCGGTTTAAACGACCGGCATCAGATCAAAGAAGTGCGCAAATAGAACGCCGGGCGGTACAAATCCGCCCGTGCGTTGCCCTTAACGAGTGGTTGAGGTAAACACGCGAAACTCCGGAAGACAAATTGTCGCCGGATTTCCGTCGCAAGTGCTTGCATGATGGGGACCGGATACAAAGCCGGTGCGATCGAGAGGCTGTCTAGAGTGGGACTTTTTGGCATGACCGAGAGATATAACGCGCGCCTTGCGCTGTTGGCGCCGCTTGTCGCTTCGGGCCTCGCTTTATCCGGCTGCATGGGCTCTCCGACCTATGGCACCGACAAGACCGCCGCCGAACAACTGGCCGGCGATCTTACAGGCGCCGTTTCCTTCGCGCCGAAGCGCAAGGACCCGATCGACTACAAGCCGCGTCCCACCCTGGTGAAGCCGGCACCCGGCCAGAAGGAAGCGCTGCCTGCCCCCCAGGAAAGCATCCAGACGGCAAACGCCGGGTGGCCCGAATCGCCCGAGCAGCGCCGCGCGCGTCTGCGCGCCGACGCCACCGCCCACCAGAACGATCCGGCCTACCAGTCGGAGATCGTCGATGATGTGCAGACGGATCCCGCTTCGGTGAAGAAGGCAATGGAAGAGTCCGGCTCAAGCCATCCGCCGGCGTGGAAACCCGCCGATTCCGACAAGGGCCGCGCTGCGGAGATCCAACGCCGCCTTGCCGACAGCAAGCAGGGCGATCCGAACACGCGCAAATACCTTAGCGAGCCGCCATTGGCCTACCGCACCGCCTCCGGTGCCGCGCCGCAGAATGAACTCGGCGAAGACGAGTACAAGAAGGAGCGCCGCCTCAAGGCAAAGGCCGAGGGCAAGAAGGGCGGCTGGTTCGACTGGTTGCCGTCGCTGTAGGAACAGTCGCGCCGCTGATCTTGCGGCGGCCTTGGCTCAGTCTCGACGTCCCCTGAAAAAATCCTTCAGCAGCAGGCCTGCTTCGGTCTCGGCCATGCCCGGATAGATGTCGGGCGTGTGGTGGCAGGTCGGTGCAGCGAAGAAGCGCACACCGTTGACCACGGCGCCGCCCTTTTCGTCTGCGGCACCGAAATAGAGACGGCGCAGCCTGGCGAATGAGATTGCCCCGGCGCACATGGCGCAGGGCTCCAGCGTCACATAGAGATCGTGGCCGGTGAGCCGCTCGCTCGAGAGTTTGCCGCAGGCTTCACGGATGACCAGCATTTCGGCGTGCGCCGTCGGGTCGGCAAGCTCGCGCGTGCGGTTGCCGGCACTGGCAATGACCGTGCCGCCATTGGCAATGACCGCGCCGACCGGCACTTCGCCGCGCAAGGCTGCCGCTTCGGCCTCTTTTAGCGCCAGCGCCATGAAATCCGGCCTCTTCAAGCGGTTTGTCTTCCCATTATATCCTCGCCACCCGGCGGTGATCCTGTTATGGAGCGCATCAACCTGAAAATCGGACTCGATTTTCGGGAATGATCATGCGCCAAATCAAAAATGCTACAGCGTTCGTTGCGCGCCGAACGGATGCGCCACGCTGTAGCAGCGCAAACGGACAAAGGCCACATGGACGACAGCGACAAGAAATCTCCGCGCAAAGGCGGTCCAGGCAGGAGTGGCCCGAAATCGGCAGGGTCACGTGGCCACGACGCCAGCAAGGGCGGGAAGCCGTCCTTTGGTGCGAAAAAGCCCTATGCCCCACGCGGCGACCGGCCGGCCGCCGCTGAAGGCGAGCGCCCGAAGCGCGACTTCAAGAGCGGCGACAAGCCGTTCCGCAAGGGACCGCGCCCCGAAGGCAAGCCCTACGCGCCACGTGGCGACCGCCCGATGGCGGCCGAGGGCGAACGCAAGCCGTATGAAAAGCGCGAACGGCCGCGCAAGCCCTACGCGCCACGTGGCGACCGTCCGGTTTCTGCCTCGGCGGAGGGCGGCGAAAAGCGCTTCGACCGTCCCAAGCGTGATTTCGCAGATCGTCCGAAGCGGGATTTTGCCGACCGTCCAAAGCGAGACTTTGGAGGCGACAGACCCAAACGTGATTTCGGAGACCGGCCACAGGGCGCATCGGGCGGCGGCTTCAAGCCACGTCCGCGAACAACCGAAGCAACGGAAGAAGCCGGCGAGCGCATCGCCAAGCGTCTGGCACGTGCCGGGCTCGCCTCGCGCCGCGACGCCGAGGAGTTGATCGCCGCCGGCCGCGTCAAGGTCAATGGTCGGGTGCTGGCCTCGCCGGCGTTCAACGTCATGCCCAATGACATCATCCATCTCGACGGAATGGAAATCCCGCCGATCGAACGCACGCGCCTGTTCCTGTTCCACAAGCCGGCCGGCGTCGTCACCACCAACCGCGACCCCGAAGGCCGCAAGACCGTCTTCGACGTGCTGCCGGCCGAACTGCCGCGGCTGATGACCATCGGCCGGCTCGATATCAACACCGAAGGCCTGCTGCTGCTGACCAATGATGGCGGCCTGTCGCGCGTACTAGAACTGCCGGCCACCGGCTGGCTGCGCCGCTACCGTGTGCGTGTCCACGGCAAGGTCGAGGAAAGCGCGCTTGCCGGCCTGCGCGAAGGCATTGCCGTCGACGGCGTCTTCTACGGCGCCATCGAAGCCAGCCTTGATCGCGAGCAGGGCTCCAATGCCTGGCTGACGATCGGCCTGCGCGAGGGCAAAAACCGTGAGGTCAAGAACATTCTTGGCGCGCTCGGCCTCGACGTCACGCGGCTGATCCGCATCTCCTATGGTCCGTTCCAGCTCGAGGACCTCGCCGAAGGTCACGTGCTGGAAATCAAGGGCCGGGTGCTGCGCGACCAGCTTGGCGAGCGCCTGGTCGAGGAATCCGGTGCCAATTTCGATGCCGAGATAACAAAACCGTTTTCCAACCAGCCGGTCCGGCGTACCGAAGTCCGTGAGGCCGAGCCGGAACGGCCGAAATTTACGAGAGACGGCGAGCGGCGGCCGATCGGCGAGGGCGGGCTGATCAAGAACCGCAAACGCCGGGAAGGCAGCCGCGACGAGGCGCTCGGCAAACTGTCGACAAGTCCTGACAGGGGCGAGAGGCCAGAAAAGAGCTTCGGCGAACGCGGTCCGCGACTGGAGCGTGGCGGCTTCGGCGACAAGCCGCGCGGCGGTTTCGGTGACAAGCCTCGTGGCGGCGGCAAGAAATCCGAACGCGAGCAGCGGCCGATCGAGCCGCCAGGCCAGCGCAAGGCCAATGTCTGGATGGCACCGGGAGCCCGGCCGATCGGCAAGGGCAGGGCGGAGGCCGATGCGGCCAAGGCGGCCGAGGCCAAGGCGCGCAAGGCCTCGTTCAAGCCGTCTTACGGCAAGCCCGCCGGCAAACCAGGCGACGCAAGGCCATTCGGCAAGCCGCGTGGCGAGCGTCCAGGAGGCGCCGGTGGCGGTGAGCGGCCGCGCGGCCCCAAGGGTCCTCGGATAAGATGAGAATCGTCGGCGGTGAGTTTCGCGGGCGTCCGTTGGCGACGCCCCGCAGCGGCGCCATCCGCCCGACGACCGACCGCACCCGCGAGGCCGTCTTCAACGTTCTGGCGCATCGCTTTGCCGGGCAACTGGAGCGCGCGCGCGTGCTCGACCTGTTCGCCGGCACCGGCGCGCTTGGTCTGGAGGCCCTGTCGCGCGGCGCATCCTATGGCGTCTTCATCGAGGAATCGGCCGAAGGCCGTGGCCTGATCCGCGACAACGTCGAGGCCTTCGGCCTGACCGGACGCACCAAGATCTTCCGCCGCGATGCAACGGGCCTTGGCGAGGCGGGCACGCTGGCGCCGTTCGGTCTCGTCTTTGCCGATCCGCCCTATGGCAAGGGCCTTGGCGAGCGCGCTCTGCGGTCGGCCATGGCCGGCGGCTGGCTGCGCCCCGGGGCGCTCTGCGTTGTCGAGGAGACGGCGTCGGTTCCCTTCGAGCCAGGCCCGGGCTTTTCCGTGCTTGATGAGCGCAACTACGGCGAGACTGTCATCCGCTTCATCGAGGCTGCCTGACAGGCCTCTTTCAGCAGTGGCCTCTTTGCCGCCGCCTTTGCCGGCAACATGGCCAACAAATCACTTTGCTTGTCGCCAGCGCCTTGCCTATCGTCGCTGCATGAAACCGGAGCCATCGATGACATCCAGGACTGAGTGGCTGAGGCCAACGCTGCTGGCGACGTCGCTGGCTTTGTTCATGACCGACCCTGTCCTGGCGGACAACGCCGTATTGCCAGACACTGTGCCGGCCGAGTTCAAGGTCACGGACTTCCTGCTCGACAACGGCATGGAAGTGGTCGTGATTCCCGACCATCGCGCGCCGATCGTCACCCATATGGTCTGGTACAAGATCGGCAGCGCCGACGAGCCGCCGGGCAAATCCGGCATCGCTCATTTCTTCGAGCATCTGATGTTCAAGGCGACGGCCCATCACGAAGCCGGCGAGTTCGACCGCGCCGTCTCCGACATTGGCGGCTCCAACAACGCCTTCACCTCCTACGACTACACCGCTTTCCACGAGACGGTGGCGCCGTCGGATCTCGAACTGATGATGAGCTTCGAGGCTGACCGCATGCGCAACCTCATCCTCACCGACGACGTCATCAAGACCGAGCGCGATGTGATCCTGGAGGAGCGCCGCTCGCGCATCGACAACAATCCGCAGGCCGTGCTCGACGAGGAAGTCGATGCCACACTGTGGCAGAACCAGCCCTATCGCATTCCGGTTATTGGCTGGATGCAGGAGATGGAACAGCTGAACCGCACCGACGCCGTCGCCTTCTACAATAAATATTACCGGCCCAACAACGTCGTGCTGATCGTGGCCGGCGACATCCAACCGGAAACGGTGAAGGCGCTGGCCGAAAAGACCTATGGCAAGGTTGCCCGCGGGCCGGATCTGCCGCCGCGCGTCCGCCCGGTCGAGCCGGAGCAGAACACCAGGCGCACCGTGACGCTCTCCGACGCCCGCGTCAGCGTGCCGAGTTTCTCGACACAATGGGTCGTGCCCTCCTATCACACCGCCAAGCCTGGCGAGGCCGAAGCGCTCGATCTGCTCGCCGAGATCCTTGGCGGCGGCAACCGCAGCCGGCTTTACCAGGCGCTCGTCATCAAGCAGGGCATCGCTTCCAGCGCCGGCGCGTATTTCCAGGGCACCATGCTCGACGACACCAATTTCACCGTCTACGGCTCGCCGCGCGGCGACGCCAAGCTGGCCGACGTCGAAGTCGCGGTCGATGCCGAGGTGGCGCGCATCGCCAGCGACGGCGTGACCCCGGATGAGCTCGAAAAAGCCAAGGACCGCTATGTCAGGTCAATGATCTTTGCCCGCGACAAGCAGGACTCCATGGCCAACATCTATGGTTCGACACTTGCCACCGGCGGCAATGTCCAGGACGTGCAGCAATGGCCGGACCGCATCCGCAAGGTCACCACCGACGAGGTCAAGGCCGTTGCCGCGCGCTATCTGGTGCTGGCCCGCTCGACCACCGGTTATCTCTTGCCGCAGCAACAGGCGGGGAATTGATGATGAGCCAGCACCACCATGTCTTCCCTTCTCCCACAAGGGGCCCGTTGCGCAATATTGCGGGAGGCTTGTTGTGAGGATTGAGGGCGGCCATTTTCGTTGC
>NZ_VFUR01000023.1:0-83730 GCF_006441095.1 Mesorhizobium sp. B2-5-4 | reverse complement strand
TCCTCCACAGACTGAAGGAACCCGACATGACGCGATATTGCACTACTTCAAATATGTGCAGGGACCGGACGGTTACGGCAGCAACCGAGGGATGGCAAGATAAAAGGGCGCACATTGTGCTGCGGTCGGTTGGTTGCATTTGCTGGGTTTTTTGCCGCTTACCGCACATTGCAGCGCCTTCGCGCAATGTGCTAAGAGCATGCAAATTATTGTATTCTCTGCGCAAATGGCAGGGTGAGGACGGGTGCCGTGTCCGATGAGCACGAGTTCCGCGTCCGTCCGGGCCGCATTCGCTCGACGCGAGCCCAATCGTCGCGGCCCTTCATCGCCCAGGCGCTTGCGGCGGCGCAAAAGGCCGGCGGCAGCGTGTCGCGCTCAGGCCGGATCGGGAGAGGCAACAGTTCGCGGTTCGGGCGGGGCAGGGCAGCGAGCCTTCAGGCCAATCGCTTCCTCACCGGCCGCTCCCGCCTCGCCACGATCAAGACCCGCGTGGTTCGCCATTCGAAACGTGGCGCGCCGCTGGCGAGCCACCTCAACTATCTGCGCCGGGAGGGGGTCACGCGAGACGACGCGAAAGCCCGCATGTTCGGACCGGAGGTCGACGATGCGTCGCTCCCGGATTTCGTCAGGCGCTGCAAGGACGACCGGCATCATTTCCGCTTCATCGTCTCGCCGGAGGACGCCGTCGAGATGTCCGACCTGAAATCCTTCACCCGTGATCTCATGGGCCGCATGCAGAAGGATCTGGGCACGGTGCTCGAATGGATCGCGGTCGATCATTGGAACACCGACAACCCGCATGTCCACGTCATCCTGCGCGGCCGGGCCGATGACGGCCAGGACCTGGTGATCTCGCGCGACTACATCAGCCGCGGCATGCGCGATCGCGCCAGCGAGCTCGTCACGCAGGAGCTTGGCCCCCGATCGGATCTTGAGATCCGCCGGCAGGTCGAGCGTCAGGTCGAGGCCGAGCGGTGGACCGGGCTCGACCGCCAGTTGCTTCGAGACGCACGCGATGGCGGCGTCATCGATCTCGCGCCATGTGCCGATCGCCAGCCTGACGAATTCATCGCGCCAAAGATCGGGCGGCTGCGCAGGCTGGAAACGCTCGGCCTTGCCGAGCAACTCGGTCCTGGTCAGTGGATCCTCAGCGACAGAGCCGAGGCGACGCTGCGCCAGATGGGTGAGCGCGGCGATATCATCAAACGCATGCATCGCGCATTCTCGGTCCGCGACATCGAACGCGCGAGCGCCAGCTATGTGCTGGCCGCGGAGACCATCGGCGAGACGATTATCGGCCGACTGGTCGAGCGCGGACTGGATGACGAACTCAAGGGCACGGCCTATGCGGTCATCGATGGCGTCGACGGACGTTGTCATCACGTCCGGCTTGCCGATCTCGAGGCGACGGGTGACGGGGCGCCGGGCGCGATCGTCGAACTGCGCAAATTCGAGGACGCCCAGGGACGCCGACGGCTGGCGCTTGCCGTGCGCTCCGATTTCGACATCGACAGACAGGTGGTTGCGGAGGGGGCGACCTGGCTCGACCGGCAGGCGCTTGCCCGTCCTGCGGCGGCGCTTTCCGATGGCGGCTTCGGCGCCGAGGTGCGCCAGGCGCTTGATCGGCGCGCCGAGCACCTGGTCGGACTGGGGCTGGCGGAGCGGCGGCCGGGCGGGACCGTCTTTGCCGGAAACTTGATCGACACGCTCCGCCAGAGGGAACTCGACGTGCTCGCGAGCAGGCTCGCGACTCAGACGGGCCAGTCATTCAACCGTGCCGGGAAAGGCGAATTCGTGTCGGGCACCTACAGGCAGCGCTTTGCGCTTGCATCCGGCCGTTTCGCGATGATCGATGATGGCCTCGGCTTTCAGCTCGTGCCCTGGACGCCTTCGCTGGAGCGACATCTCGGCAATCACGTCTCCGGTGTCGTTCGCGGCGACGGCGGCGCCGATTGGAGTTTCGGCCGCAAGCCCGGCCTCGGCTTATGAAGGCGCTTTCAAGGGGGATCGGAGCCTGAGTGCCGATCGCCTGTCTTCCTTGCCGGGAACGCGACGCGACACGATCGGCATGGGCCGGCTGTTGAATCTCGCATCAACCTTGCTGACCTCTCGGCACGAGGAGAAACGAATGTCGGGAACGAAAGTCCTTTGGGGACAGATTGTCGTGGTCTTCCTGATCGTGCTCCTCGCGATCTGGGGATCGACGCAATGGTCGGCTTGGCAGCTGGGCTATCAGGAGCGGCTGGGAACGCCTTGGTTCGTCATCGGCAGCATGCCAGTCTATTATCCGCCTGCCATCTTCTGGTGGTGGTATTTCTATGATGCCTATGCGCCGGGCATCTTTGTGCGCGGCGGCATCATTGCCGCCTCGGGCGGCTTCATGTCGATCGCCGTGGCGATCGGCATGTCGCTTTGGCGTGCCCGCGAGGCGACGAAGGTCGCGACCTATGGCTCCGCGCGCTGGGCCGACAAGAGCGAGGTGCAGGCGGCAGGCCTGCTTGCCCCCGACGGCGTGGTGCTGGGGCGCTATGGAACGCACTATCTGCGCCACGACGGGCCCGAGCATGTGCTTTGCTTTGCGCCGACGCGTTCGGGAAAGGGGGTCGGCCTTGTAGTGCCGTCGTTGCTGACCTGGCCTGGCTCGGCGATCGTCCATGACATCAAGGGCGAGAACTGGGGTCTGACCGCCGGCTTCCGCGCCCGCCACGGCCGGGTGCTGTTGTTTGATCCGACCAATGCCAGGTCGGACGCTTACAACCCTTTGCTCGAGGTCCGCCGCGGTGAATGGGAGGTCCGCGATGTGCAAAACATCGCCGACATCCTGGTCGACCCCGAAGGCTCGCTTGAACGACGCAACCACTGGGAAAAGACGAGCCACGCGCTCCTGGTCGGCGCGATCCTGCATGTGCTCTATGCCGGACCGGATAAGACGCTTGCCGGCGTAGCGGCATTCCTGTCCGATCCGAAGCGGCCGATCGAATCGACCTTGGCCGCGATGATGACGACGCCGCATCTGGGGGAGGGCGGTCCGCATCCCGTCATCGCCAGCGCCGCCCGTGAGTTGTTGAACAAGTCCGACAACGAGCGCTCCGGCGTGCTCTCGACCGCGATGTCCTTCCTTGGGCTCTATCGCGACCCGGTGGTGGCGGAGGTGACGCGCGCATGCGGCTGGCGCATCGCCGACCTGGTCGCCGATCCTCGTCCGGCGACGCTCTATCTCGTTGTTCCACCCTCCGACATCAGTCGCACCAAGCCGCTGATCCGTCTCATCCTCAACCAGATCGGCCGCCGTCTGACCGAGGATCTGCAGGCGAGGGCGGATCGCCATCGATTGCTTCTGATGCTTGACGAGTTTCCGGCGCTCGGACGGCTCGACTTCTTCGAATCCGCGCTCGCTTTCATGGCCGGCTACGGGTTGAAAAGCTTCCTGATCGCGCAGTCCCTCAACCAGATCGAGAAGGCCTACGGGCCGAACAATTCTATTCTGGACAACTGCCATGTACGCGTCAGCTTCGCGACCAATGACGAGCGTACCGCCAAGCGTGTCTCCGATGCCCTGGGCACGGCAACCGAGCTGAAGGCGATGAAGAACTATGCCGGTCACCGGCTCTCGCCCTGGCTCGGTCATCTCATGGTTTCGCGCTCGGAGACGGCGCGGCCGTTGCTGACGCCCGGCGAGATCATGCAGTTGCCGGCAGGCGACGAGATCGTCATGCTGGCGGGCACGCCGCCGATCCGGGCGAAGAAGGCGCGCTATTTCGAAGACCCGCGGTTGCGGGAGCGCATTCTGCCGCCACCGGCTGTCACGGCTCGAGCCGAGCCGGAGCCTGACGATTGGACGGCGCTTGCGTTGCCGCTCCCGCCACCGGGTACGGCAGCCGCAACTGCCGTGACGAAACTCCAGGAGGAATCGACCGAGTCCGCATTGCGACGTCAGCCAGAGCTCGATCCTCTTCTCCCGGCCGCGGCGGAGCTGCCGCCCGTCAACGAGTTCGAGATCGAAGCGCCTGACGAGGCGGATGATCTCGCGAGCAGCAGCCGGATGGCTCGCCTTGTGCGGGGCATGGCGCGTCAGATCGCGCTCGACCCGGACGACGGCATGGAGCTGTGACGGTCGTGACGAGAAGCAAGAAAAAGGTGCAGATTTCCGTGTATCTCGACCCTGCCGTGATGGCATTGCTGGTCGAATACGCCGCCCGGCGCGATCGCTCGCAGTCGCTCATCGCTGAAGCGGCGATCGCCTCCTTCCTCTCTCCGGATGCCGACGCGCAACGCGAGGCGGCGATCTCCAGGCGTCTCGACCGGATCGATCGCCGGATCGCGCGGTTGGAGCGCGATGTCGGCATCTCGGTTGAAACGCAGGCGGTATTCATTCGCTTCTGGCTGGCCACCACTCCGGCCTTGCCGGAGCCGATGGCCCAGGCAGCGCAAGCCAAGGCAAGCGAGCGCTATGAAGCTTTCATTTCCGCGCTTGGCAGGCGCCTGGCCAAGGGGCCGAGCCTGCGGCAAGAAATCCCCGAAGACATCGCGCCGTCCAGCGATCCTGAACGACAGTGATGTGAGAGCCTGTCGGCGCACAGAGGCCGCCGCGCGAGCTCGCGCGGCGCGCCACCCTGTCGTGTTGATGCTGGACGGCTTCTGTTGTCGACCCGGTCAGTTGGCGGCTCCGCACAACTGCGAGGTCGTCAATCCTGGCGGCACGTTTTCGGTGGGGCCAAATCCGTACTTCGCCATGATGGTGGCAATTGTGCCGTTCGATATGACCTTGGCGAGCCCCTGATTGTAAAGGTCGCGCAGGTCGCCATCATCCTTCCTGAACGCGACCGCGACGTAGCTGATCGACTTCTCGTCGGTCGTGAATGGGTTGGCGCGTTCCAGATCGGGGCTCTTTTTGCCGGACAGCAGCCCGATCACCGTCGGGGAAGAAAATACCGCGGCGTCGATGCGGCCGGCGCGCAGTGCCGCGATGTTGGTCTCGATGTCGGGAAACTGCAGGATGCGATCCTCAGGGACGCCCTCGGCGATGGCGTTCTGGATGACGTTGCTGCCGCGGCCGCCGCCCATGATGGCGTCGGATTTCTTGGCAAGATCCGCATAGCCATGGATCGCCTTGGGGTTGCCGGCGAGTACGATCGCCGCGTCGTCCTGCCTAAGGTCGGGAGCGCCGAAGGCAACCTGCTGGCATCGCGGCGGCGTTATCGACAAGCCGGACGCCACGGCATCGAAACGCCCAGCCATCAACCCAGGGATCAACGCGCCGAACTCGGTGACCTCGAAGTCGACCTGCTTGACGCCGAGATCGGCGAACGCAGCTCTGAGCAGGTCCGGATGCCAGCCGAGCAACTCGCCGGTTCCTTCCTGCTTGTAGCCCCATGGCGAGCGGTTGTGGATGCCGATCACGATCCTCCCCTCTCTCAATACGCGTTCCTTTGTCGTTTCCGCCGTGGCCGGCAGCACGGATCCAACAATCGTGGCATAGGCGATGCAGGCCAGGCCAATGGCGACAGATCGGGCTCGAAATTTCATCGTGCAGTCCTCCCGTGAGATTGAGTTGCGCGCAGGCGTTCCCGCCGCAGCCGTTCAACGCTACGTTGAGGGCGGCCAACGCGTCAATGTAGATAAACAAAATATGTACAAAATATTGCCGACTCGGCAATGAGAGGCTCTCGCGGGTGGCGCAAGTGGAATGCATTCTGCGGGTGAAAACGCCATCGGGGTGGGTCACACGGGTGCCCGCCCCCGCTTCAGTTGCCGCCGCGATGGCCGCCGCAGAATACTCGCTCCATCAGATGGGCAGGACTTCCGAGCGCTTGACCTGACCCAGGGCGAAGCTGCTTTCGATCGAAGCGATGTTGTCCAGCCGCGTCAGCTTGTCCTTGATGAACCGTTCATAGGCCTCGAGGTCGCGCACCACGATGCGCATCAGGTAGTCGCGCTGGCCGGTCATCAGATAACAGTCGACCACCTCCGGCCAGCGCAGCACGGCTTGCGAGAAGCGGTCGAGATCGTCCTCGCGTTGCCGTTCAAGCTTGATCGACGCGAAAGCGCTGATCGGCAGGCCGAGCTTCTTCTGGTCGACGACCACGGTGTAGCCCTTGATGACGCCGGCGCTCTCCAGGAGCCTGACCCGCCGCGCGCAAGGCGAGGGCGACAGACCGACGGCTTCGGCGAGGTCGCTCGAAGTCGCCTTGGCGTTCTTCTGCAGCGCGGCGATGATCTTCAGGTCGATTGCGTCAAGCGCTGGATTTGGCATGCTTCCCTCGTCTAGTCGCCACTATTGGCTCGATCAGCCAATATCACCGATCAATTTGCGCAAGAATAGTCACATTCGGAAGATCGACGCAGGTATCGTTGAGCCGCGATTTCACAGGAGCCGACGATGACGATCCTTTCCGAGCTTGAGCGCAAGATCCTCTGGCTGGCCGTCTGGATGATCCATCATGCCAATCATCTTCGAGCGTCGACGGACGGCCTCAAGGTAGGCGGCCACCAGGCCTCGTCGGCGTCCGCCTCGACCTTGATGACGGCGCTCTATTTCAAGATCCTGAGGCCGCAGGACCGCGTCGCCGTCAAGCCGCATGCCAGCCCGGTTTTCCATGCCATCCAGTATTTGTTCGGCAAGCAGACGCTCGAACAGCTGCAGAATTTTCGTGGCTATCGCGGCGCGCAGTCCTATCCGTCCCGAACCAAGGATATCGACGATGTCGATTTCTCGACCGGGTCGGTTGGACTGGGCGTGGCGCAGACCCTGTTCTCCTCGCTGGTCCAGGATTATGTCAGGGCAAAAGGCTGGAAGACCGATCGGCCGGAAGGGCGGATGGTCGCCCTGCTCGGCGACGCCGAAATGGACGAAGGCAATATCTTCGAGGCTCTCCTCGAGGGCTGGAAGCACGGCTTGCGCAACACCTGGTGGGTCGTCGACTACAACAGGCAGAGCCTCGACGCGGTGGTGCGCGAAAGCCTGTGGCAGCGTTTCGAATCCATCTTTCGCAACTTCGGCTGGGATGTCGTCATCCTCAAGCACGGGAAATTGCAACAGGCAGCCTTCGAGGAAGATGGCGGTGAAAAGCTGCGAACCTGGATCGATGCATGCCCCAACCAGCTCTATTCCGCGCTGACCTTCCAGGGCGGCGCTGCCTGGCGCAGGCGCCTGCTCGATGATCTCGGCGATCAGGGTCCGGTCAGCCGTCTGATCGAGAAACGCAGCGACGAAGACCTTGCGGCCCTGATGGCAAACCTCGGCGGCCACGATCTGGAGAGCATCATCGATGCCTTCGAGCAAGCACGCGGGCATGATCGTCCGACCTGCTTCATCGCTTATACGATCAAGGGCTTCGGCCTGCCCCTGGCCGGCCACAAAGACAACCACGCCGGATTGATGACACCGGCGCAAGTCGACGCGCTGCGGCAAGGCATGGGAGTCCGCGAGGGCCGCGAATGGGACATGTTCGAGGGCCTCGCCCATGACGAGGCTGCGATACGGTCCTTCCTCGCGTCGTCGCCTTTCGCGGAGGCAGCCCCGCGGCGCCACACAGCCCCAGCTATTCCGGTTCCGGCGTGCATCAGCTTCGGCGCTCAGCCGTCCATGTCGACACAACAAGGTTTCGGGCTTCTGATGCACGAGATCGCAAAATCGGACAGCGACTTTGCAGGCCGTGTCGTCACGACATCGCCCGACGTCACCGTCTCGACCAATCTCGGCGCCTGGGTAAACAAGCGGGGTCTGTTCGCGCGCGGCGACCAGGCGGACATTTTCCGCGAGGAGCGCATCCCCTCCACCTTCAACTGGACGTTTGCGCCGTCGGGACAGCATTTCGAACTGGGCATTTCGGAGATGAACCTTTTCACGATGCTTTCGGCGCTCGGCCTGTCGCACGCGCTCCACGGCGAGCGCCTGCTTCCGGTCGGCACGCTCTACGATCCTTTCATCGAGCGCGGCCTCGATGCGCTCAACTATGCCTGTTACCAGGACGCCCGCTTTATACTGGCCGCGACGCCCTCCGGCGTGACACTGGCTCCCGAAGGCGGAGCGCATCAGTCGATAGCCACGCCGCTGATCGGCATGGCGCAGGACGGTCTGGCGATGTTCGAGCCGGCCTATGTCGATGAACTGGCAATCATCCTGCGATGGGCATTCGACTATATACAGCGTAGCGGCGAAGCCGAGCCTGACGACCATACCTGGCTGCGCGATCAGACCGGAGGCTCGGTCTACTTCAGGCTCTCGACGCGCTCGATCGAGCAGCCGACACGCCCGATCGAAGGTAAGCTGGCGCGCGACATCGTCGATGGCGCCTACTGGCTGCGCAAGCCCGGGCCGAACGCCGAGCTGGTGATAGCTTATTGCGGCGCAGTCGCGCCGGAAGCTGTACAGGCGCTGGGGTTGATGGCCGGCGATCGGCGCGATATCGGGCTTCTGGCGGTGACCTCGGCCGATCGGCTGAACGCCGGCTGGTCAGCCGCGGCCCGGGCGCGCCAGTACGGCCATCCACGCGCCTCAAGTCATGTCGAGCGCCTTTTGGCCGGTCTTCCGGCTTCCTGCGCCATCGTGACGGTGTTGGACGGGCACCCCGCGACGCTCGCCTGGCTGGGGTCGGTCCATGGCCACCGTACACGCGCTTTGGGCGTCGAGCATTTCGGCCAGACTGGTACGATCGCCGATCTCTATCGGCATTACGGGATCGATGCGCAAGGTATCATGGCTGCTGCGCAAGCGGTTTCGGTTGGCCGGCCGCTGAGGCACCTCGGCTCCGCCGCCTGACATCGATCTCCCGCCGGCTCGTTCGATAGGAAGCGTCAATACCGGAATTCCTTGAGGGCGGATGTCAGCCGTCGGCGCCATCCTTCTGCGCTGCGAGAAAGCGTGGGGGAGATGAAAATGGCTGGCGCCGGCGATCTTATGAGCGGTGAAACGCTGCGGTCTTCGATCGGGACGGGAGCGGCGATAGCGCATCACGGCGAACTCATCCAGGGCGTCTTCAAGGATGATGGCGGGCGCCTTCATCGCGGGCTCGTCACGCTGCCGATCGCCGGTTTGAGGTCCGAGGCCACCTTTGCCAAGAGCGACGGCGATACGGTCGTTGTCCACCCTGATCATAAGGTCAAGGCGTCGGCAGCCGCGCGGCTCACGCTCAATTTCTTGAGCGTAACCGGCGGTGGCGTGCTGACGCTTCAAAGCTCGATTCCCGTGGGGCACGGCTACGGCTCATCGACCGCGGACGTCGTCGCTTCCATTCGCGCCGTAGCCGCGGCCCTCAAGGTCCAGTTGCGGCCCTCGAGCATAGGGCGTCTCGCCGTTGCCGCCGAGCGCGCCAGCGATGCGATCGCATTCGATGAGCATGCGGTCCTGTTCGCGCAACGCGAGGGCACGGTGATCGAGAATTTCGGCGGCTCGCTGCCGCCGCTGCTTCTGGTCGGGTTCAAGGCGAATGGCGGCGTCCCCGTCGACACATTGCAGCTGCCGCCGGCGCGCTACGACAGTGCCGAAATCCAGGAATTCGGCGTCCTTCGGGCGCTGGTGGCGCGGGCGGTTTACCTTCAGGATCCAAATCTTCTCGGACGCGCCGCCTCTGCCAGTGCGGTGATCAGTCAACGGCACTTGCCGAAACAGGGTTTCGAGGAGGTCGCCGAAATTGCCAGGCGAGCCGGAGCGTGCGGGGTGCAAGTCGCCCATAGCGGCTCGTTGTTTGGTCTGATTTTCGATCTTCTCGCATCGAATCTGAAGCGACGGGCAGCTTTGGTCGCGCAACAGATAAGACGCGCCGGCTTCAAGGAAGTCGAGGTCCATCTGGTCAATGCGGAGGGCTGGACATGGTGACCCTCGGAGTTGACTATTTCAGGGACCTTGAGACCCCGCGCCTTGCTCGCCTGGCGCCAAATCTAGTGGCGGCGGCTTTTCCGTTGATGAAGCTGATGCCGGCCCGCTACATTCTGGATCGGGCAGCGTCGAATGGCGAACTGAAGGCAGGCTCCCACATTGTCGAGACGACGTCCGGCACGTTCGGCATGGCGGTGGCGCTGCTCGCGGCGGCGCGTGACTATCGCCTTACCCTCGTCACCGCTTCAACGCTTATCGATGCCAAATACAAAGCCCGGCTGGAGCGCATCGGCGCGACGGTCATCGCACTTGATGATCCGCGCGGTGACGGCAATCAGCCTGGCCGGCTTGAGCGCCTGCAGCAAATCCTGGCCAAGGAGCCGGAGGGCTTCTGGACCCGCCAATACGACAGTCCGGGAAACTGGCTCGCCTATGCGCGGCTGGCTGAACTTTTCATCAGGGCAGTGGGAAAGATTGACTGCCTGGTCGGCTGCGTCGGCACAGGCGGTTCGCTATGCGGCACCGCGTCTTTTCTGCGAACGGTCTTTCCCCATCTGACGGTGTTTGCCGTCGATACCCATCGCAGCATTCTGTTTGGGCAGCCCGTCGGCAAACGCATGCTGCGGGGCTTGGGCAACAGCGTTCTGCCGAAAAATGTCAGGCATGAGCTTGTCGACGAGATCCATTGGGTCGGCGCCTATCCGGCGTATCTGAGTGCGCACCGTTTGCTGCGCGAGCACGGCATCTTCATGGGGCCGACCAGCGGCGCCGCCGCGTTGGTCGCACAATGGGTTGCAACGACCCTTCCGGACGCACAGGTCGTGGTCATCATGCCTGACGAAGGCCATCGCCATGCCGAAACTGTCTACAATGACGACTGGCTTGCGACCTTGCCTGGCTGGCCCTGCAAAGAGCCGTCTGAGCCGAGGACGCTGACGACAATCGCACCGGCCGCAGAGACGCAATGGACTCGCTTTCTTTGGCTGCGCCGCCGTCTCGACGATGTGCTGGAGACGCAGGCAACAAGTGAGGTGCCGTCGGCTATTGGTGCGGTCGACAACCTATAAGGCGAGATCCAGCCCGCTTTTGTCGAGCCAGCGCCAGGCGTCTTCCGTCGTCTGGAAGATCTGATCGTGTTCGTTCGTTCCAGTGGACCGATCGAGGTCCTTGAGACCGCTGGCGGTCACAACGGCCACGACGCGGTCTGCGGCTGCGATGATCCCTTGATCCCTCAACGTGGATATTGCGATCAGCGGTGTGACCGACGCCAGTTCGGCAAAGATCCCTTCGTCCCGCGCAAGGCGTTCCTGCATTGCGATCAGGCCGCGATTGTCGACGGGCACTGCGTGCCCGCCGGATTCGCGCAGAGCCTTCAAAGCCTGGAAGGTGCTGCGTGGCGTGCCGATCGATACGGCGAGGCTGTCGAAGAGCATCTTGCGTTCGCTCAAGGCATCGGCGCCGCTGGCGAGAGCGTCCGCTAATGACCCGTGCACCTCCGCGGCGACGAGCCGGGGCAGCTGCGTGATCGTCCCTTGCGCGTACAACTCGCAAAAGCCCGCCCACACGCCCGACAATGCATCGCCATAGCAGACCGGCAGGACGCACCAGTCCGGCGCCGTGCCATTCGATTGCTCGACGATCTCGTAGGCGATCGTCTTGTAGCCCTCTATGCCGAGTGGATGGCTGCCGACGACCGGACCGTGATAGGGCGAGGCAATGAACCAGTCATAGCGGGCAGCCGCCTGGTCCAGCAGGGACCATCGGTCCATTTTGTTGACCAGGGGCAGCACGGTCGCGCCATATTTTCGGATCTGCGCCAGCATCGCGCCGGCCGACCCGGCGAAGGTGGTGACAACGCACTTCAGCCCGGCTCTAGCTGCGTAAGCCGCCAGCGAAGCGCCGGCGTTGCCAGAGGAGGCGGTCGCGATGATCTTTGCGCCACGCGCCCGCGCCACGCTGACCGCGATGGTCGAGAAGCGGTCCTTATGCGACCAGGTCGGGTTTCGGCCTTCGTCCTTGATTGCGAGGTTGGGAACACCGAGAAATGCGCCGATGCGCGGCGCCGCAAGCAACGGCGTCAAACCCTCCCCAAGGCTCACTGCATCCGCGGCTGTGCAAGGCAGCATATGCGCAAAACGCCATAGCGAGCGCAAGGAGGTGGCACCGTCCAAGGGATGAGGAGGAGGATCGGCATAAACCGGCCGAAGATTTGCGGGTGCGGTTTGCTGACACCGCGCGCATCCCTTGGAGTCGATGATGACATCGGCGGGGTAGGAAGCATCGCATCGGATGCAGACGAATTCCAGGACCCGGCTTTCTTCCGTTCTGGGTCGGCTAATCTCGCCAGAGGAATGCACTTGTACGTTGTGCGCGAGGTCGCGAAACGGCCGGCTCGACATGGCTATTCCTGTGTCAGGAAACGATGAATTCGCTGGTTGTTTCAAACAGCCAACCGCACCGCTGTCAATGCGGAATGTGCACTATAGTGTGTCGCACCATAGTGCGCGTCGTAGCATCCGTTGTTCAATGAAACTGCGCGGCGTTTTTGGTTTGAACGTGCAGCGGCTACGGAGAGAAAGAAGACTGTCTCAGGAGCAGTTGTCTTTCGTTTCGGGCCGCACGCGAGCCTATATCAGCAGCGTCGAGGCCGGTCGGCGCAACGCCACGCTGGATACAGTCGAGATCCTGGCGAAGGCCTTGGATGTCGAGCCGCAAGAGTTGATCGCGGCCGTTCCATCGAAGGCTGTGCGTGTGACGAAACAAGGGGTTGCGAAGTCGACTGAATGAAGGCTCACATGTTCTTTCGAGATATTGAACGCCCGCTTTTTGTCGACTTTAGCCGTCTAATTGACTCCTGCAGTGTACATTCGCTCTAGGTCCCATTGAAGAACGTGGAGACGCGCATAAGTTGTGGCGCGGCGTGCGGCTTGGCTTTTGTCGAGGTCTGCCAATGCAGAGCGAAGGTGTTGCTGATCTTTTCGTAGCAATCTCAAGGATCGACACTGCGCGGTCAATTGATGCAATCCTGCAAGAGTTTCGCTCCATCATGGGGCGGTATGGATTGCGCAATTTTCTGATCACCGGCCTGCCGGTGCCGCACGACGCGGACTGGCAACGCGAGATCCTGGGCGACGGATGGCCTCCCGAATGGTATTTTCGATATGTCTCGGAGCAGCATTTTCTGCATGATCCTTGCGTAGCGCAGTGCCGGCACTCGCCACAGCCCTTCCTGTGGGGCGACCTTCCAGCCGCAAGACTGTTTAAACGCGCAAGATTGGTGATGGACGAGGCGGCGGAGTTCGGGATGAAACAAGGTATCTGCGTCCCGGTACACGTCCCGCTGTCAGGTCCCGGCGTGGTCACCGCCGCGAGTGACCGGATTGAATTCCCGCCGAGCGCCATGCCCTTCATCGAGACGCTCTGCGTACATACGTTCCGGAGCCTTTCAGCGTTAGGAACACCTGGCGGGGGAGATCAGCCCACGCCATTGACGGCGCGCGAGCGCGAACTTCTGGAGTGGAGCGCACAAGGCAAATCCACCGAAGACATCGCCTGCATCCTCGGCGTCACCAGAAACACGGTCGAGAGCCATCAACGCAACATACGAGGAAAGCTCGACGCGATCAACGTGTCCCATGCCATCGTCAAGGCGCTGCGACGGCAGGAAATCCAGATTTAACAATACCTGAATACCGTCATACGTACGGAAAGTCCGTTTTCCTACGACCTCCGCCTGGAGGCGTCATGGTTCGTGTGCACTTGGTCACCTGGGAAAACAGGAAGCAGTATAGAAAAGTGCTGGAGCGCTATTTTCGCATACGTCAAGCACAGACGATGGCGCGCCGTCGCCCGGCCCATCAACATCGAGATCGACGCCTTCGACAACGAGCATGCGGTTTATGTTCTGGCGCTCGATACCAACGGCAAGATCGTCGGCGGCTCCCGTCTTGTTCCGACGCTGGAGCCGCATCTGATGAGCGAGGTCTTCCCAGTTCTCGCCGGCGGCACGCCTCCGAGAGCGGCAGACATTTTCGAATGGACGCGTTTTTTTGTCGTTCCATCGCTTCGCACGCACGGAGCGTCGTCGCCGATCGCCGGCTTTGTTCTGTGCGGTCTTCTTGAGACGGCCCAAAGTCTGGGGATTCGACAGATCAGCGTGGTGTGCGAAACATTCTGGCCGAAACGCCTGCGTGCGCTTGGCTGGACACTTTTCGAGCTCGGCAACTCTCTCGAGCATCCGGATGGCGACATCATCGCGCTGCTTATCGATGTAACCCCTGAGGCTATCGAGCAGACGCGCCGCGCTTATGGCATCAGCGGCGTCATACTTGCAGACAAAATCTAGGATGATACCCACCGGGAGCTAAAAGTTCGCCCGCCAGGGGATATTGTCTCGCGCCCACTTGCGCGGTAGTCAGCCCTATGATGCACCGAATTCGGTTGATCGACTCATGACGCCGCTGGTCCTGATCTCTTCGAAGGACCCGGATTTCTTTCTGGTTTACGGGCACATCCTTTCGGTGGCAGGCTTCGAAGCCCGGCTGATCACGGCAGACACGAAGATTGCCCCCGCCATCAAGGCGGCGGCGCCGCTTGCCGTCATCCTGGACTGTCATGCGGGCGACCGCGCAATCGCTAAGCAATGCCTGGCGCTGAAGTCGGACGAAGCGACAAAAGCAACGCCCCTTGTCGGCTTGGTTGCGCCTCGTTCCGGCAAACTGCACCTGGACCTTATCAAAGCGGGCGTCGACGAGATATTTTCGCGGCCGTTTGCGCCCGAGCAGCTTCTGACCTGGCTGCATGGCAAGGCAGGGGTCGCGAAGCACGCGCGGGAAACCAAGACAGGGGATCTGGTGCAGGGTGATTTCCGGTTGGAGCGACAGACCCACCGGACATTCTTCAAACAAAAAGAAATCGTCATGCCACCGATAGAGTTCAAACTGTTGCGCAGCCTTCTGGCGCAACCTGGAAAGGTCTTCAGCCGCGAGGAACTGGTCGCGACCGCATGGCCTGAACACGCCGCCGCAACCGATATACGGGGTGTTGATGTTCATATTGCCAGGTTGCGCAAAAGGCTTCGGGCATCTGTGGGAAGCGACGTGATCCGGACGGTCCGCTCTGCTGGTTACGCATTCGCGCCGGACTGGTAGTCCGCGCGGCGATTCCGGCGTCGATCCAATTGTCATGTCGGCGATCGCGCCGGTTTGCGTGCGCGGTTCACAGGATCAGCTCTCAGTGGCTCAGGATGGTATCCAGGAACCGCCTGGCGCGCGGATGAGCGGCTCTAGAGAAAAAATCACTGGAAGACGCGTGCTCGACGATGCGGCCTTCATCCATGAAAACGACCTCATCGGCGACTTCGCGCGCAAAGCCCATCTCATGCGTCACGCAGACCATGGTCACGCCGCTTCGCGCCAGCGCAACCATGACGTCGAGCACTTCCTTGATCATTTCCGGATCGAGAGCCGAGGTGGGTTCATCGAACAGCATGATGCGGGGATCGAGACAGAGAGCGCGCGCGATCGCCGCTCGCTGTTGTTGACCGCCCGACAGCTCAGCCGGATAGGCCCGTGCCTTTTCGGGGATGTGCACCGCGGTCAGATGCCGCATGGCGATCTCTTCGGCCTCGTGCGCCGATTTCAAGAGGACCCGGCGCAGCGCCAGCGTGCAGTTGGCAAGCACGGTGAGGTGAGGGAAGAGGTTGAAGCTTTGGAACACCATGCCTGTCAGCCGGCGCGCCGTCGCGGCATCGCGATCGGTTTTTCCCAGACTTCTCCCTTCGAATTCTATCGTGCCCTTTTGGAAACGCTCAAGACCGTTGATGCAGCGAACCAATGTCGACTTGCCGGACCCGGACGGCCCGCAAATGACGACGCGTGCACCCGCTCCCAAGGTCAGATCTATGCTTTTCAAAACGTGCACGGCACCGAACCACTTGTTGAGGCCGTTGATCCGCACGAGGGGGACGGATTGAAGCGTCGAAGTCGGAAGCGCGCGCCGGTCGAGCATCAGCGGCGCCCGCTCGCAAGCAGGAGCTTCTCGATGCGCTTCACTCCATATGAAATGATCAGCGCCAGGGCGAGAAACAGAACGCCGGCGACGGTCAGCGGCTCCGCATAGCGATAGGTCTCGGAAGCGATATCGAAGGCGCGCCCGAGCATTTCCGGCACGGCCAGTATCGCGAGATAAGGCGTCGCCTTAAGGATCGAAACCAGGTAGTTGCCCAGCGGCGCGGCGATGTTGCGCAGCATTTGGGGTGCGATGACGAACATGACCGTGTCGCGGCGTGTGAGCGACAAGGCTCTGGCTGCTTCCTGCTGGCCCCTCGGGATAGCGTCGATGCCCGCCTTGAACACCTCCGCCAGATAACCGCTGTAATACAGGCTTAGCCCCAGTATGCCCACCGTCATGGCGCCAAGCCGGATCCCATAGAAGGGCATGACGAAGTAAAGGAAATAGAGCCAGGCCAAGACCGGCGTCGAGCGGATGAAGTCGATAAGGAAGCGCACGGCGAGGCCAGGCGCACCGCCCCCGCGGCGGATCATTTCGAAAGCGAAGCCAAGCGCCGACGCACCGAGGCAACTCAAGACCGTGGCGAGCAGGGTAGTCCCGATCGCACCGATAATGGTCGGGATTGTCGAGAGCGCGAAGTCGAGGTCAAATCCCACGGGGCGTTCCTCTTTCGGGGTTGACCCGCGCCTCGAGCCAGCGGCCGGCGAGCGCGATCGGATAACAGACGACGAAGAACGCCAGCAGCAGCGCCGAATAGATCGCCACCGGGTCGTATTCGGTCTGCGAGATTTCCTTGGCGCGGAAGGTCATGTCCGTCAGCGTGACCAACGAGACGAGGGAAGTCGCCTTGACGAGCTGAATAAGGTTGTTGACGAATGTGGGACTCATGGCGACCAACGCCTGGGGCAGCTCGATCAGAAGCAGGATCGCCGGGCGCGAGAGGCCGAGCGCCATGCCAGCCTCGCGTTGGCCGGCAGGAAGAGATTGGAGCCCGGCCCGCACCGCTTGGCTGGCATAGCCGCCGCTATTGAGGCCGAGCACCAATGCACTGACGGTCATTGCCGATAGAGTGACCCCCATGACCGGCAGAACGTAGTAAAAGACGAAGAGCAGGACGACGACCGCTGAACTGCGCCAGAATTCGATTATTGCGGTGACCAGAAAGCGCGTAAAGCCGGTGGTCAGAAACTGGGCCACGCCGAAAACAAGCGCGAAGGGCACTGCGAAAACCAAGCCATAGGCGGTGACCGCTGCCGTTATCCGCAGTCCTTGCAGGATCCCAAGCCAGATGTCTAGCATGCTCATGACGCTTCACCGCCCTTTGTCGTCAAGGGCGCGGCGTTGCGACTGTCGGGGCCCTTCGAGCATATTTGGAAACGACCACTTGGCGCCGAGTCCTCGGGACCGAACCGCATGACAATCCTCCGCGCCGTGGAAAGGGCGATCGCCGCCACTGCCAGGCGATCTCATAAACCCGGTGGGAGTCCGGTGTCAATAAACATGTACATATGATTGCTGAAGTTTATATTCCGCCGATCTTGGAACGCCCCGATATGCCGCCATAAAGCTAACTGACCTCGGCGCCGCCGTTCGGCGGTTGTTGCTCGCTGCGCTACGACGGCAGTCGAAAGCTGTTGAATCCGGCCGCTCCAGGCTTTTCTTGCTCATCCCGACCGGGAGCTGCTCGACGAGTTCCCGATCCAACGGGGACAGGATGGCTATCTCGCACAACGATACCGAAGGACGCGCGCGCAGCTCCCGTATGCTGCGCACCGCGCTCGGACCCGCCATCGCCCGGTTCCTGGACGATCCCGCGATCGTCGAGGTCATGCTGAACCCTGACGGCCGGATCTGGGTGGATCGGCTTTCTGAAGGTTTGGCCGATACGGGGGAAATGCTCGCGCCTGCCGCTGGCGAGCGGATTGTGCGTCTGGTCGCCCATCACGTCGGCGCCGAGGTCCATTCCCGGTCACCGCGGGTCTCAGCCGAGTTGCCGCAAAGCGGCGAGCGTTTCGAAGGCCTGCTGCCGCCGGTGGTCGCCGCGCCGGCCTTCGCGATCCGCAAGCCCGCGGTCGCCGTCTTCACGCTCGATGACTATGTCGCGGCGGGCATCATGACTTCTGGCGACGCCGCTGTCTTGCGCGCCGCGGTTGCGGGCCGCGCAAACATTCTCGTTGCCGGCGGCACGTCGACGGGCAAGACGACCCTGACCAACGCGCTGCTCGCCGAAGTGGCGAAAGGGACGGACCGGGTCGTCATCATCGAGGACACCCGCGAACTGCAATGCGCGGCCCCCAACCTCGTCGCGATGCGCACCAAGGATGGCGTCGCCACGCTTTCCGACCTGGTTCGTTCCTCGCTGCGCCTGCGGCCCGATCGCATCCCCATCGGCGAGGTGCGCGGCGCCGAAGCGCTGGACCTGCTCAAGGCCTGGGGCACCGGGCATCCCGGTGGCATCGGCACCCTTCATGCCGGCTCCGGTATTGGCGCTCTGCGCCGACTTGAACAGCTGATCCAGGAGGCCGTCGTCACTGTCCCGCGTGCGCTGATCGCCGACACGATCGGCCTTGTCGCCGTGCTCGCCGGACGCGGCGCGGAGCGACGGCTTGTCGAACTGGTCCGGGTCGAGGGTTTGGGGCCCGATGGCGATTATCGCATTGCTGAAGCTACCCCGATCAACACAGGAGAGATTTCATGACCCGCCTGCTTTCGCGCTGCCGCGCCGGCCTGGCCGCGGCCAGCGCCGCCATTGCCTTCAACCTCATGGTCGCGCCGGTCGCCGTTGCGTCCGGCTCCTCGATGCCGTGGGAACAGCCGCTCGAGAAGATACTGCAGTCGGTTGAGGGACCGGTCTCCAAGATCATCGCCGTCATCATCATCATCGTCACCGGCCTGACGCTGGCCTTCGGCGACAGCTCAGGCGGCTTCAGGCGGCTGATCCAGATCGTCTTTGGCCTTTCGATCGCCTTCGCGGCATCAAGCTTTTTCCTTTCGTTCTTCTCGTTCGGCGGTGGAGCGTTGATCTGATGACAACCGGATTCGAACAGCTCGACACAGTGCCGGGGTGGACGGTGCCCGTGCACCGGGCGCTGACCGAGCAGATCCTGCTCGGGGGCGCGCCGCGTGCAATCGCGATCCTGAATGGCACGTTGGCGGGCGCCGTCGGTCTTGGGCTGCGGCTCTGGCTGGTCGGTCTTCTCATATGGGCTATCGGTCATTTAACGGCGGTGTGGGCCGCCAGGCGGGATCCGCTTTTTTTCGAAGTCGCACGCCGGCACCTGCGGCTGCCCGGGCATCTGTCGGTTTGAGGGCGCCGCTATGATGAGCCTCGCCGAATACCGCCGGACTGCTGCTCGCCTTGCCGACTTTCTGCCTTGGGCGGCACTCGTCGCCCCCGGGGTCGTGCTCAACAAGGACGGCAGCTTTCAGCGCACCGCGAGGTTTCGCGGACCCGATCTCGATTCCGCCGTAGCGGCGGAACTTGTCGCGGTGACATCGCGCATCAACAATGCCTTTCGTCGTCTCGGCTCGGGCTGGAGCATCTTCGTCGAAGCGCAGCGGCACGAAGCGGCTTCTTACCCCGAAAGCCAGTTTCCCAACGCGGCCTCCGGCCTGCTCGATGCCGAGCGCAAAGCCGACTTCGACGAGGAAGGGGTTCACTTCGTATCGAGCTACTTTCTGACATTCCTCTTCCTGGCGCCGCCCGCGGACGCCACGCGCGCCGAAGGCTGGCTTTATGAGGGTCGCGACCAGTCGGGCGCGGATCCGGGCGAGATCGTCCGCGCTTTTGTCGACCGGACTGAGCGCGTGCTGTCCCTGCTCGACGGGTTCATGCCTGAATGTCACTGGCTCGATGATGGCCAAACGCTGACCTACCTGCATTCGACCATCTCGACCAAGCGCCATCCGGTGCGCGTCCCCGAGACCCCGATCTATCTCGATGCGCTGCTGGCCGACGAGCCGCTCGCCGGCGGGCTCGAACCGCGGCTTGGCGACAAGCATCTTCGCGTGCTCACCATCGTCGGCTTTCCGACCGCCACGACACCCGGCCTGCTTGATGACCTCAATAGGCTGGCCTTCCCGTACCGCTGGTCGACCCGCGCGATCCTGCTCGACAAGGTCGACGCTGTCCGCCTTTTGACCAGGATACGGCGGCAATGGTTCGCCAAGCGCAAGAGCATCGCCTCGATCCTGAAGGAGGTGATGACCAATGAGGCATCAGCACTCCTCGACACGGACGCCGCCAACAAGGCGGCCGACGCCGACACCGCGTTGCAGGAGCTCGGCGCCGACATGGCTGGCATGGCCTATGTCACCGCCACCATCGCCATATGGGATTGCGACCCGCGCGTGGCCGACGAGAAACTGCGGCTTGTCGAGAAAATCATCCAGGGCCGCGACTTCACGGCCATTGTCGAGACCGTCAACGCCGTCGACGCCTGGCTCGGCTCATTGCCCGGGCACGCCTATGCCAATGTCCGTCAGCCGCCTATCTCGACGCTCAATCTCGCCCACATGATCCCCCTTTCTGCCGTGTGGGCGGGGCCGGAACGGGACGAGCATCTGGTCGGTCCTCCCTTGCTTTACGGCAAGACCGAAGGTTCGACCCCGTTCCGGTTGGTTCTTCATGTCGGCGACGTCGGTCACACGCTGGTCGTCGGCCCGACCGGCGCCGGCAAGTCGGTGCTGCTGGCGTTGATGGCGCTGCAATTCTGCCGCTACCGCAACACTCAGATCGTCGCTTTCGATTTCGGCGGCTCGATCCGCGCGGCGACGCTCGCCATGGGCGGCGACTGGCACGATCTCGGGGGTCATCTCACCGAAGGCATGGATGCTTCCGTTTCGCTGCAGCCGCTCGCCCGCGTTCATGACACATACGAGCGCGCCTGGGCGGCTGACTGGATCGTCGCGATCCTGACGCGCGAGGGCATCCAGATCACCCCGGACGCAAAAGAGCATATCTGGGCGGCGCTGACCTCGCTCGCCTCGGCTCCGGTCGAGGAGCGCACCATCACCGGGCTCAGCGTGCTTCTGCAGGCCAATGACCTGAAGCAGGCGCTTCGGCCCTACTGTGTCGGTGGCCCGAACGGCCGGCTGCTCGATGCAGAGGCCGAACATCTCGGGCAGGCATCCGTGCAGGCGTTCGAAATCGAAGGTCTGGTGGGCACGCAGGCCGCGCCGGCCGTCCTGTCCTATCTGTTTCATCGCATCGGCGACCGGCTCGACGGTCGTCCGACCCTGCTCATCATCGACGAAGGCTGGCTTGCCCTCGACGATGACGCGTTCGCAGGGCAGTTGCGCGAATGGCTGAAGACGCTCCGCAAGAAGAATGCCAGCGTCGTCTTCGCCACGCAGTCGCTCTCCGACATCGACAATTCGGCTATCGCGCCGGCGATCATCGAAAGCTGTCCAACCCGGCTGCTGTTGCCCAACGAACGCGCGATCGAGCCGCAAATTACCGCCATCTATCGCCGCTTCGGCCTGAACGACCGCCAGATCGAGATCCTGGCGCGAGCCACACCCAAGCGCGATTATTACTGCCAGTCCCGTCGCGGCAACCGTCTCTTCGAGCTCGGCCTGTCCGAGGTCGGGCTGGCACTTTGCGCCGCATCCTCGAAGAGCGATCAGGCCCTGATCGGCAGCATCATCGCCGAGCATGGCCGCGACGGCTTCCTGTCGGCCTGGCTGCGTGCCCGCGACGTCGGCTGGGCCGCCGACCTCATTCCCGACCTCACCGTTCCCGAACCTGAAAAGGACTCCAAACCATGACTATTCGTCAGAGCCGCCGGCGCGTCCTTCTTCTGGTCGCGGCGACGCTCGCCACGCCGACCGCGATCTCGCCGATGATGACTGCGCCAGCGCATGCCTTCATCGTGTTTGATCCATCGAACTATTCCCAGAATGTCCTGACGGCTGCGCGTTCGCTGCAGCAGATCACGAACCAGATCACCTCGCTTCAGAACCAGGCCCAGATGCTGATCAACCAGGCGCGCAACCTCGCCAGCCTGCCTTTGTCATCGCTGCAGCAACTGCAACAGTCGGTACAGCGCACGCAACAGCTTCTCGGCGAAGCACACAACATCGCCTTCGACGTCCAGCAGGTCGACAAGGCATTTCAGCAGCAATACAGCAGCGTCTCGCTCTCTGTTTCCGACCAGCAACTCGTCACGGACGCGCGCTCGCGCTGGCAAAACACAGTGGGCGGTCTCCAGGACGCAATGCGCGTCCAGGCGGGCGTCGTCGCAAACATCGACACCGGCCGCGCGCAGATGTCGGCGTTGGTCGGCGCCAGCCAATCGGCGACCGGTGCGCTGCAGGCGACACAAGCTGGCAACCAGTTGCTTGCGCTCCAGGGCCAGCAGCTTGCGGACCTGACCGCCTTGGTAGCCGCCAATGGTCGCGCCCAGGCGCTGAGCGAGGCCGAACGTGCCGCCGCGGTCGATCAGGGCCGTGAGCAACGCCGCCGCTTCCTGATCCCAGGCTCCGGCTACCAGGCCGGCTCGGTCCAGATGTTCAACCGCTGAGGTCGATGGCCATGGACGGTAAACCCCTCGCTCGCCTCGTGGCCGTCGTCTTCGTCGCCGTCGCCATGACGGCGACGGCGCTCGAGATGAGCGGGAAGGAAGACAAGCCGGTGGGGGAGGGCCCGCACACACCGGCGGCCTCGGTGCCGAATCCGCTTCCCGATGGCCTGCGCCGCTGCCAGGCCCTCGGCGAGGCTGCCCTGCGTGAGGATGGATGTGCGCGGCTGTGGGCCGAACAGCGTAATCGCTTCCTCGGTCTCGAAAGGCCGTCGGGGAGTTCGCTAAGCGAGCCCGCCGCTTCGCGGTCGCCGGATGCTCGCCCCCACGAGGCTCGATAGACATGGGCAATACCGGCGTCATCGACCAATTCCTGGCCACCTTCGCCCGCTATATCGACAGCGGTTTCGGCCTGCTCGGCGGCGAGGTCGCCTTCGTTGCCACCACGCTGATCGTCATTGACGTGACACTTGCCGCGCTCTTCTGGAGCTGGGGCGCCGATGACGACATCCTCGCGCGGCTGGTCAAGAAGACGCTCTTCGTCGGTGTCTTCGCCTACCTGATTTCGAATTGGAACAGCCTCGCCCAAATCGTCTTCGAGAGTTTCTCCGGCCTTGGGCTCAAGGCGAGTGGAACCGGCTTCTCGGCACAGGACCTGCTGCACCCGGGCAAGGTGGCGCAAACCGGCCTCGACGCCGGACGACCATTGCTTGAGGCGATCTCCGGTTTGATGGGCTACATCTCCTTCTTTGAAAACTTCATCCAGATTGCTTGCCTGCTCTTTGCCTGGGCGCTCGTCCTGCTCGCCTTCTTCATCCTGGCGGTGCAGCTCTTTGTGACGCTGATCGAGTTCAAGCTGGCGACGCTGGCCGGCTTCGTGCTGATCCCCTTCGGCTTCTTCGGCAAGACGGCCTTCATGGCCGAACGCGTGCTCGGCAACGTCATCTCGTCCGGCATCAAGGTTCTGGTGCTTGCCGTGGTCATCGGCATCGGATCGACGCTCTTCGGCGAATTCACCCAAGGCTTCGGCGGCGAGAGCCCCACCATCGACCAGGCCATGGCGATCGTGCTGGCGGCGCTGTCGCTGCTTGGCCTCGGCATCTTCGGTCCTGGCATCGCCAGCGGCCTCGTCGCGGGTGGACCGCAGCTCGGCGCCGGTGCGGCCGTCGGGACTGGCCTTGCGGCGGGCGGCATCGCAGTTGCAGGCTACGGAGCAGCCAGCCTCGCGACGCGAGGCGGGACAGCCGCATTCGCGGGGGTGGCGTCGGCCGCGCGTGGCGGGACGTCACTCGCTGGCGGCGGCTCGGCTGCCTATACGCTCGGCGCCGCCGGCCAGTCTGGCGTGGTGGGCATCGCCTCCGGCCTGGGCGGCATTGCGCGCGCTGGCGCTTCGGCGGCAGCCTCTCCACTCAAGCGCGCCGCCGCAAACGCCGGTCAATCGCTTAGCTCGAGCTTCGCCACTGGCGCCCGTTCGGCCGCTGAAATCACCGGCGGCTCGTCGACCATGGGAACGATTGGCGGCGCCGCTGCGTCAACCGCGTCCGGCGTGGGCAAGCCATCCAGCACTCAAGGACAGCCCGAATGGGCCAGACGCTTGCATCGCTCTCAACGCCTCGCCCACGGCGTCCAGACCGCCGCCCGCGCGGTGCGCGCCGGTGACAGCCATGGCGGCGGAGCCTCGATTTCTCTTTCTGAAGGCGAATGACGAAATGAACATCTTTAGGCGCCCCGCCGTCCATTACGGCAAGAGCCCTCGACCAGAAACCCCCTATCAAAAGGCGGAGCAGATCTGGGATGAACGCATCGGCTCCGCACGCGTGCAGGCACGCAACTGGCGCGCCATGGCGTTCGGGTCGCTCATCCTGTCGGCGGGGCTCGCCACCTCGCTGGTCTGGCAGTCGGGCCGCGGCACGGTCGTGCCGTGGGTCGTGCAGGTCGATAAGCTCGGCCAGGCTCAAGCGATCGAGCCCGCAACCGCCGACTATAAGCCGACCGATCCGCAGATCGCGTGGCATCTCGCCCGCTTTATCGAGCAGGTACGCTCCATCCCCGCTGACCCGATCATCCTGCGCCAGGACTGGCTGCGCGCCTATGATTGGACCACCGACCTGGGCGCGGCGGCGCTCAACGACTATGCGCGCGCTGCGGATCCTTTCTCCAAGGTCGGCAAGCAGCAGGTCGCAGTGGACATTTCGTCGGTCATCAGAGCCTCGCCGGGCTCCTTTCGTGTCGCTTGGATCGAGCACCACTACGAAAACGGTCAGCTTTCAGGCACCGAGCGCTGGACCGCGATCCTGACGATCGTGACGCAGATGCCAAGCGACGCCGAACGGCTTCGCGCCAATCCGCTCGGTATTTACGTCAACGCCATCAACTGGTCGCGGGAGATGAGCCAATGAGCCCGACATCGCGTCTTGTTGCCCGCACGACTTTCCCAAGATATCTGCTGTCGGCGCTGGTCTCGGGGACGACGCTGCTTGCGGGTTGCGCCACGCCTGCGAAGAAGCCGCCGAAGATCAGCTACGATACCTATGTTCCGCCCTTGCCGCCGGCTCCAGCCGCCGCGACCGACCAACGGCCGAAACCTCTTCGCGTGCCACCAGGTTGGGCGCCCGCGAGAGGCGGCGCCATCGGGGAAACGCCGGCCGCCCGTGTCGAGAATGCAAACGCCGCGGCGCGCGTGGAACCGCGCCGTGAGGGCTACTACAACGCGATTCAGATCTACCCATGGAGCGAAGGAGCGCTCTACCAGGTCTACGCCTCACCTGGCCAGATAACGGACATCGCGCTTGAGCCGGGCGAGAGCCTGACCGGAGAAGGTCCGATCGCGGCAGGTGATACCGCGCGCTGGATCATCGGCGACACCGAAAGCGGGTCCGGCATTGCTCGACGGGTCCACGTCCTGGTGAAACCCTCGCGCGCGGACATCACAACGAACCTTATCATCGCCACGGACCGGCGCAGCTATATGCTTGAGCTACGCTCAGGCGCGAAGCCCTACATGCCCGCCGTTGCGTGGTCCTATCCGGCTCTGAAAGCGGGCCTCCTGCAGACGATCGCCGCGACGCCGGTCATACCGGACGTTACGGTGCGCAACTATCGCTACGGCCTCACCGGCGACAGCCCGCCCTGGAAGCCGGTGAGCGCCTATGACGATGGCCGCAGGGTCTATGTCGAGTTTCCGCGCGGCATCGTGCAAGGCGAGATGCCGCCGATTTTCGTCATCGGTCCGGACGGCGAGGCTGAAATCACCAACAGCCGCGTCTATCAAAACATCCTCATCATCGACCGGCTTTTTGGTGCGGCCGAACTGCGTCTTGGCGCAGGCAAGCGGCAGCAGACGGTCCGGGTAGTGCGCGTCGACAGAAGAAGCGATGGGTTGTGGCGGGGCCCAAGCGACAGCACCGCGGCGGAGCTGCCGAACGCAATGCACAGGGGAGCGCTGCAGCCATGAACGAGAAGAATATGGCCGAACCCATGCGGCTTCGCGCCGACCCGCCGCGTGTGACGCGTCTGTCGCGCAAGATGCTCGCAGGCATCGGCTTCGTCGCCTCGCTCGGTGTCGGCGGCGCGCTGATTTACGCTCTGCAGGACGCCAACACATTCAAGCAGGGCGAGGAACTCTACGCTACCTCCGATCGGCCGCCCGCCGACGGGTTGGCAAGACTGCCGCGCGACTATGCCGGCCCGATCCTTGGGCCGCCGCTGCCTGGCGATCTCGGCAGGCCGATTCTCGATGCCCAAAACAAAGGGCAAGCCGTGGTGCCCCCATCAATCGCAAGTCCCGCGATCGACGAAGCCGAGCAGCGCCGGCAAGCCGAAGAGGAAGCGGCCAGAACCTCGCGCGTGTTCTTCCAGACAGCGCAAGGAGATTCCAGGACCGCCGAAGCGTTCGCTCCTGCTGTTAGCGATCTTGCCGGTCAGTACGCTCAGCCAAATGCGCAGGATCGCCAGCTTTCTTTCCTGTCCGCCGCCGCTGACCGGCGTACGGTGGCCCCGGATCACATCACGCCTCCGGCGTCACCCTATGTGCTTCAAGCCGGTGCCGTGATCCCGGCCGCGCTCGTCACAGGTATCCGGTCGGACCTTCCCGGGCAGATCAGCGCTCAGGTGACCGAAAATGTCTATGACAGCCCCACCGGTCGCTCGCTGCTCATCCCGCAAGGCACTCGAATTGTTGGGCAGTACGATAGCGGGATTGGTTCTGGGCAGCGCCGCGTGCTGCTTGTCTGGAACAGGCTGATCTTTCCCGACGGACGCTCCATGGTGCTGGAGCGGCAGCCTGGCGCGGACGCTCAGGGCTATGCCGGCCTAGAGGATGCCGTCGACTATCACTGGGGCGAGTTGTTCAAGGCCGCGGCGTTGTCGACCATTCTGAGCGTTGGCGCGCAGGCCGGTTCTTCTGATCAAGACAGCGATATCGTGCGGGCTTTGCGTAGCGGCGCTTCCGATAGCGTCAGCCAGGTAGGCCAACAGGTCGTTCAGCGGCAACTCGCTATCGCCCCGACGCTCACGATCCGGCCGGGGTTTCCCGTTCGCGTCCTCGTCACCCGCGACCTTGCCCTTGAACCATACGGAGGTTGACATGGCCAAGTTGAAACTTGCAACGATCGCCGACGACAAGCCGGTGAAGATTACGGTGGAACTGCCGGCGCCTCTGCATCGCGACTTGGTGAAATACGCAGAGATCCTTGGGCGCGAGACCGGGCGGCCATCTGCCGATCCATCACGCTTGATTGCGCCGATGCTTCAACGGTTCATCGCAACGGACCGCGGCTTTGCGAGAGCGAAGAAGGAAGAGGCTTAGACCGAGCTTTCCTATGCCCGACGACCGGCGAGCGTGTTGGAGCCGGGACGCCGATAGGATGCGCTCCTGTCGATGGCTTACGGCCACTTTAGGCTTGAACGGCCAAATCGTTCGCTATCATGGACCGGTCATGGCGTTGCCCAGCTTTGATCAAGGTCAAAGCGACGCCGCTCGATCCGCCGTTACCTGCTGGCAATGGGAATGAAACGATCGGACGGCGCTGCAGCGCTCGGCTGATCCGGCTTCGGAGAAATAAATGATCCTGCATAACGGCACACCGGACTTTGAGGGACATGGATCAAGAAGAATGACAGCTCTGCCATCCAAAGGTGTATGTTGCCAATCTATTTTAGATAGAGCTAAATGAAGGTTCGAACCGGGTGGACTGGTCCCCTCCAAGTCCCCCGCGAAGATGGAGGTCGATTGGGCTCCCGGCCTAGTCGGCCTTCTTCGCTGGTCAGTCGCGTAAGGGTCCTTGCCACAATTTTGATTATTTCGGAACGATTCGCCGGCTCAGGTGTTGGGCCGCGGATATTGCGGGACAAATCCGACATGACCGATCGTGATAATGCCAACGGGCCGACGACTCTAGCTGCGTCTGTCAGGCGTCAGATTAGCTCAAAGGCATTGAAGCACTACACGGCGACCTTGCCCATCTTCCGCGTTGACGAAACGATCCCGGATAGGCTCAAAGAACTCCTTGAACGGCTGGACCATGCAGAAGAAGCCAGCCTCTACGAGGAACCTCCCCGATGGCGCTCAGATGGTTTAGCCCTGCAGTCCCTGTGACAACGGGTGAGATGGGCTCCACGTATCACTGCTCCAACGTTGAGGGCGCCGCTGCCGAATTACTGAAATGGAACAAACGCGGCCCCCACCGAGAGAAAGCAGTCCGCGCCTGCATGGCCTGTTTTTGAAAGGTCGTCCTCAGAATATCCGCATCAGTGCCGACAGTCCGTGTTTCGCCATGTTTTCCCTCGTGCTCCACGAGGGCGAAAGACATTGCCGCCCGATAGCAATTTGAGGTGGTTGGCGAAGCTGCCTGTCCACTGTCGCCCCTTCAGACCCAGTCAAACCCAGCTTCCCAGACTTGCAGGTTGTGCCATCCGTCGAAATCCCCGGCATTCACCCCCGCCAGCTCGGCCGCTGCGCCTCGCGCCAGCTCGCGCTCGATGCGCGTCCGGCGCGACAGGAAACTGCGCATGTGGACGATGCCGCCGCCGGAGCGGCCGCGCACCCGGTAGACTGGCCCTGCGAGCTGTTGTGTCTCGACCGCGGAACCGCGCAGGGCAGGGGCGAGATCGACGTCGGCCGACTGCGGCTCTAAGGCCGCGAGCACGGTTTCGACGGAGGCGGGGGCAGGCAGGCGGACGGGTTTTTGCTCGGTCACTCTCGGGCTCCGGTCGGTGGGAAATCCGCGCTTTTTTTCGTCAAGGGAACGCCGTGCGTCGTCGTCGGAGATCTTGGAGGCGATTTTGGCTGATTTCGCTCACGAGAACAACGCTGACGTCGCAGACCGCCGGTGGGTGCGGAAGAGGGTGGCAACTTGCGACAAGCCTGAAACGACTATATCTTGCACGCATCATGAGCAAGCATCTAGGTTCAGTCCTGACGACGGTGAACGCGCCCTACAGTGATCAACTGGACGACGTGGCGCTGGCGCATTGCCTTGCTGATATCGATCTGGCCAAGCAGCATCCCGGCCATATTAGCGCCTTTCTCGGCGAGGTCCCTCTTGCCCAGCAAGTCGAGTTCGCAACCGCGCACCACATCGCGGTCGACGACCTGAAGGCGTTTGCCGCCAAGTTCTCTGCCTGGTCCGGCGAGAGCTATCCGCTCGCCGCGTAATGGCTGGACGCGACAGCCGGCGCCCTTCCGAATGGCGGCGGCTTTTTAGCATCGCCGTAGATCTGATTGACCAGCTTCGGGAGAATGCCCACGGTTACGACTTCGAATGGTCGTTTGGCGGTGGGACGGCTATGATGATCCAGATCAGCCATCGCGAAAGCCACGACATCGATATCTTCCTCGACGATCCTCAATTGCTCGGATTCGTTGACCCTTCCAGGAGCCGTCTGCGCTTTGACCTGATGCCATCGGACTATCAGGGTGACGGGCTGCGATTTCAAAAGTTCGCCTTCGAAGGAATCGGCGAAATCGACTTCGGCGACATCATCCACGCCGCATTTGGCACGGCGGGGAAGGGGACAAAAGAACTGTCGCAGTCGGAGGCGCTCGTGCTGATGTGCATTGCCTATTTCCAGCCGATCACGCGTGGCGAGCTGTCTTCCTTCTTCGGCAAGGAGGTGTCGCGGGATCTGATCGGCGTGCTGCGGGGGCAGGAGCTGATCGCCTCGGGGCCGCGCAGCCCGCAGCCGGGCGCGCCCTATACCTATGTGACGACCAAAAACTTTCTGTCGCAGTTCGGGCTCGACACGCTGCGCCAGCTGCCGGATTTCGAGGCGCTCGAGGACGCAGGACTGCTGTCGAAGGAGAAGCTGCTCGCCGGCGGTATTCCAGCCGGGTTGGCGAATCGGGAGGGCGAGGACGATATCGTTGAGGACCAGGTGCCATGAGCGGGGCGTTGTCGCGATGCGACCACAGAGACAGTCGATGACTCAGGACCAGGACGACTGGTCATGCGGCAGCCGGTGATCGGGATCGTGAACCGCGACATGATCGCCGTCGACAAGATTGGCCGGAAAGATCACCAGATTGGTGCCGCCGGCGTGACGCAGCGATGGGAACAGGATGCCGCGAAGCCCGGCCGTGATGATCAGGTCCGCGAGCTTCCACGATGGCGGGATTTTCTTGTCGAGGCGCGCGATCTGGCGCCATGCACAATCCCATTCCTTCCAGGCACTATCCCAGATGTCCGGATCAAATCCTTGCGAAAGGTTGGCGACGTCGGCGAGCGTTATCTTGTAGGCGGCAAGGGTGGCCGGCGGAGTGATGCTGGCGCCCTGCTTGTATTCCTCCAACGCCGTCTGAGGTGCGCGGGAGAGGTAAAGGGCTTCGACGCCTGGCCGGTTGAAACGACCGCCGTCATTCGCCGCGCCTGCACCGCTGGTGGGCAGGAAAGCCCATTTGGGTGTCAGATAGCGATGGAAGATCTCGTCCGGCCCGACGCGGGTGACCTTCACCCGCGCGCCCCGTTCTCGAGATCCCGGATGAAGGCTAGGACTACTTCAACTTGGCCGTCAGCGACGAGCTCGGCCGCCGTGCGATGGCCATAATCGGCAATCGGTTCGTTGCGATACCAGTAAATCGCCTTGTCGACGTCGCCGGTGAGTTCCGTCGCGGCCGAGATCACTTTCACCATCTCGCGCATCCGACCCTGCAGGCGCTCCGATGAGGGATTGCGCAGCGTGTTGCGGTGAACACCGGTCAACTGGGCGAGGTTGGCCACCTTCACGCCGAGCGCCTGCGACAGGCGCTTCGGCGAGATATAAGGTGTGCGCGGCTCCTGCAGGCTATCAACAAAGCCTGAGACCACTTTCGATGATGCGAGCTGTGCGTGAGTCATGACAAATCTCCGACCATATGCACAATATATGCACATTTGAGCGCATAGCAAGTGAACAGAGGTCTGAGCCTTCCAGTGCACTGCTTGTCCTTCCTCATCCGTAGCGGTTGTTAGCTGGCGGCGGCAATGCACCTTCGAGTCAGTCGTTCGACCTACATTACGAATGGCCGATGCGGACATTGGAAATTCACTTCACCGCAACGGCACCGACCAGAACTGGCCGATCAGATCGGGTTGCAGGGATAGGCGTTTCTGATTTCTGCATTGAAGACGTTTCTGATTTCTGCATTGAAGAATTGTCCGATAGAGGAGGCTTCCAACAGCCGATCGTACATGAATTGGGGGACATTGTAATATTCGTACACCTTGCCGGTAGCGAGGAACTCCACCTGAAGTGTCTCCGAACCAGGGTTACAGCCTACCGAAGCCAAACTCGACGAGCTTACTGACTGTCGTTCCATTCATTCCTCCGTCCATCGTGGGTTCTGAGATCGCCACGCAGCCGTGACGTTCACATAGTTCTCGTTGCCGCGTCCCTTACTCCAGTTGTGGGCAACACGCGGATCCTCGCTCGCGGGCCGCTTGCCTTCCTCGGGGAGCGTTATCCTGCATCGCACAGGCAACTTGGCAGCCTCGCCGGTGATCACAGCCTCGCCCGTACGAAGCACAGGCAAGCTGTCCACGATGCCGGTTAGACTGTCGGGCAGGGCAGCCTGAACCTTGCTGCGATCCGACGAGTTGGATAGGCGCAGCGAGAAGAAAGTGCCGCACTGGGAGAGAATGGTCTCGTCGATCTCGGAAGGGCGTTGGCTCACTATCATCGCGCCGAGGCCAAACTTGCGGCCCTCCTTGACAATGCGCTGGACGGCGTCCCGCGCAAGGTTGTCATCGTCCCGGCCCAGGTAGCGATGTGCCTCCTCCATAACCACGAGCAGGGGGCGCCCGCCCGCCCTCGGGCATCTCGCGGCTCCAGAAGAGAGCCTCGTAAATGATGTTCAGGATGCCTCCAATTAGGCGCATAAGGATCGAGCTTGGCACGCCCGACAGATCCAGCACCGTGATCGGCCGATCGTGCCCGAGCCAACTCTCGAGCAGTTGGGGCAGGTCGTTCTGCGGAGCTCCGTTGAGGCTCGGCTCCCAAGGCCCAGGGTGGAGCATGAAATCATACTGTCGATCCAGCAATCGTGACCGGAGCTGTTCGAGCTGTCGTCGGATGGAAAGAACATTCGACTTGTTTGCGAACGGCGGTGTGTTGCCTTGGCCAGGCAGCGGATAGGTAGGCGCCGTAAGTGTTTCGGCGTCGCCGGGAGCGGTCTGAGCCGAATTCTGCTGAGTGTTCTCCATCCATGTTTTGATTTCTGGGCCGATCAGATCGAACCAGAGCGATTTCAGGCTGAACGGCAGAGGGCTGTCAGCAGTCAGCGAGTTGGGATCAACACCCGGATAGTTCATCTGAGCTGACACTGCGGTTTTCGCTCTCAAAATGCGGTCCTGAATCCCCGTCAGCGCCTTCTCCTCGGTCTTCCCGAGCAGGAAGGTCAGCAGGTCGTCCAAATTGAGTGCCCAATAGGGAACGTAGAGGCGCTCCTCATTCTCTAGCAGGTTCACACGAAAGACTTTGGCGACTTCGCCAAGCGCACGGCCGTATTCGCCGTGGATGTCCATCAGCAGCACCCGCGCGTTCGAAAAACCGGAGTGGTCACCCTGGCCGACCGAAAGGGAGCGCAGCAGACTTGTGACTGTCGTCGACTTGCCAGCGCCCGTTGACCCAATACCGCGGAGTGGCGCGTCACGAGCTTGTCCAAATCGACACGGACGGGGATGCTCTCGGCCCCCGACAATCTTCCGATGGTCACCTGACCCGTTTCGGCGGTCCCATAGATGCGGGCGAGATCCTCCTCGACGACGAGGTGCACCTGATCGTTGATCGCCGGATACTGGCTGATCCCGCGTTCGAAGGTCGCCTCCAAAACCTCGCCAACGAGCTGCACTTTGATCCAGCGGTCCCCTCTGGCCGCGCTGTTAACTAGTGTCTCAGGCGTGGCCGTAGCACCGACGTCCGAGATGATACCGTACAGGTCGTGATAGCCCTGAGGGATGCGGACGAAGCTGCCGACTTGGCCGATGCGGTAACTGCGACCACCGTCATTCGCGGCGGTGGCGACAAGCTCACCTCGGAAACCTTCAACCTCGTGAACGGTGTTGCCGTGCGTGCGGAACAAGGCAAACAGGCGATCGACGGTCTGAAATCCAGCGTCGACGGCACCAGTGACTCGGTCGACGGTGTGTCGAATGAGATCACCAACAGCATCGCCCAAATCGCACCAGCCGCGCAGCAGGCCGCGGACGGTTTTACAAGCGCATTGGGGAATCTTGACGCCGGTGCAGCCCAGGCAGCGGCGGAGGCCATCGTGGCTCCGTTTGAAACGTTGCCGGGCAAGTTCTCGACCATCCTCAACGGCATCAGGGCTTTGCTGCAAGGCGGCTTCTCAGGGCTCCAGGGCGTCGTGACAAGCCTTGCCAGTCAGATCGAATCGGCAATCGCCAGCATCCTGGCATCTCTTCGCGCGGCAGCGGCGGCAGCGCAGAGCCTTCGCTCACAGGCGGCCTCCGGATCGTCATCGGACGGCGGTGGATCTCACGGCGGTTTCGCCGGCGGCGGCTTCGTCAGCGGACCCGGTGGGCCGAAGACGGACTCGATTTTGGCTTGGCTGAGCAACGGCGAATACGTCATCACGGCCGAGGCGGTGAAGCGGATCGGCCGCCAAGCGCTCGACGCCTGGAACTATGGCAAGGGTTCCTTCGACGGCCTTCGAGGTTTCAGCCTTGGCGGTGCTGTCGACAACTTCAACCGATCGATGTCGATCCCGCGTTTTGCCAGCGGCGGACTTGCGACCTCCAATCTGGCGCCCGCTTCCGGTCTCTCGGGCAAGACTGTGAACCTTAAGCTTCAATACGGCACGAGCCCGCAGGATGTCATCGACCTGATCGGGCAGTTTGATCCCGTGCAGCGTCTTCAGCAGTTCGTCCTCAGTGAAGCGATGGCCAGCAATGGCCGCAGGCCAGGTAGGAGATGAAAATGGCAGATCTACCCGACTTCGATCCTTCCAAGATTCCGCAGGCCGGCGATCAACACGACCCCAAGGTGCGCGCAAATCAGAAGGCGTTCCAGGAGCGGTTCGGCGACTTCAAGGCGCGTCATGTCACCGGCATACACCTGGGCCCAGCGCCGAAAGGCGAATGGGTGGGCTGCATCTTCGACATGGAAGACGGATCAACCGTGCAGGTGGCGATCCCGTTCAACTACTGGCAGGCGTTCGGCAATGAATACGTGCTGGCGATGATGTCGGCCAGCTTCAGGTCCAGGGAATCTGAAGCACCTGTTCATTATCGTGACGGCACCCTGCAAGGACGGTCAGCACCTGCTGATATCGGTGTGTAGTATCAAGCCCGGGATCAAACACGACACAACGTGCCAGTTTGCCGGCGGCGAACACCCGTTCATCAATGGCCCCAGTTACGTCTATTATCGAAAGCCGGACATGCGGCTATCAACGGGAATGTCCAGAATGGTCGACAAGGGCTACTTCCTTCCAAAGCAGGATTTCGGAGATATTCCCTTCGTCCGGTTATGTGCCGGAGTTGCGGCCTCGCCCTTCACAACGCCGTCTACGCTCAAATATTTTCAGGCGAATCGCGTGGCGTGAAGCAATTGCCATAATTTCGTAATGGGGCCGCCAGAGGCCGCTTGCGCTTCGGCGGCACATACTTTGCCTCCAGCCGCACAACGTCCGGCGAGAGCGTCACGGTGCCGGAATCGAATGCGCGTGGTTGTAGCTCGGGATCGCAATGCTTGCCCGGCCGTCAATGATCCTGACGATGGTTGCCGAGATCGACACCTCGTCGCCGATGCTAAATTCCCCCGCCATATGATGATTCTGGTGCGGCCGACGGCTTAGTCAAGCATCAGCTAATATTGGAGAGATCCCGGCGACAGCCTGCGAAGGCGTGGACGATCGCGAAGCCTATGCCGATCGCAAGGCCGGTGGTGAGGCTTTCGGCCATGCGCTGGACAAAGGCGCCGTAGCGGTCCCGCAAACGCGCTGGCGGGGCTCTCAGGGCAGCAGCAATGTCATCAAACGCGTGTTCCATGCCGAGAATCTGGATCGGAACCGGGCAAATGTGAATCCCCGGTTTGTTCTCACGCGCCAGCCTGAGCCGTTAGCTTTTTAACAACTGCAGTAACGGTTGATTCAACCATTGCTGGTATTATTCCAGAGTGTGGTGGCGGCCCCGACAAAAGCGGGCGGGGCTATGCCGAAGCCGCCTGCGCAGTCCGGATGGGATCTCTTGACCGCGCTGTCTCAGAATAGGACAGCGCGGTCAACGATCCGTTAAGATTTCGCAGCCGGGCGGGCATTAGCCGTGGAGCATCAACGCATCGTGGTGATTTGCTGGCGCCTGTGTTGGGGTGTTCGAAATGTCGGACAAAGGGAATGGCGGCGGCCCTCTCTCAAAACGGAGATCGCCAAAGAGTGTCGCCTTGACCTTGGTTGATTCCAACTTGCCGCTGGCAGGCCTGACGGCCTTTTTGGGTGGCTGGAACATGTGCCGATCATAGAGGTTCGGGAGCAGGCCGTCCACTGCGCGCGGCCTAGCCTGAGCCTGGGTCCCCGCCCGGGCGAGTCCCCTTGCTCCATAGGGGCGCCCGCCGCTGCCGTGAATGGAGCGGCGGGAAAAGGTGGCAGCCCCCGTGGTGCTGGCAGCGCGTCCCAAAAAGCGCGAGCATCCCGAACCGATCCTGGACAGCATTCTCCTGCCGCTGCAAGGTTGCAGGCGGCTTCTCAAAGACGACCATCGAGCGGCGATGACAGGAAAGCTGTCCCAAGGACAGGCCCGCTGGTCTCATCTGAGAATGTCCCTTAGCGACATGTATCCGCCCGCTGCGCTAAGGCCCGAAACACGAAGAGCAGTATCACGACGCCGCGTTTTTGGCCGACTGAGGTCGCCCGATGCCAGCCTTGGAAGCAAATCCGTGTGCCCCATGTCGCGAGCAATATGCTCAGGATGAACAGCCCTACCAAAACCCTTTTCGAGTATACAAGACGCAGTAGTAGCGAGCCGATCGCAATTGCGTAGCTTAGCAGAGCCACTGGCGATAAATGTGCTTTCAGATAGGAGTCCATTAAGAACCGCTAGCACGTAGCTATTGCAGGGCAGTTAAGGTAGGACGAGCGCCGCGCCGTCAATGTGGTACGCCGAGACATTCACAGTCCGCTCTCATAACCCCGTCTCGGTTCACGCCGGGCGGGCTGTTTAATGCTTGGGCGCAAGAAGCCGAGAAGCCCGCTCGCGGTTCGCATCGGCAGCAGGCGACGGCCGCTTAGTTTCGGCTATCCCACCTTGGATGCATGTCAGCCGTTCACTCACGGGCTGTCCCGGAAACAGTCTGAGGAACTCTGGACGTAAGCCGTCACCTCGTGTGGCCGCAATCTTATGGAACTCCCAGAGTCCAAACATTGGCGTATCCTCGCATAAACATGTGCGGAAACCTGACCGTTCGGCGTAGTACCGCCACCTGTTCCTTGCGGCTGGCCCCGCGCAGGTAGGGATTTGTCATTCCCGCTTTGGAAATTCGATCACCTTCGCCTCAGGCTCGGGCTCCAGCGGTTCATGACCAGGCCGCTCATGCCAGAAGACTTGGCGCAAATCGCGTTGGTCAACGCGCTGACCGCAGTGCGGGCAGTTGTAGAAGTGAAGATGCTCGTCGATGCGCTGCCCTCCGTGCAGTTTGCCGGGAATCGGAGGGCCAAGGTCGGATAGCTTTGTCATGCGGGCTGCAACATCCGGCCATGCTAAATGTTCCGGAACTATTTTAGCTAAAGCTTATTGAATGGACAGTGTCGCGAGTGAGTTGATGCGTCTGAAGTTCATTAAGCCGATGGAGCCCGAGCTGGTCGACACCCCGCCCCAAGGCGATGAGTGGATCCACGAGATCAAGTTCGATGGGTACAGGACCCAGATCATCAAGGATGACGACGGGATTCGGTTGATCACCAAAAACGGCTATGACTGGACCGGGCGCTACATCCAGCTCGCCGGCGAAGCAGAGGCGATCGAAGCGAAAGACTTCATCATCGACGGCGAGGCGATCAGCATCAGCGAAGCCGGCCTGTCGGACTTCCACGCACTGCAATCAGCCGTTACCAGCCGCAACCCGTCTCGCGATCTGTATCTGGTGGCGTTCGACCTCCTGCACCTCAACGGCCACGATTTGCGCGAGATGCCGGTGGAAGAGCGGCGCGATATTCTACAGGGATTGATCCCCACTGGCGGCCGCATCCAGTTCAGCGAAGCAATGCCGGGAACCGGCGATGCCGTCTATCACCTTGTCGACCAAGCCGGCCTGGAGGGTATGGTTTCAAAGCGAAAGGACAGCACTTATCGCAGCGGGCCGACGATGAACTGGCGCAAGATCAAGTGCTATGCCGAAAAGGAAATGGACATCATTGGCGTCCAGCGTGAGGCGGGGAAACCCGCGATGGTCCTGATGGCGGACAAGGGCCGCTATGCCGGTGGCGCCTTCGTCACGTTCAAGGCTCACAAACGGCAAGCGCTATGGGACCGCGTGCAGGGGAAGGTCGGCGGACCCGTTCCGATAGGCTTGGCCAAGGCAAGGCAGAATGGCTAAAGCCTGGTCTGGTCGGCCGTGTGCGGTTCCTGAAGGGCGAGGAGAAGCTACGTCACGCCTCGCTCAAGGACTTTCGGGAAAGATAGGGACATCGTACTTTGATAGGTACCACCTGGACGCTTCAGTCTGATCGGCGTCATCTACACGCCCGACACCACGCCGACAGGGTATGGGGTCCTAAGTGCTGCCAAGCGCGGAGGACGCGTGCGCAAGGATTTCGCGAGACCTCTTTGTCAGCCGGCGGTTCTGCTCGATGAGTTCCTGAGTTTCTTTGATGCGGATGAGGCTTTGCCGTTCCCTCTCGTCGAACTGCTTAACCAGCTTTTTGGTGTCGTTGATCTGTTGCATGAGACTCAAACCCGCAAGGCTGGAAACCGTTCCATTGAGGTGACGATCATGCTGGATATTCCTGAACCTCTGGCTGCGACAGAATGACCGGCGCCCTCCGTTGGGCGATTGAGTAGCCGCCCCGAAGTAGACTCTTGCTTTTCGGGTGCCTATCTCTGATGCATGTGCGGACGCGTTTTCGTGAAGACCACAATCCCCGACATGGTTCGTCGGTTTGAATTCGCCCAGCCTGGCGAGGTTGAACGCCTTGGCAACAGCTTCCCGCTGTGGAACGGCGCGCCAAGCCTGACCTACCCGATCATCATCCGTGAAGAGCTGTCGACCAGCATGGCCGGCTTTGGCTCGGCGCGCTAGGGGCTGGCCCCCGGTTGGGCTCGGGACGGTGGCGGCCGCCCGCCACCGGTCAACGCCCGCTGCGAGACGATCGCCAGTAATGGCTTGTTCCGGAAGGCCTACAATTCGCGCCGCTGCCTGGTGCCCGTCGACGGCTATTTCGAATGGCAGAAGCTCGACGCGTCGGGAAAGAAAAAACAGCCCTACGCCATCGCGATGAAATCTGACGAGCCTTTCGCCATGGCCGGGATCTGGGAAGAGTATACCGACAAGGTGACCGGCGAACTCGTGCGGACCTTTGCCATCGCCACCTGCGAGCCCAACGATCTGATGGCGACCATTCACGACCGCATGCCGGTGATCTTGGCGCCGACCGACTACATGCGCTGGCTTGGGCCGGAGCAGGACCCTCGCGACCTGATGAAGCCCTTTCCGTCCGATCTGATGAAGATGTGGCCGATCGACAGCAAGGTCGGTTCGCCGCGCAACAACACGCCCGACATCATTGACGAGATCGGGCGGGGGCCGAGCGACTTGTTCGAAGTCTGATCGGCCTGAGGTTGGGAACTCGCCGTAGCCAGCGAGACAGAGCACCACACAACAGCCCGCCTTGACTGGCCTAGTAAATCACCGTTTTGCGGCGTCACTGTCAGCGGCGGCACGCGACAGGAAGGTCTGCGTCGTCTGGCCAAGATGGCTCTTCAGCCACTCCGCCATTGCTTCTTCTTCGCGCAGATTCTGCTCGCACGCTTGCACGATTTGAGTTTCGCCCTCGACGTTGGCGGCCGCGATAAGGATTGTATAGGATGCGATTTCCATGTGCTCGAATGTGTAGCTGGCCAGAGAGCCCTTCATCACCTCATCGCCGGCAAATACCCCACTTATGGATTGTGCGAGCGCCGTGAGCTTACCGCTTGCGACCTTCATGGTGGACGATCCTTCGCTGACCCCGTCAAGACAGGTCTTTAGCCGGGTAGCCTGTTGCCTTGTTTCTTCGAGATGTAGGCGGATGCGCTCACTGAGCTCCGGGTAATTCTCGATACGGCTCAATTGTCCTGAGAGCATCGTCTCGGCCTGTTCCTCCATGGCGTGGGCGTCCCTCAGCCACTGGATCATCCATTCGCGCGATTCTGACGACATAGGTGCCTCCTGAGTTCGCTAAAATAAACGAACCTCGAGAAGCGAGGATTGTTCCGGCCGGACGTGCGTTGCCATTAGTTCGAATGCGCTCTTGACGAAAGAGGAATTTGTTCCTTTTTTGTTCTCATGGGGCATGATCCGATTGACACGCTGGGGAAGGCGACCCGGCACAATATGCTTGTGAAGGTGGAATGCAGTTGCGGCAACGTCCGCTACTGCAGATCGGCCGATCTCATGATGGTCTATGGCGGCGGCGTTGATCCTTTGAAGCTGAAATTCGACTGCAACCGGTGCAAGCCATCGATCAAGATCACGCTCCTTGAAGTCCATCCGGAGCATCTTCCGAAGCGTCTGATGATCCACAAGCCGGTGAAGGTGGATGGCAAAATCACCTGGTACACGGAGAGGTTCAGGGGATGACGATCGAGCCATCGAGGGCACTCAGCCGAGACAGTCAGACTAGGCGCTAGCGAAGCGCTTGTAGGGTCAGGAATCGGCGGTAGCTCACCCTCAGAACCGCGTCAGCTCAGGGCGTGGAGGGGCAAGGACTCGCGCGAGGGCCTTTGCGGGTCGTGAGCGAAGGCCGGGGTGCGAGAAGCCTCTGTAGGGGCTCCATGTCAATTCGCATCCAATGTGGCACCGCATTTATTACAACTCTGGTGTAGCTCTCGGCCAAACGGTGCCGTCTGGCGGGGTGTTCCGTGCTTGCTTGGTGCCTCAATGGTTACAAGTGCACGCCTTACAGGAATGCGCAGATTGGGGGCGCAACGCCTTGCAATTCAAGGCGTCTCGGCTCTCAGACGCCCGTTGCTGCGGTAGCTCAGTGGTAGAGCACTCCCTTGGTAAGGGAGAGGTCGAGGCTACAACTCCCTCGCGCTTCAGTGGCAGCCTTTCGATCTCCGATCGCCGATAAGCGGACTGTCTGCAAACGGCCCCGCTTCAGGCAAAGTTTGCCTGGTCAGCTCTCCGCCTATCGGTCTTAGAAGCCAGTCTTCCAACTTCCTTGAAGCAGCCATTCGCAGCGACACGCGATTTCGGTCATCAGTCCTTGAGCGTGGTCGTTTAGACTAGCTGCCCTGTCCTGCGGCTTCCAGGATCAGTTGGGTGATCTCGTGTGGATGAGAGATCAACGACAGATGACTTGACTTCACTTCGATGGTCTTGGCCCCCATGCGCTTGGCCATAAAGCGCTCTAGGTCGGGATTGATCGTCCGGTCTTCGGTTGAAACGGCATAGAAACTCGGTTTCGACCGCCAGGCCGCATGCGTGGTCTTGCCCGTGAGCAGAATCTTTTGGAACGGCTCCTGGACCGCATAAAGAAGCTTGGCCTTCGCTTCCGGCAGATCACCGGCGAAATCGCGCAGAAACGCAGCCTCGCTGAGGCGTCCTTCATCACCATCGAAGACGATCCCTGCGGATGCGGGCGGCGTCGGAAATGTCTTGGCCAACGCCGTGTAGTCCTCGTTCGCATCCGGCGCCCGCGCCGCCACATAGACCAGCGCCGACACGTTCGGATGCATACCTGCCTCGGTGACGATCATCCCGGAGAAGGAATGACCAACCAGAACCGTCGGGCCATCTTGCCGTGCCAGCACACGCTCGGCCGAGGCAACCGCCTCGGGCAGCGTAGTCAAGGGGTTTTGCACCGACGTGGCGTTCAGTCCTGCCGCCTGCAATCGTGCAATCACCTGGGACCAGCATGACCCATCGGCAAACAGGCCGTGCACAAGGACGACATTGCGAGCCTTCGGCGGAGCGGGGTTTGCGGCCATCCCGCGAGTGGAGATCAGTGAGGCCACAGCGCCAACAGCAAGGCCGGCCGAGAAAGTGCGTCTGTTCATCTTCACGATAATCTTCCTTCTGCCGTAGGTTTTTGTAAAAATCATAACTGCCCGACCTATGGGCGGGGGAGAGTTCCGCTCTTGTGGGTCGGTCGTGTTCGATGCTTGGGTTCATTGCATCAGCTCTCGATCTCAAAGTCGGTCGAGACCGTCAGATGCCGCCATTTCCGATCCGCTTCGCGTTTGGCGAGATCATTCTGTTCGACGGCAGCAGCCGCATCGCTGCCGAGCAGCAGCCGCAGCGGCGGCTCATCCATTCCCGCCACTTGAAGAACCACGCTTGCGGCCTTCGCGGGATCGCCGGGCTGCCTGCCGTCAAAGCCGCGCTGGAACCGCGCAGCGGCTCCGACCGTGGAATCATATTCCGGCCGGCCGGCGTCGAGCTTGGTTGACGCACCGGCAAAGTCCGTGCGAAATCCGCCCGGCTCGATTATTGTGACCTTGATGCCAAGCGGCGCTGTTTCTTTGGCGAGTACCTCGGAGAAGCCTTCAACGCCCCATTTGGCGGCAGAATAGGCGGCTCGGCCCATGGCGCCGACGCGGCCACCAACCGATGAAAATTGAATAATGCGGCCTGACCGCTGCTCGCGCATGAACGGGATTGCGGCCTTTGTCATGTTGATGACGCCGAAAAGGTTCGTCTCTATCTGCGCCCGGATCTCGTCGAGGCTGGTATCCTCGATGGCTCCGATATTTCCGTAACCGGCATTGTTCACCAGGACGTCCAACCTGCCGAAGGTGTCGACAGCCGCCGCGACACTTTCGCAGGCCGCGCGGGGATCGGTCACGTCAAGGGAGAAGGTGCGCACCTGGTCGCCATATTTCGCGCTAAGATCGGTGAGTTGCGCCGGGTTGCGGGCCGTAGCAAGCAACTTGTGACCTGCCGCCAATACGGCTTCGGCTAGCGCGCGGCCGAGACCCCTGGAACTGCCGGTAGTGAGCCAGACTTTTGTCATCGTCGCTCCTCTTCTTGTTGAAACGGACTTGGTTCGGCTGGAATGCCGAGGGGCGCGTCGAGGCCCTGCGGCAAGACCGCGCCGACACCCGATCATCCGATCGGATTTTCCTCGAACAGCCGGGCAACCATCGCCGAGTCCAAGTAGGCGCGCACGCGCGCAATCACGTCATTCTGGAAATAGACAATCCAGCAATAACGATTGTCGAATCGAAGGCCGTTCTTTGCGGTCGCCAGTGACCGAAGTTCCACCACTGCGGCGTCGCCGTTGACCAAGAGGTTTTCGACATGAAGTTGCGCCCCTTTCGGCAGGACTTTGCTCAGCTTCGTGAAGGTTCCTTCGATGAAAGCCGCCTTGGAATGATAGTGGCCGGCCAATGGATGTGTACCTTGGACGATCCAATCGACGTTGTCGTCGACATGACTGAAAAAGGAAGCGCCATCTCCCTCTTCCAGACCCTTGAATATGTTGCTGACGTATTCCGCGGTAACGGACATGAGCTTCACTCCTTGTTCAACTCAGGGCGACGTTTCTCGCCTGAGAACACCGTGCCCTGATAGATTCGGCATGCTCGGTATTGCGAGCGAAACGCCTGCCGGTGCGTCGCTTCGAGATTCCGTACCCCCCTCGCTTCCGCCAGCAGACATCACCGCAGTTTGGATTGCCATGGCTGCCTCCTGATCAGTCTTCTGCTGTTGTAGCCCAGTGGCTCGTTGGGAGCCGAACGACGCACTCGGCTCCGTCCGCCGCAATGGAACCCATCCGCCGTATCGCGCTGCATCGGAGCAAGCGTTGGAAAACAACGTGCACGCCGAGGACAAAAACGATGCCGACGACACCCCCAAGGATGACGTTGGCCGCCCGCTCTCCCGCTGCGAAGATGGATTGATTGATGACGATGAATGCCATCGCAGCGCAGGCGCTGCGGGCGCCGAAGCCAACATTGTATCGGCGAAAGCCGACCAAGGTCAGCACCGCCAGAAGCGCGGTGAGTTCAAGAACGATGCGGTTATGCGGCAGCAGCAACCCAAGTGCGTTCCCCGCCGGCACCCCAACGACCGCGCCGAGCACCCGGTCACGCAACTTCGCCCGAGCGCTTGCTGCGTCGCCGGTGACGACGCTGGCAGCCGACCAGATCACCCATTGGCCATGCCCGATGTGGTACCGTTCCACGAGAGCTGCCGCGAGAGCCACGGCAAACGCCACAGCGATAAAGGCCTCACGATAAGGAACCAAGGTCCTCGGCGCCGTCTGACCCACCACCTGCGAAAAATGGCGGAGCAGCGTGATGTGATCACGGCGGCATTCAAGATGGTCAAGAATCGACACCAGCAGCACCGGAACGATCGCCAAGCCAATAAAGGGCAGGAAATGCAATCCGCGAAAGACGAGTGCCTCCGGGGATGCCTGCTCAGCGATTTCGCAAGCCAGATAGAGCGCAGGAATGAACGTGAAATTTCCCAGCGAGCGCAACTCGGCGCCCCGCGCAGTCAGGAGTATCGAGGCAGCCGCCATTGCCACAGCAAGGAAGACGAACAGCGCTGGTTGATGAACCGATGTGAGCAGCACCATGAAGCCGGTCGCAATGGCGAGTCCATGAAGGACAACGCCGAGTGGCGCCAGACCCGACCGCTCGGCGGCGATAAAGGCGGAGATCGTCACGAGCGCGGCCTGCGGCCAGACCGTCTCACCCGATAAGGCTGTGGCGAGCACCAGCGGTGCCAGGACCAGGCCGGCCCGGCCCAGCGCCTTGCGATCGATCACGGCTTCAATTCGTCGATCGATGAGGGCCATGGCGGCTTGGCGATCACGGATCGCCACCAGCCCCTCGTCCTTCTGCCGTTTTGCGGAAACCATGGCTCTCGCTCAGATGAGTGGAGCCGCCGGGCAGATTCGCTTCTCGCGCGGCTAGGTGCCTAGCGTGCCAACGACGGTTCCTTTCGTCGCTCAAAAGATGGGCCCAACTTTGCCATTGTTCCAATATATCAAACCGGCAAGTGCGATAGCTTTTGGAGATGACAATGGAATTGCGTCATATCCGCTATTTTCTGGCGGTCGCCGAGGAGCGTCACTTCACGCGTGCCGCCGCAAGGGTCGGCATCGGGCAGCCACCTCTCAGCCAGCAGATCAAGGATCTTGAGGTCGAGATCGGAACTCAGCTGTTCCACCGCGTCGCCCATGGCGCGGAGCTCACGCCGGCGGGTCAGGCTTTCCTGGAGGGCGTGAAGGAGATGCCGACGCTCGCTGAGCGAGCAGCAAAGGCGGCGCGACGGGCATCTCGGGGCGAGACCGGCTCGATTCGCGTCGGCTTCATCCCATCCGCGGCGTTCAACGCGGTCGTGCCGACAGCGATCCGGGCATTCCGCCGCGCGCATCCCGACGTCGAAGTCACGTTGCAGGAGGCCAACACAAACGGGCTGGTGGCAGGACTACAGGACGGGTCGCTCGACGCCGCGTTCCTGCGGCCCAACGTCGCCGGAATCGAGGCATTCCATCTCCACGTTCTTTCCGAGGAGCCAATGCTCGTTGCGCTACCCGCCAGCCACCATGCCGCCGCGCAGCAAGAGGTCGACCTTGCAACGTTGAGCAAGGAAACGTTTCTGCTGGTGCCGCGCTGGTTCGGTCCGGCATTCTATGACAGCATCATTGGCGCTTGCCGCAAGGCTGGGTTCGAGCCGGTGATCGGCGAGGTGGCGCCGGTGATTGGCTCGGTCGTCGTGCTCGTGGCTGCGGAACTCGGCGTGTCGATCGTGCCGGCATCGATGAGTCGGCTACAGGTTGCGGGGATCGCGTATCGACCGATCGCGGCTGACGCCCCGATCGACGCGGTAGCTCTGGTGCATCGGCGCCAGGAGACATCGCCGGTCGTGCGCAATTTCGTCGCGCGAACACTCGCATGAGCAGAATTCCCCGACTTGAATATCTATCTACTCGCCGGCGATGCCACCGGCCGGGCACTGCCGGATATCCTTGAACTCGGAGCTGCTGGCGATTTGAAGCCTTGATTCAGTATCGCTAGAGAGGATGAGGCGAGCGTTCATGATATGGGGTTGAGGGGGGCGAGTGGTGCGGCCCGAGGGCCGCCGGCACGTCGCCGCGAGTAGGCCGTCACGATCTTGCCGTCCCACTCGCCACCCGAGGGAAACGAGGCGTGCTCATGGAACAGCTTCCAGCTGCCGCCGCGCCGCTTGAAGCAGTCCGTCTGGCGGACGAGCGCGTGCTTGGCGTCACCGTTCTTGAGGACGATGTTGACTTCCTGGATGGTGCAGACCACGCCCATATCTCCGCTGACGGTGACGTCTTCTTGCAGGATATTGATGCCGCACGACTTAAACCCTTTGAAGACGCGATCGAACATCTTCATTGCCGGCTGGATGCCGCGCGAGGCAAACGGCGGGATGTCGAACCACAGCGCGTCGTCCGCCCAGTGCCGCGTGCTTTGTTCGCCCGTCATGGAAGCCGCCATCTCCTTCACGATTGCAGTCAGCGCTTCCGTGTCGCCCTGCTGATTTTCAGCAATCTTGGTCATTTCCATTCTCCTTCATCAAGTTGCTCGGGCTGCCTTCAACCCGATGGGAGAGGCTAGCCCATCCCTTGAAGGAGGGGTAGAATGGCGAATGGAATAGGAACAATTCCCAAATTGGAATGGTGGAGGTGCATTTGGATCGGATGGAGGCGATCAGGCTCTTCGTTCGGGTAGTCGAGAGTGGCAGCTTTTCGGCCGTAGCCCGCTCGCTCGGCGTCGGCCAGCCGGCCGTCAGCAAGCAAGTTGCAGCGCTCGAGGCGCACCTAGGTGCGCAGCTGCTGCAGCGCCCCTCACGCAGCCTTTGATTGCCAAGAGGATCGCGCAGACGCCGGTCGTAACCGTGGCGACCCCCGCTTATCTCGAGGCTCACGGCGAGCCGGCAATACCGGCCGAACTGGAACAGCATTCCTGTATCATATACGCGCCGCAGGGTTCGCCCCGCCTATGGGGGTTCCGGGATCGCTTTGGTCCCGTCATGCATAATCCCAAGTGCGCCTTCCGCACCAACGATGCGGAACAAATACGAGCCGCCGTCCTGTCCGGCATCGGAATCGCTCATGCTCCCGGTTGGTTGTTCGGAGCAGAGATAGCATCAGGCGCAGTGCGCGAAATCCTGACGGACTATGCGCCGAGGCCATTAGCAATCACAGCCGTGCGGCCAGCGGGCCGCTTCCTCGCTAGCAAAGTCCGGGTCTTCGCCGATTTCCTCGCCGAACTCTTCGCCCAGGAGCCTAGCCTTGCGCTCAATCGTGCCGGCACGGAGGGTGTGTCCGACCAAACGGCTTGACGTCTGGTCCCGCGCGTCGATTCCGAATGTCGGCTGAGGGCCAATCCGAGACCTTAGTCGCTTCGAGTTGTACGTCCGTTCTTTTGGATTTCGAGGCTCAAAGCTGCCGATCCGCTGTCGGCCCCGTTCCGTCAGAAGCAGCCCAGAGGGATTGCGCCTCATAACGGCCACAACCCCGCTGATCGCAACTTTCTGATAACTGCCGTTTGTTCGTCGCTTCGTTGTTCGCGTTCTCGATGTTGTAAGGTCGGGAATTTGGGCATCGTCGCGGACTGCAGATATCAACCCGCAATGCCGCCGTCGAATCGATCTCTAGGCGTTCCACACACCCGATGATCTAATCGGGAAGAATTTCGCGTTTCGGGCCATCTGAACCCGTGCGCTCGGCTTCTCCTTTGCACAAAGGATGACGGCTGCGGGCAACCAGTTCGCGTAAACGCTGAATATTGCGCTGCCTGCCTTCGACGTGAGCACCACGAGCGAGCGTGGCAAGACGCTCCTCTTCGGACGCGTTGGTCGCGCAGGTCCGACAGGTCTCAAGCAGAACTCTGATCATTGTCTCGTCTGCCTTGGTGCCGGAAAAGGTTTTCGCGAGGTTGCGAGCTTGCTTGTCCCATTCGCATTCGGGGATGTCGCCCTGTGCGATTATGGCTTTCAGAGCGTTTTTTATGACGTCGAAATCAAAGGCTGAGATCACGGGGCGCTTGCGTCTCATATGCTTCTCTCCGCGTGTCCGACGAGGCTGCCGAAGAGCGGATCGGAAGCACCAGCTACAAACTCTAATCCGTCACCAACTTGGCGCATTAACCTGCGTTAATGGCCACTCCGTAACTTCTGCTCGTGACCAGGAGCAGCGAGTTCGAAATTTAGCCAAAAAGTTGGAGCTGCCCGGAGAGTAGGCGACCGACGCCGGGTTGGGGGGCGGGGTACACGCCGGTCGCCATCAAGAATAGGGACCATGGATTCAGCAAACTGTGTTGCGATTGATCCTTGAATAAATAGAGGCGATTCGTACAGGAATAGCAATTGGCCCGAAGTGCCTCTGTTGGGTCTCAGATCTCTCACGGGCTGTGCAGCCGTTGCCGTCTAGTGGATAGCTTTGCTGGCCCTGCTGGGTCGCCACGGCAGTCTGTACAACCGCAGGAACATTCCCCGCGCTTTGGAGTTGGACATCTGTCGATTGCCCAATCAAAGCACTGGAACTGAGGGGAGCTCGTCTCGGCTGACACCAGGGCCGGTTTTCCAGCATGGCCAGGACGGTCATCCCCATCCAGCTGTCATAGCGATCACTTGGGCTCTCTGTGCAGCGCATCGGACACTGTTTGACGCAATTGCCACCCGTCTATGGACTTCTGCACGTCGAGCGAAATAGCTTGCGCGGTGGTCGGCGCGGCCCACGAAACGAGGGCAACGCTGATCGAGAACGAGATCAGCAAAGCGAAGGCGGTCGCGAACAAAACGTGGTCCCTCTTTGGATGCACGAGCTTAACCGCCGCCTTCCAAGCTTGTTCATTCACGATCCGTGAGCCTGTGTGTCGTGGTTAATCCATGCTCAACGAGCCGTTGGCAATTTTATGGGCGGCCGTTTGCTAAGCGCGCCAATGGGGCGTAGCCTCAGACATCGGTCGCCGATTTGCCCGGATGCTGCCGACAGTGAGAGGGTACGTGCTCTTGCCCGATAGGGAGAAGAGCCATGCCTCAATCCAGCTTTCGCAACCATGTCTTGAATACCCTCACGCCCGAGGATTTCGCGCTTTTGCGGCCATCGATGCATCACGTCGAACTGGCCATCAAGGCCGGGCTGGAGATCGCCTATCAGCCGATCGAGCATGTCTATTTTCCCGAGACGGGCATCGCGTCGGTTGTCGCCGCCATGACCGGAGGGCGGCAAAGCGAAGTCGGCATCATCGGCCGCGACGGCATGACGGGGATAGCGGTCGTTCTCGGCCAGGACCGATCTCCCAATGAAACCTATATCCGTCGCCAGCAACGGCTGGTGCCTGCCGGTTGAACATCTGCGCATCGCGATTGCCGAGAGCCAGACCCTTCGCCCGTCGCTGCTACGCTACGCCCACGCATTCCTGATCCAGTCGTCGCGAACGGCGTTGGTCAATGGCCATTCCAAAATCGAGGAACGGCTCGCCCGCTGGTTGCTGATGGTCAACGATCGCGCTGAAGGAGATATCATTTACCTGACGCACGAATTTCTGGCGACCATCCTCGGCGCTCGGCGCCCGGGCGTTACCACCGCCCTCCAAATGCTCGAATATCGGGGGATGGTTCATGCTAAGCGCGGCGAGATCACCATTATCGACCGCGTTGGAATGATAAAACTCACAAATGGCGCATATGGCGACGAGGAGCAACGTCACTTCGGCGTGGCGTCCCGCTGAATGGTCGGAAACAGACAGAGCCTTGAAGATCGCGAACTATTGGCAGTAGATGGCCTCGGTTTGGGTCCAGAGAGGAATTCTCGATGACCAAGGCTTTCCACACCATTACGATTGACAGAGCCGCCGAGGCCTATGTCCTTTCCAGAGGCAGAGCCCGGTTTCTTTCCATCGCACAGGCCATCCGCGCCATCCGAACACTGATGCCAGCCTGCAAGGCCACCGACCACGACTTGGAGGAAATATTGGCAGCGGCATGCATCATTCATAATGTGCCCGTCGCGTTTGACACCATAACGGTCGATGGTTCCGAACAGCGGCTGCATCCATAGGCTTCAAATGTCTCCGCTTGGCGTCACGCCTACATCGGCCGCTCGCCAAGCAATCGTCCGCTACCTTATTGATAATGTCGACCATCCGAGCGTTTCCATATCGGAGGTCCTCCATGCCGTGAGAGAGGTGCTCCCGCTTTGCGAGTTAACGGATTGGGAACTGGCCGATCACATAGCCAGAAGCGCTAGCGACGCCGGAATTATCGTTGAGTTCGACGCGAACATGCCCTAAGCGGGATTTGGGGATGGATAGCACGGCAATCCGACGTGGGAAGAGAGCACCATGCCCTTGATCCTAACGGGAAGAAACAACGTCCTTCATTAGGCGACCACTCATCAACCCATTCGACACTACGAAGCCGCTTCGGTCCAAGACCGAGTGATCGAGCGCACCCGCAGCTGCGGACTTCCCGTCGAACAGGATGAGGCGGGTTCGGAATGATTGCGTCAAGAATTAGCCGCAGCTCACCGTGCACTTATGAGCGATGAGGACTCGCCGCTGCTTGTCCCATAGCGACGCAATCGTAGGGATTTCGCGATCAGATGGCCTGCGGCCCAATCCCTGCTGGCTTATGTCCATTGAGGATTCGGTAGACCTGCATTCGTGAGCAGCCAACCACCGCAAAGCGCCTCCAGGTCGGCCGTTGAGATAAGCTTCGCCCCTTGTAAGCAGACATCGCCGGCCACCACGCTGAAGGTCGTGGTTGCGCCACGAGGGCTAACATCCAGCCGACCCTGCGCGACTTGCAGTCCCACCCACCCGGCACCTACGGACCGGGCTACGAGGCTTTTCGCCATTTTTCCCCTGCAATCCAGCCCACCAGTTGATCGGCAGGCATCGGCCGGGCGAAAGCGAACCCCTGCAGAATGTCGCAGCCCAATTCTCGCAGAATCCGGGCTTGCTCGATCGTCTCGACGCCCTCGGCGACGACTTTGATCCCAAGAGACCGTCCTATGTCGATGATGGACGCAACCACACGTCGCTGTTCGGGCCTGTGTACGATGGGTTCGATGAGCTGGCGATCGATCTTGAGGTGGCGCGGCTTGAGCTTCAGCAGGCTGACGATGGATGTATGGCCGGTGCCAAAATCGTCTATGTCGATGCCTATACCCATCTCCCTGATTGCATCGATATTCCATGCGACCCCATCGTCTAAGTCGTCGAGGAAAATTGACTCGAGCAGCTCGAAAGAAATCGCGCCCGGCCTGATATTGAGTTCGCGAAGGCTAGGAATTAGGCGGTCATCGCTAAGGCGTCGGAACGAGACATTGACCGAAACCGAGGGCACTGCAATGCCTTGCGACTGCCATTGGTCGAGGTCGAGCAACGCTTGCTGCAGGATGCTGCGATCGATCGCAGCCAAGACATTGAGATCCTCGGCGATCCGCAGGAAGCGGATCGGACTGAGGATGCCCTCTTTGGGGTGCTGCCAGCGCACAAGCGCTTCCACCCCGATGATGTCGAGGGATGTTGCGTTGAGGAGCGGCTGATAATAGGGGTGGAATTCACCCCGCTCGATGCCGCTGAGAATTTCATCGGCCATATGCTTGGTCGTTTCAATTTCACTTTGCAGCGCCTTTGAAAAGAATTCATGGCGGTTGCGGCCGCGGCCCTTGGCCCGATAGAGCGCGATGTCGGCGTTTATCAACTCGCGAGGCGTGTCGATGTCCGCGCCCGTCTCGAGGGCAATCCCTATGCTTGCGCCCAAGCGGCAAAAGTGCCCCTCGTATGGTACCGGCTGTCGGATCTCGGCGATGATCTGATCGGCAAGATCGGCGAGGCCTTGGGCGTCTGCATCATTGAAACAGGCTATGACGAATTCGTCGCCACCGACGCGCGCGACGAAATGCTGCCCTGCGACCTTAGCATTTAAAAGCCGGGCAACGTGAACCAGCATGGCATCGCCGGCCGCGTGTCCCAGTGTGTCGTTAATCTGCTTGAAGCGGTCCAGATCGATGTGGAGCAATGCCAAGCTATCGCCTGGAAGTCGCGACCGGTTGCGGTACTGGTTCAAGATTTGGTCGAGATAGCGCCGGTTGGGGAGCCCGGTCAGCGCATCATGGAGGGCCTGGGTTTCGATCCGCGCCTTAGCGGCTTCCAGTTCTACGTTGCGAGCCTCGGCAAGCGCCTTTGCCGTCGTGAGCCTCTCTTCCAAGGCAACTTCGTCGGTGATGTCCCAATTTGCGCCGATGAATTTTGGCGTTGCGCCGTCGTCCTGAAAGTAAGTTGCGCGGGACCTAAGAGTGCGGATTTCACCGTCGGCCCTTACGATCCGGAATTTCGCGTTGAAGGTACCCTTCTCCTCAATGGCGCGTGACATCGCTTCAAGGGTCTTTGCAGCATCTTCGGGATATAGGGCATTCTCCCAGTCGGCGGCGCGAAGGGATTTCCGCTTTCGCGGAATGCCAAAAATGTCCTGCGTCCTGTCGTCCCAAAACAGCTCGCCAGTTGCCAGGTCGCCCTCGAACACCCCTATTTGCGAGGCGCCCAGCGCCACTTGCAGGCGACGCTCGCTTTCCGACAGCGCTGCCTCAGCGCGTTTTCTGCGGTCGATATCCACTGCCTGCACAGAGAGGTAACGAACCTGGTCCTCGTCGCCATGCATCAGGGTCACGGAAGTCAGCGCCCAAATGGTCTCGCCGTCCTTGCGGATGTACCGTCGCTCTGCCTGATAACCCTGGATCTTTCCGGCAATCAAATCTTCGGTCTGCGTGCGCGCCGTCGCCATGTTGTCGGGATGGACAATTGTCGTGAAATGGATACCGACACACTCGCCGGCCGTGTACCCAAGCACATGGCTTCCGGCCCGATTGGCGTAGACTATCACTCCGTCAGTATTGAAAAGGAACGTCGGGATCGTTGCGTTTTCTACGAAATTGCGCAGCACCGCCGCGCCCCTGCCGAAACGGAAGGGCGTCACATCCGAATCATTCGAGTTAGTTTCTGTTGTTTCGTTCACGGCAAAATCATACCTTATAAATCTTAAGAATGACTCACTTCCAACAGCCAATAGTTGGCGTTATACCGGTCGGCTGCGATGGTTTGGGTAAGACTCGCTTAGAAAGGTACTACGCCTGCCTGCAGCAGCCCTGCCGACCTTTGGCATGCAGCCTGCGCTCGCATTGCTGCCACACCCCGAAACACAAACCCCATAGCTCACCGCTTGCGGCCCGCCGGGTCCTGAACCTTTACCACCTGTTCAACCGTGAGGAGGAGCGGGAGATGCTGCCGCTGTGTCTGCGGAAGGAGTGGGAGCCATTCCCTGGTCGCCGCTCGCGCGTGGGCGCCTAACGCGCCCCTGGGCCGATCAACCTACGGTCGGATTTTCGGTGGGTATGAGCGCGCATCGCAATTCAGCCGCGAGTACAAACGCTTATTCGGGCGCGGACATGGTTCAGCCGATCGTTGACCCCGGACCTTAATGGCTGCTAAGGGCCTATGGGGTGCCAGAAGCCGACATTCTCTTGCCGGCCCCCCAACGTGCCGGATCGCAATGGGCCCTCTTGTCGGACGTTGGGCAACTTTACTTTCGCTCGAAATCGGACGGTCTGCCGAAGGTAACATGAGTGCGTTGCACGACGATGGGCCTGATCCAGCAATGACCCCGCATGTCAGGTTCCTACAGTATGGCAGGTTGTCATGTCGATGATCATCGCCATCGTGTTCTTACTGCTCACATGCACCCACATGCAGCGATGAGTTCTCGGACCGACTGGATCCTACAAAAAGCCGGCCTTTCTGAAGCCGGAGAGGAAGAGCTCGAAGGATGACGGGTCTGCGAAGGGAAGGTGGGCAAGGTAGCCAAGCGAGAGGTCCGGTTGCCGGCTCAGTGTGGCCTCGACTGCGACACGCGCGTTTTCCATCTCGCCCAGATGTGCGTAGGCCGCCGCAAGAAAGGCATGGATGAAGAACTGGTCGCCGGCCTTCCGATAAGCGTCGATGGCCTCGGCATATCGGCCGAGCAGGAAGAACGCGCTGCCCTTCACCTCCCAGAACCAGACCGGGGGCAACGGGTCGAGCAGTATGGCCCTTTCGAGGACTGCCAAGGACTGCTGAGGCTGGCCGCCGTAGTTGAGCCAGCTTGCATAGTCTCCGGCAATGTTGACGTCGTGCGGATTGAGCGTGCGGGCCTGCTGGAAATGCAGTCCGGCATCCCCATGCTGGCGCATATGTACAAGCACGAGACCCATGCTCTGGTTGCAGATGCCGTCATTCCGGTCGAGCAGGAGCGCTGTGCGCGCAGACTGCAAGGCACTTTGCAGCGTGCGAGGATCGCGGTCGTACCAGAATCGCGCAACCAGGCACTGCGCCAGATAGGCATGACCTTGAGCAAAAGCCGGATCGAGTTCGGCGCTCCGGGCGAACATGGATTCGCCCTTGTCCATTTCATACTGATGGTAGTGCGCGCGACCCTGCAAGTAGTAGTCGTAGGCGGCCCAATCGGCCGGCGGGGTTCGCCGCGAGCGGCTAGTCGCATCTGCCTCGGCAGCGCCTTGGACGGTTGAAGCCACGAGGGCCGCCACCTCCTCCTGAACCGAAAAGATGTCCTCAAGCGCCCTGTCGTAGCGTTGAGCCCACAAATGGAAGCCGCTGGCGCCGTCGATCAGTTGCGCCGTGATCCGGATGCGGTCCCCGAGCCGTCGCACGCTGCCCTCGACGAGGTAGCGCGCGCCGAGTTGCCGGTGGACTTCCGCGGGGTCCAGCGCTGGCCCACGAAACTGAAAAGATGAATTGCGCGCGATCAACACGAGCGACCGGTATCGCGCCAGTTCGGTGATGATATCTTCGGTGATGCCGTCGCTCAGATATTGTTGGTCCTGATCGCCGCTCAAATTGGCAAAGGGCAGCACGGCGATGGTGGGTTTGCCGGACGGCGCGATCGGTCTCTGCACTGAACCTTCCACGCGCTCGACAGGCGCGGTGAAGCGGTAGCCGACGCGAGGCACGGTGGCGATCCAGTCGCCACCTTGGTCGGTAGGGCCGAGCGCCTTCCTCAGCGTCGCAATCTGGACGGTGAGATTGCTTTCCTCGACCGCCAGGCCCGGCCAAGCAGCTTCCATCAGCTCGGCCTTGGTCAGGATGTCGCCGGGCCGGGCCGCAAGCGTGGCGAGCAGCGTGATGCCGCGATGCCCGATGGAGATCGGTATCTCCTGCCGCAGGAGGGTCCCCCTCTCAGGGTCGAGCACGAAGGGACCAAAGGCGAGGTGAACCCGTTGCATCCCGCCATATTAGACGTTTCGGAATTTTTCGGAACAGTTTCGGCCACGCTTTAGTACGCAGGTCCGCGCATCCGCCAAAGTAGCGTCATCGATTTTAGCAGCACCAACAAAGGACGAGCCAAATGAGCGCGCAGCTTTTTCTTACCTCAAGGTTCTACCAGTCTTTCTGGAGCGAACAGCCGACGTGGACGACTGGACCGACATCGGTCTGGGCGAGACTCATCGCCTTGCGCGGCCTGGTCGCGGTCTGGCGCGAGCGCATGTACTATCGCGAGGAGCTGAAGCGACTGGCGCAAGATGGGCCTCAGCGGATCGACGACGTCGGTCTCACCCTGGCTGCCGTCGAGGCGGAACTTCAAAAGCCATTCTGGCAGGTGTGATTTGCATCCATAGTTTGAACTATTACAGGACTACAGGACGGGTCGCTGGACGCCGCGTTCCTGCGGCCCAACGTCGCCGGAATCGAGGCATTCCATCTCCACGTTCTTTCCGAGGAGCCAATGCTCGTTGCGCTACCCGCCAGCCACCATGCCGCCGCGCAGCAAGAGGTCGACCTTGCAACGTTGAGCAAGGAAACGTTTCTGCTGGTGCCGCGCTGGTTCGGTCCGACATTCTATGACAGCATCATTGGCGCTTCCCGCAAGGCTGGGTTCGAGCCGGTGATCGGCGAGGTGGCGCCGGTGATTGGCTCGGTCGTCGTGCTCGTGGCTGCGGAACTCGGCGTGTCGATCGTGCCGGCATCGATGAGTCGCCTACAGGTTGCGGGGATCGCGTATCGACCGATCGCGGCTGACGCCCCGATCGACGCGGTAGCTCTGGTGCATCGGCGCCAGGAGACATCGCCGGTCGTGCGCAATTTCGTCGCGCGAACACTCGCATGAGCAGAATTCCCCGAGTTGAATATCTATCTACCCGCGGCAATGCCACCGGCCGGGCACTGCCGGATGTCCTTGAACTCGGAGCTGCTGGCGATTTGAAGTCTTGATTCAGTATCGCTAGAGAGGATGAGACGAGTGTCATGAGATTGAGGGGGCGAGTGGTGCGGCCCGAGGGCCGCCGGCCCGTCGCCGCGAGCTTAGGCCGTCACGATCTTGCCGTCCCACTCGCCACCCGAGGGAACCGAGGCGTGCTCATGGAACAGCTTCCAGCTGCCGCCGCGCCGCTTGAAGCAGTCCGTCTGGCGGACGAGCGCGTGCTTGGCGTCACCGTTCTTGAGGACGATGTTGACTTCCTGGATGGTGCAGACCACGCCCATATCTCCGCTGACGGTGACGTCTTCTTGCAGGATATTGATGCCGCACGACTTAAACCCTTTGAAGACGCGATCGAACATCTTCATTGCCGGCTGGATGCCGCGCGAGGCAAACGGCGGGATGTCGAACCACAGCGCGTCGTCCGCCCAGTGCCGCGTGCTTTGTTCGCCCGTCATGGAAGCCGCCATCTCCTTCACGATCGCAATCAGAGCTTCCGTGTCGCCCTGCTGATTTTCAGCAATCTTGGTCATTTTCATTCTCCTTCATCGAGTTGCTCGGGCTGCCTTCAACCTGATATGGAGAAGCTAGCCCATCCCTTGAAGGAGGGGTAGAACGGTGAATGGAATAGGAACAATTCCCAAATTGGAATGGTGGAGGTGCATTTGGATCGGATGGAGGCGATCAGGCTCTTCGTTCGGGTAGTCGAGAGTGGCAGCTTTTCGGCCGTAGCCCGCTCGCTCGGCGTCGGCCAGCCGGCCGTCAGCAAGCAAGTTGCAGCGCTCGAGGCGCACCTAGGTGCGCAGCTGCTGCAGCGCACCTCACGCAGCCTCACGCTCACCGAGGCCGGCCGCGACTTCTACGAATCCGGCGTTCGGCTGCTGGGCGACCTCGAAGCCGCTGAATCGCGGGTGGGCCGGGGTCGGGTGGCACCGTCGGGGCTGGTCCGCGCCACGGTTGTCCCGGTCTTTGGTCGCATCTACGTCGTGCCGCGGCTTGAGCAGTTTTTCGCCCGCTATCCCGACGTGTCGGTGGAATTGGTCGTGGCTGACCGGATGATGAATCTGATCGAAAACGGTATCGACCTCGCCGTGCACAACGGCGACCTCTCCGACTCCAGTTTGATTGCCAAGAGGATCGCGCAGACGCCGGTCGTAACCGTGGCGACCCCCGCTTATCTCGAGGCTCACGGCGAGCCGGCAATACCGGCCGAACTGGAACAGCATTCCTGTATCATATACGCGCCGCAGGGTTCGTCCCGCGTATGGGGGTTCCGGGATCGCTTTGGTCCCGTCATGCATAATCCCAAGTGCGCCTTCCGCACCAACGATGCGGAACAAATACGAGCCGCCGTCCTGTCCGGCATCGGAATCGCTCATGCTCCCGGTTGGTTGTTCGGAGCAGAGATAGCATCAGGCGCAGTGCGCGAAATCCTGACGGACTATGCGCCGAGGCCATTATCAATCACAGCCGTGCGGCCAGCGGGCCGCTTCCTCGCTAGCAAAGTCCGGGTCTTCGCCGATTTCCTCGCCGAACTCTTCGCCCAAGAGCCTAGCCTTGCGCTCAATCGTGCCGGCACGGAGGGTGTGACCTTAAGTTGGTCTAGTCGTGATTAGTCGCTAGTAGCCAACCCGTTGATATCGCTAGATTTTGTCGTAGCTATTCAATTGATCTGTCGGACTCCTATTGGTTAGCACGGCACTGGCCAACTAACCAAAGGACCACTCCGCAATGGCAACCAAAATCGACACTCTCAACCGCGAACTCCGCAACCGCGTCAAGGCAGGCAAACCCAACCTTTGGTCGCACGGCAACGGCTTGTGCTTCGCGCTCGCCAAGAACGGAGCGGCGTCATGGTTATCCGCTACACCGTCAACGCCAAGTGCCGCGTGATGACTCGAACCGCATTCCGACCCGATCAGCGAACGCAAGCTGAAAGAACTGGAAATGGTCGCAATCGAGTATCGCGACAAAGTGAAAGCCGGGATCGATCCCCTTGCAATGCGCGAGGCAACCGCGAACCGATCGAAAAGCACTTCGGGCGACACCTTTGAAACTTTCGCCCGCGACTACATTGCGCAGCATGAAAGCGATTGGAAAAACGAGAAGCACCGCCAGCAGTGGGAAACACGCTCACCCAAAACGTTTACGCCAAGGGCGTAGTGACGATTTAACTACCTGAGCCAGATAGCGATAGCGGCAAGTTTGACAAAGCCCATGAAGTTGGCGAGCATCGTAGCCGTCGCTGGCCAGGCGCTCGGCAAAAGCTTTGCCGATTCCAGAGGATGCTCCGGTAATGACAGCGACGCCCAAAGAACTCCCGGTGGAATTGGTCACCTCCGTCCTCCCAATGTTTCGTGCCGATGAATTGACCCCTGAATGTCCAACAATATCGATCGGTTTTGTACTAACCAAATCTCGTCCTGAGCTCAGAGCGGTGCTGCTCCTTGAAGGCAAGATGCGGCTTTCTAGCGGGCATGCCGAAAGCGGATCGTTCGCATCAAGGCGGTCGAGGGGCTGTGGGGGGAAGCCTTTGTACGGGCAGGCATTAGAAGCTAGCTCCTAAAATGGGAGGGATGTCCTCTATTAGAAGAGTCAACTCACCACATTTCCCGAGTGCACACGCGCGCCTGACAGCACACCCGATCACGTCAAAATCAATTGCGGAATTCACACCCCTGTCGCACTGTCCGGGTTTCGTAGCTTTCGAGGAGGAAAGGCTATGTTGTACCCCGGTCAGTGCTTGGAGCCGTGCGAGATCGACATGCTCTCTCGCGTGTGCCGCATTGTATGCAACGAGAACGGCACTCCCCTTGAATCGCAGCAGGCCCAGCGCATCGCGTCCCATCTGCTCAAGCTGTTTATGAACGGCCTGATAACCGAGGAGGAACTACTGGACGCCGAGAGGAACCGGGCCGGACGGCTAAAGCAGCCGCTCCAGCATCAGCTTCCGCCCCGGAACGTTATGGCCGACAGCCGTTGCACCTCGGCTAGGAAGTTGCCCAGCTCCCCGGCCGGTGCCGCCTGCCTTTTCACAGACGGCGGCGAAGCAATTGAGGCAGAGTTTGTGAATGCTGGAGCAGGCGTTGAAGCCAGCCAGTTCACTGTCGCTGTCCTGAACGAGGCAATTGAGGTTGGTGATCTCGGAGCTCAAGTTCCGCACCCCGTCAAGTGAGAGCAAGGTAGCGCCCAAACTCAAGGTCTGGATGGACGTCCGCTCAGCCTTCCCACTGTTGGCCACGCGGCGCGGTGGTGCCGCGGTGCCCGCCAAGACGGGCCGTAAGCGCCGAGGCTTTCCCCGTGCTATTTGCCTACGATCCAGTCCAACAATCGGGGATCTACGATCGGAGAGCCGGTATATACCCGGACAAGTTCCTCAGCGTATTTTCGCCACTCGCTCTCCGGGATGTTTTCTTCCAAGAGCGATTTTTGAAAGGTCGTCCTCAGAATATCCGCATCGAGTGCTGACAGTCCGTGTTTCGCCATGTTTTCCCTCGTGCCCCACGAGGGCGAAAGTCATTCCTCGTGCGCGGCCGCACGATAGCAATTGGAGATGGTTTGGCGAGTCAAAATCCCGTGCTGGCCTGTCAGTCGGCCCCGCAACGGACTTCCGCTGCAACCCAGCTTTGCGCCTCCATTTCAGACGTTCGGAAACCAAGAACGGGCGTTCGAATGCGGACATTGAACCCATCTGCATGAATGAGTTCCCCATTCGGCTCGGCCTTTGCGTTGCGAAGCAAGCTTACGCCTTCACCTCCTTGAAGAGCCAATCCCTCGCGGCGTTGATGTAGAAAAACTTCCGCGCGGAACCCATGTGGTCGACGCCTTTGAAAGTCAGAAATGTGATGTTGCCGTCTTCCGATAGGTAGCCGTCGATCTGATTGGTCAGCGCTTTCTGGTTATTTAGTGGGAATATGAGCGTTGGGTCGAACTGCTCGGCAGGCCGGGTTACCTTGGCTCCGGCTTTTTCCCACACTGGCACGCACTTCTCATTCCAGGGTGTCGCCTTATTGTCGTCGGTGCCCGTGATGATCAGGACCTTCTGCTTGGCAAGGGTGACAACATCGCTGGGTCGCTGCTGGCCGGCGATGATGAGTCCCGCTGCAAAAGTTTCTGGATGTTTTGCCATCAGCCACAGGGAAGTCATGGCGCCCATTGACCACCCCGTGCAGTAAACCCTTTTGGGATCGATCTTCAGGACCTTGTCCCTCCGATCGTCTAGATTCGGGTTGCCATAATTCCAGGTGTTGCTGAGCAACGAATCGACCAGCCGATACGCATTTTCAACGTCGTACGTGTGCTCCCAATAATCGTTCATCGTGGTGCGCTCATAGCGCGGGGTGATAATCACGCACTCATGTTTGTCTTGCTCTTCCGGCAAGCTCCAGATGCTGGCGATGCATTGTTCAGCCAATGTCTGAGCGCAAGTACCGTCGTAGCTGGTTCCCGAATGGGTGATCGCGAGGAGGAGAGGGTAGGCTTTGTTTTCGCCGCCTTTCTCGAGGAACGACTTTGGCAGGTAGATACTGTATTCGAGCCAGGCGGAACGCGTATCGTCCCACCACCAGTGGTTCTGTTCCCAGGCGTCCACACCGCGAATGACGACCCTGTTTCCGCGCCGGCCGGCATTGGTCCATACGGTTCCGGTTGCGGCGTAGACCGAGCCGCTTGCCGCTCTGACGCTCTTGTCCTGTGTCAGCGCGACCTTGTCGCTGTCTGCGGTTGGAAGGCTGAGGTCGGGGTCATGCTCGAATTCGGTGATAACGTACCGGCCGGCAACGCTCTTTTGGTCGGGACGCAGCGCAGGCTCGGCGTTGGTATAGATGGTGGCGATCGCCCGTGGCTTGGCGGGGCCGGTCATAGCGTTCTTGTCGGGTTCCTGCGGCATTCCCGGGAAAAATCCTTCGGCAGCCGGGAAGACGGCCGCGCCGTATGTGTCAGTCGCTAAACTGGCGGGATCGATATCGACGTCATACTCAACTGCAATTCCGTAAGCCTTCTCGCCACCACCAGTGACTTCGCAGAGCGCATAAATGTCCTGCAGGCCGGGACCTCTATGACCATCCGAGCTCACCGCATCGTCTGGCGCAGCAGCCGAAAAGCCGTTTCCATTCTCTGCATGGGCCTCCTTGACTCCGAGCGTCGCTACGGAGGCGGCTGCAGCCAAGGTCGTGCCGATTGCCACAAAATCTCGTCTCGATACGTTGGTCATGGAGTGTCCTCACAATGTAAGGCTGTGGCGTCCTGGGAAACGCGGGCCGAGTTGTCGGTTTCGATGGCATAGAAATAGATAAGTATTCCCACGAAAACGGCTCCCGTCAGCAACGTGCTGGGGACTAGACCAATCTTGTGGGCGAGGGCATCGCCAGCGCCGGTGCCGCCGGTGCGGATAAGGGCCAGGGTCGTCCAATAGGGTATCGGCTCGCTCAGCTTGCCGTCCTGCCTCCAAAGGGTCGTTACAAGCGCGACCAGGGCAAAGAACACGATCGCGGTACCAACTGGCGTAAGACCGAGTCTAAAAGATGCCGCGTCTCCGCCGATCGTCCCCAACACGCCCGCCAGAACCATGGTGATCCAGTATATCGGGTTGACGCCTAATGACGCAGACCCCGAACGTAGCCAATAGGTTCGATAAAGCAGCACGCTCACAACGTAGCAAACTAGGACAACGGGAAGCGAAATCGAGAAATCGATCTTGTAATCATGGAATGCGTCTCCGATGTTCGTCGCGCCGGTGCGAATTATGATAATTGCGGCCCAGAAGAAGAGCGCTGTTTTCCAGGGACTGGCACGTTCGGCTATAAATACCAGAACCAGAGCCCCAATAATCCAGGGAAGCCCGGCCACATGCCCAAGGCCAAGGCCGTCTGACATAAGGTCACCGGTGTTGGTTCCGAACGTACTGGCCAGCACCAGCGCGAGCCAGTATCGGCCGTTGAGTCTGGGCAGAGTATGCATGACAGGCGCTGTTCCTTCGTCTGGACAAAAGTGCAATTTATGGTACTGTTAAGTACCATAATTGTGGCGGACGTTCGACGGTTCAATGAGGAGTGGCTTTTTTGAGCGAACGGATCGAGCAGCTTCCAACGCATAAGAGACGAGGGCGCCCACTGACGATCGCGCCACAGGCGCGTCGAGCTCTCGTCATCGACGCGGCCTATAAGGTTTTTCTAGAAAAGGGCTTTGCCGGAACGACCACCGAGATGGTCGCGGCCAGGGCCAGCGTCTCGAAACGATCCCTCTATGAGCATTTCGCGAGCAAGACCGAACTGTTCGGGGCGGTCGTGTTGAAGTACCGGCATCTGCTGCTCGATCTGCCACGCCCACCCGACGATGACCTTCCGATGATTGACAAACTTGTGAAGGTGTTCCGCCTTGATATGGACCGCGGACGCGACCAGGAACGGGAAGCGCTATTGAACCTCATTTTGCACCAGTCCGTTCTGTTTCCTGAACTGTCGGACTATCTTTACCAGCAAAAGATACTCCGGACGCGCGAAGACCTGATCGAATGGCTGGAGGCCGAGCGTGATCGTGGCGCGATCGAGATGGATGATGTCGTGCTGTGTGCGGGCATGCTGATGGATATCGCCTTTGGAGCACTGTTGCCCAGAAGGCGACAGCAGGGCGACGACGCAAGAGACCAGCGCAAGCAAGACATTCGCCAGCGCTTTCAGATATTTCTGAGAGGGATCGCGCACCAAGCTGATCGCTAAAGTCGCTTACTTGGCGATGACCGCTTACCAAATGAACGTCAACAGGCGGGGACGATCGGCTTTCTATGCTCTCATTCGAAAGCCGTCGATCCGCTAGCGGCCCCGTTCCAGCCGTCAAGGGTCCGGCCGGTAAGAGCGCCCGCTAAACTTGGTCGTCAAAGCCGCGTTCGCCGATCTGCTCTCCGCATTGAGCGAGCTCCGATTGCCGCGACGCTCGTAACTCGTCTTACCGTGCCCGCCCTATACCCTCGGCTGGCGGGGGGCTCTTGTGCAGGCGCCGAGCCAGAGCACTATGCGGCGGACAAGGACGCCAGGGGCGCTCACAGCCCAGTGCCGCAGCGACCCGTTCCTGGAAATACTGCACTCCCCGCTCATGCCGCCCCGAGAGCGGGCCGGAGCTATAGGCCCCTGCGGCATAGTTGCGATGCGTATCGGCGCGAGATGGCGTAGTCCTCGCGTACCACGGCCAGAGTGCCTTGCACAGATTTCGCCCTGCTCTCGGATGCTTCAGCAGCGATATCGGCAAAGTAGAAATGGTAATGCTGGTCTGTGTGAAGCGGTGAGGTCGGATTGATCCGGCTAACGTTCATGCCGCCATCGAAAAGCGACAGCGTCCAGTTCGGCCACATCCAAAGCCATTCCCGCGATAGAACAGACCGTCTTTCGGCGGTGCGGTCATCCGGACATAACCGGGATGGGCGGTGGTCTGGAAAGCTTCGAAGTCGATGGCAGCGTAGAACGAGGGATGCGTGCCAGGGATGTGGTAGCCTTCGACGAAATTGTCGGTGTAGATCTTCCAGTTCGCCGCAAAGCTGACAGTGGCCTGATCGGTGGCGGCATAGGTCTCCAACGGCTCGTCCGCCAGTTCGGCGGGCAGAGAGCCAAGTTGATCCAAAAGACTTTCCTTCGGGTCGAGTGCCGCGAAGAGCAGCCCGCGATTCGGACAACTGCACCGGCTCCAGCGGCCAGTCTTCGGCGATGATCGCGGGATCCTTGCCATACCATGGGGCCTGCACCAGCCGGCCGGTGTCGGCAAAGGACCATTTGTGATAGGGACAAACGATCAGCCCACATTTGCCCGCGCCATCGGCCAGAAGTTTCGCCCCCCGGTGGCGGCAGACGTTCTTAAATCCGCGCAAGGTCCCGTCCCGGCCCCGGATGGCGAAGATCGGCGTGCCGGCGATGTCGATGGCAAGGTATTGACCGGACGTCCCGACCGAGGCGACAGGCCCCAATGCGCCAGCCGGAACCACACTTTCCGGTCCTCGTTCATCCGATGATGCAAGAGAAGGACACACAGTGATGGCTACCAAAGAAGAAAAGAAAGAGGCGAGCCGCGTGGTGAAGGGGCAAGAGCTGGAGGTAGAGCACCTGACGGAAATTGCCGACGTCACGCCGAAACAGGCGCGCGCATTGTTGCGAAAGCATGGTGCCGACTGGACTAGGCTCAAGGACGAAGCCGAAGATTTGAAAGAAAACTGAACTGTCGGCAAGGCTTCTCCGTTTCTGAGGGCATTGCGGGCCGGCGGGTTGACGCCGTTACGGCGAAGCGCTTCCCCCCTTATAAAAAAAGCCGATCCAGCCGGAACGCGCGCTGGCTCCTATTGAAGGCGCAAGGAAGGAACACCCGGACGCGTCAAAGAAAGACATCGCCCGTGCGGCGTTCTTTTCGATTATCGCTGACGCCGACCAGGACCACGGAAAGGGTGCTCTTGGACGAACCTACGAATGGACTCGACCCGGAGTTGGTTGGCGAGGCTGTCGAAGTCATGAAGGAGTTAGCGGTTGGTGGAATGACGATGGTGGTTGTGACACAGCAGTGCGATAGAAATCGCGCAAAAGCGATAATTGCAGCAGTGGCAAAATTTCTTATTCTACAGCGCTCTTGCGGACTCAGTGAAATGGCGCTGCAACCGTGTGGTAAGCTGGATTACAAACTGGTGAGATGGCCTTCGAAGACGACAAGAAGCCTTGATACACCTCCCGATCGCACATCCCCGCAGAGCCATGAGAAGTACATTGCCGGTCGCACGCTGATCAGTGGCGATGGTCCAGCGTGGACAGACATGTTCGTGCAGGTCTTCTCTCGTCTCACGATACAAGAGCCGTTCCTGGTTCCGGCGGTTGCTGAACCGCTGATCGTGTGGGTGATGTCAGGGGAAGCGCTGGTCGAGGAGCGCGATCTGGGAGGCGAATGGATTGCCAACCGGGTAGCCGTCGGGGATTTCTTCCTCACGCGCTCCGCGACGCCATATGAACTGCGCTGGGTTGCCAACGGCGACGAACCGTTTCAGGTCATGCATCTCTACCTCTCGGTTCCATTGTTTGAACGAGTGGCGGAGGAGGTTTCAGGCAAAGCTACGCTGGGCCTGCGTGACATCTCCGGCGGCCGGGACGAGCAACTATCTCACCTGCTGGCGCTCATTCACCGCGAGTTGACTGCGGAAGGGGCGGGCAGCGCACTTTTCATCCAGGGATTGGCGCAAAGTCTGGCTGTTCATTTGGTCCGGCACTACACGTCATGGGAAAACAGAGGGCGCCGGCAAAACGCTCTTCCAGGTGCGAAACTGCGCAGGGCAATTGCGTTCATGGAGGCGCACCTGCAGGAGCCGTTTGATCTGGCCCAGGTGGCGCGAGGCGTTGGTATGAGCAAGTTCCACTTCAGCCGCTTGTTCAAGAAGGCGACGGGACTTTCGCCATCTCATCAGTTCATCCGCCTGCGCGTCGCCAGAGCGCAGAGATTGCTACAGGAGACCGATACCAGCATCATCGGGGTTGCAATGGCCGTCGGCTACTCCAGCCCCAGTCACTTCGCCCAGATCTTCCGCCGCGAAACGGGGGTATCGCCCCGGGCCTATCGCCGTGACTGAGACTTTCCCCGACCACAATAGAGCAAAATCCCGACAGTTCGCGCAGGTTGCCGTGAGAAGGCGCCGACCACTCCAACTAAGTTCGTCCTTGTTCCAACGACCCCGCACGGGCCCAACAAGGAGTTGAACAATGACGAACATTTCTGGAAAAGTCGCACTGGTCACCGGTGCATCGAGCGGCATCGGCGCCGCCACTGCCCTGAAGCTTGCCAAGGCCGGCGCCAGGGTCGGTATCGCAGCACGGCGCACCGACAAGCTCGAAGCTCTCAAGAGCGAAATCGCCTCGAAGGGCGGTGAGGCCCTGGTGATCGCGATGGATGTGGTTGATGTTGCCGCAGTCGAGGCTGGCGTGAAGAAGCTGGCCCACGCCTATGGCTCCATCGACATTCTCGTCAACAATGCAGGGTTGATGCCGCTTTCCGACCTCGATCAACTCAAGACCAACGAATGGCACCGCATGGTCGATGTCAATGTGAAGGGCCTGCTGAACGTCACGGCCGCCGTGCTGCCCCGGATGGTCAAGCAGCATTCCGGCCATATCTTCAACATGTCCTCGATCGCTGGTCGCAAGGTCTTCAAGGGCCTGGCGGTCTATTGTGCGACAAAGCATGCCGTTGCCGCCTTGTCCGACGGCCTTCGCATGGAAGTCGGCCAGAAGCACAACATCCGGGTCACCTGCATCCAGCCAGGCGCCGTCGCCACCGAGCTTTACGACCACATCACCGATGCCGGTTATCGGCAGCAGATGGACGATCTCGGCAAGCAGATGACGTTCCTGCAGGGCTCGGACATCGGCGACACCATCGTTTTTGCCGCGCAGGCCCCCGCTCACGTGAATGTTGCGGAGCTTTTCGTTCTGCCGGTTGAACAAGGTTGGTAATTGAAATCAGAAAATCTTTCTGCCTCTCCGCCCGCACACGGAGAGGCATCCTCGAAAAGGAGCTTACGATGAAAGAGATACCTGCTTCTCAGGCCTATCACCTACTCGAACCGGGTCCGATTGTTCTGGTAACGACGAGCTATAAGGGCAAGCCGAATGTGATGACCATGGGTTTCCACATGATGATCCAGCATGCGCCACCGCTGATCGGCTGCGTCGTCGGGCCCTGGGACTACAGCCAGCGGGCGTTGAAAGAAACCGGTGAATGCGTCATCGCCATTCCAACAATCGATCTGGCCGAGACCGTCGTCGACATCGGCAATTGCTCTGGCGATTCCGTAGACAAGTTTCAGCGTTTCGGGCTGAAGACGCGCCCGGCAAAGGAGGTGAAGCCCCCGTTGGTCGCTGACTGCCTAGCCAACATCGAATGCCGGGTCGCCAACGCGAGCCTTGTCGATACCCACAACCTGTTCATCCTCGAGGCGAAACGGATCTGGATTGACGAAACCCGGACAGAACGCCGGATGCTACATCACCGCGGTGACGGCAGTTTCATGGTCGACGGCGGCCTGCTTGATCTAAGCGACCGCATGACGAAGTGGCGGCAATTGCCATAAGCTCGTCGCTACGCCTTGCAGCCAACCAAATACGCTGATCATCGACTGCAAAGGATTTGCTCAGATGAATAGCCCATATACGTCAACCTCCGCACCCGACAGAATGCATGCTTATGTCGGTCTATGGATCACCGCAGACGGCCAAATTCGCCACAACCTGCTCCAGAACGGTCGCTATGACGAAGCGCGCGGCCGTCGAGAAAGTGCTTACCAGGGCCGATACGAGGTCCGTGGCAACCACATCGATTATTGGGATGACACCGGCTTCACAGCCGATGGTGAGTTCAGAGATGGAGTCCTCTACCATGCTGGCATGGTAGACTATCGGGATCGTAAAATTCCGCGTTAGCGGCGATCATCGGGCGCGGAGCATCGGCCAGATCGCCTTGCCGCGAAGGAAGAGTAGGACGCAGTTCGTTTTGCTGGCAGATTGGTGCCATAGCAACGGTGGAACGCCTCAGTTTCCTCGGCTCGCCGTTCCGACAGGAGTATGCGTCAGTAGGGATTGACGGGGCAGTCAAGCGGTCTCCGCTCAAAACTCGAAGCCGCCGATGGTCATGCCTCCGTCGACAACCAGCATTTGCCCGAACACATAGCTTGATGCGTCTGAGCAGAGCCAAACGGCGGCCTGCGCAATTTCACTCGGCTTAGCGCCTCGTTTGGCGGGAATGGCGTTCGTCGTCTGTGCCGCAAAAGACGGATTTTGGGCGCTTGCCGTTACGACCATTGGGGTCTCGGTCCACCCCGGCGCCAAGGCGTTCACTCGAATCCCGTGTGCGGCGTTCTCCATCGCCGCGACCCGCGTCAGCCCATGAACGCCATGTTTCGACGCCGCATAGGCACACATCCCGCCTGGGCCAGTCAGTGCCGCTACGGAGGCCGTGTTGCAGATCACACCACCGCCGCCGCGCTTCAGAAGCGGAAGCTCATGCTTCATGCAGAGAAAGACGCTGCGCAGGTTGGTGCGCAAGACTCTGTCGAAATCATCCGTCGGATAGTCTTCGATCCGATGCGCGCCGCCTGTGATCCCGGCGTTGTTGAAGGCGGCGTCCAACCGACCCGCCTCAGTGGCGATGCGCGAGAGAAATACCGCGACGTCCTCCTCCGACGAGACGTCGACCCGAGCGACCTGCGCTTTACCGCCCGCCTTTTCGACGAGAGCCTGGGTTTCCGCGAGGCCCTGCTCATTGACGTCCCCGCCGCAGACAAGGGCGCGGCGAGCGGCGAACGCCAAGGCGGCCTCCCGACCTATCCCCGACCCGGCCCCAGTGACCAAAACCACCTTGCCATCGAAATCATTCAACATGACGTGCTCCTGCCGGAAGCTTCACTCTCGCGGCAGCGGCTTTCACCGTTGCTGCCAATGGCGTTATTCGGTGCGCGGCCAGATTAGGCCAGCTTGATCAGGTCCTGAGCCACGAGGGTGCCGCCAAACTGCTGCAGATGGCTGGCCTGCCGCAGGGTGCCGAGGTCAAGCGCCGCATAGCCGAGTCGCTCGATGAGAGCGGCAACTTGGGACCTGGCGCTGCCGTCATCGCCAGACAGCGCCACAACGCGTCGTCCGCCCGCCTGTGCTGGCGGCGCTTCCAGTTTTGCGGCCGGGACCGTATTGAAGGCCTTTACCACCCGGGCGCCAGGAAACGCCTCCGCGACGATCTCGGTTGAGAGCCGGCCGCCCAGGTCGGCAGGCTTGAACGACGGAAAGTCGATCGCGTTGCTCGCGTCGATCACCAGGCGGTTATCCCAATTTGCACCCGCGGCATCCGCGTCCTCGACGAACGGCCGAATGGCACCAAAGGGAATCGCCAGGATCACCACGTCCGCATGGGCCGCGTCACCGGTGGTGGCGGGCCTGATGTTGAGACCAAGCGCGCGGACCATGTCTGTGAGCGACGAAGCGCAAGCGCCTCCCGGCGGGCGGCTCATAAGCTTCGCGCCAAGCGTCGAGTAATGCATCGGGCTCGATCAGCGCCAGGCCATCGGAAGATGCTTTTGCCCATTCCCGGTCGATAAGGGCGCTACGGACGTTACTGACATGACCGAGGCTGACCGCCGAAGCTTCGGCGAGTTCAGCAACGCGCCACGGCCTGTCCGGATCTCGCAACAACGCGCGCAGCACCTGCGCAGATTTGGGTTTGAAAAGGGATTTGAGTTCCCTCCGTTCCGCGCTTGGCTTGCTTTCGACATGCCGCTCTATGAAGATGCTGTCAAAGACAATACTGGCGTTGCCCGCCAGATCAAGAAATCCGACCTGGTAGTCCCTACACAACGACTGAGCCTCTGGAGAGAGGTACGGCGCGACGAAGATCGGTACTGCGCTCCCATCGAAATGGGCAGCGAAGTTGCGCAGTTGGAGCAACCCCATACGAACGTAGCGCGGCTGGCCGCTCGACTTGACCTCGCAGACGAGCGTATGCCGGCGATCAGCAACGACCACATGCGCCAAGATATCAACGCCGCGGTCGGGGCAGCCGACAGGCTCGATCTCGATATGGTCAACGACAAGCGCTGGGACGCGTTGCAGAAGCGCGGTGAGCGCGTCTGCCGCCTGCTGTACTGGTGGTAGGCATTGCGCCGGTCCAGCTCGGAAACACCAGCAAGATCCGCGATCCGCATAGCGAGCACGCAGGACTTCAGCGCGAAATAGCGCGAATGGCCGGTGGCGAGGTCCGAAGCATAGGCGAGGACCACCATGAAATCAGCCCGGCGGATCGAGACATTGGTCATCGCCACCTCCCAAGTGGATGCTAGTCCCGCGTCACGCAAATACCTAGCGAAAGATTTCATGCCCTACGCGCCTTGTCGAGAAGCGCCCGTTTTTGAATCGGAAGCAGACCTTTGCCAGGGGCAAATAGACTGAGTGTCAGTAAAGCGCCTCAACCTCGGTCATTCAATCGGCTATTGCCGTCGTCCAAAAGCCGACATCGCTACGTCAGCCGCTGAAGGCCAATTTGGGACCGATCGAAGCGTCCGTCGAACGCGTCGACAACGGAAAGTTCGGCAAAATAGGTGCGGAGGAGTGCTCGCCAGCAATGGGGCCATACTTTCGCGTTGCCGGCGGTGTTCGGCATGACTTTGGCATGCTTACTCAAAAGATTGCACCAAACCGACCTCACTGCGTTCTATACTGCGTCTCCTATCGAGCGCTGATAAGTATCGAATCTTCGTCCTGATATTGGTCAATCTCCGGCCAATGAAAACTCGTTGGCGATGGTGACGTGGTGGTGAATGCGACCCTCGAAGTACCTGGACAACACTGCCTCTGTCGCGGCACGCGATTCAGCGCGTGCGGGGCTGGCCAAAGCCGCGTCGACGGCCGCCATATCGGGGTAGTTGATCGCCAGGATCATCGGAAATTCAGGCGCACCATCGTCGCGTTTTTCCGCGAAGCTGACTCGAACGTCGAGCGCGCCCGGGAAGGCCTTCCACTTCGGCAGAACCGTCTCAATCACGTCCTTGCGGAACGCTTCGATCTGACCTTCCTTCACTTTGCCTTCAAACAACGCATAGCGCGTGATCATCTGCTCGGTTCCTCATCCTTGCGTTGGAAAAATTCCATCAGTGCGGCCTGGTCCTCGCCGCCCAGCCCTGCGGCCGTCAATAGCCGGTGCACCTCGGCGCAGACGGCCGTCAGCGGCATTGCGGTGTGCGTGCGCCGCGCCAGGTCCTGGGCGGCGTTGAGGTCCTTCACCATGTTGTCGATGCGGCCGGTTCGCCGGTAGTCGCGGGTGGCGAAGCGCGGCAGGTATTCCTGCAGGATGGCGCTGTCGGCGCGGCCGCCTTTCAGCGCCTGCGGGATCTTGAGTGCGTCGACGCCGGCGTCGAGCGCCAGCTTGGTCGCTTCGGCGACGGCCATGAAGTTCAGCGCGCAAAGCACCTGGTTGATCAGCTTGGTCGTCTGGCCGGCTCCGGCCGGGCCCATATGCGTGTAGTTGGTAGCGATGTGGCGTAGCACCTTGTGGGCGGCGGCAACGTCCTCGGCTTCGCCGCCGGCCATCAGCGTCAATTCTCCGGTCAGCGCCTTGGGCGCGCCGCCAGACAGCGGACTGTCGACCCAGCGCAAATCCTTCTCGCTGGCGTCGGCGGCGAGTTGGCGCGTCGCGTCGGGGGCGATAGACGACATGTCGATGATCAGCGTGCCGGGCTTCGCTCCAGCCGCCACGCCGGCATCGCCGAACACGGCGCGGCGCACGATCGCCGCCGAATTGAGGCTGAGGATCACGTAGTCGGACGCGCCGGCGGCCTCGGCCGCGCTCGCCATGGCGGTCGCGCCTCTGGCAACCAGCGCCTCCACCTTGGCCTTGTCGAGATCGAACACGGCGAGGCGATTGCCGGTGGCAAGCAGGCGCTCGCCGATGGCACCGCCCATGGCGCCGGCGCCGATCAATGAGACTTTGTGGGTCATGACGATCGCTCCCCGAATTTCGTTGTTATGTCCGCGACAATCTCATCGAGCGGCGCATCGATCGGCACGGCGATCGCATTCTCCTCCTTGTCCGGCACTTCCAGTGTCGCGAACTGGCTGTCGAGAAGGCTGGTCGGCATGAAGTGGCCGGTGCGCTCATGCATGCGCTTCGAGATCAGCTCGCGCGAGCCGTCGAGATGGATGAACAGCACCGGCGCACCCGCCTGCTCGGTGATGAAATCGCGATAGGCGCGCTTCAGCGCCGAGCAGCCGACGATGACCGGCGCGGGCGCTAGCCGCAGCATTTCGCCGACCTTGGACAGCCATGGCCACCGATCGGCATCTTCCAGCGGAATGCCGGCGCTCATCTTGGCGATGTTGGCCTCAGGGTGCAGCTTGTCGCCGTCCACGAATGTCGCCGCGATCGCGCGGGCGAGCGCCTCGCCGATCGTCGTCTTGCCCGAACCGGTAACGCCCATGACCACTATGCGCGGCGGCCCGTCAGATCGAAGCTGTGATGCCGCCATCGACATAGAGAATGTGTCCGTTGACAAAGGATGACGCGTCGGAGGCCAGGAAGACGCAGGCGCCGACCAGTTCCTCGACCTTGCCCCAGCGGCCGGCCGGCGTGCGCTTTTCGAGCCAGGCGCTGAAGGCCGGGTCGGCGACGAGTGCCGCGTTGAGCGGCGTCTCGAAATAGCCCGGCGCGATCGCATTGCATTGCAAGCCATGTTTTGCCCAGTCGGTCGCCATGCCCTTGGTCAGGTTGCCGACCGCGCCCTTGGTCGCCGTGTAGGGCGCTATGCCCGGCCGGGCGAGTGCCGTCTGCACGCTGGCGATGTTGATGATCTTGCCGCGACCGCGCTTGATCATGTGCCGGGCCACCGCCTGGCCGACATGGAAGACGCTGGCGACATTGGTCTGCAGCAGGCGTTCGAACGCATCGGCGGGAAAATCCTCCAGCGGCGTGCGGAACTGCATGCCGGCATTGTTGACGAGAACGTCGATCGGCTCGCTGGCTTGCTCGAAGGCGTCGATTGCGGCCCTGACGGCGTCGTGGTCGGTCGCGTCGAAGGCAAGCGTCGCAGCGCCTGGAATCTGCCCAGCCGCAACCGTGAGCTTCGCCTCGTCACGGCCGTTGAGCACCACTCTGGCGCCGGCCTCGGCTAGCCCTTTGGCCAAAGCAAATCCAATGCCCTGAGAGGAGCCGGTCACGAGCGCGGTGCGCCCGCCGAGATTGAACAGATTGGATGACATTTTCCGATTGCCTCTTGTCGCCGAGCGTCTTATGTTATCGATAACATCATCTGTCAAGTCAAGTGGAGAGAATAGCGATGCAGCGGCCTCACATCCTTCAGGTTGGACCCTATCCGGCATGGGACGAGGAGCCGCTCAACGAAGCCTTCACGGTGCACCGCTATTTCGCGGCCGACGACAAGCAGGCTTTCCTCGCCGGGATCGGACCGCAGGTGCGCGGCATAGCCACGCGTGGCGAGCTCGGCGCGAACCGCGCCATGATCGAGGCTTGCCCTTCGCTTGAGGTTGTTTCCGTCTACGGCGTCGGTTTCGATGCGGTCGATCTCGCGGCATGCCGGGAGCGCGGCGTGCGCGTCACCAACACGCCGGACGTGCTGACCAACGACGTCGCCGATCTCGGCATCGCCATGATGCTGTGCCAGTCGCGCGGCATGATCGGTGCCGAGCGCTGGGTGCGCGATGGCAGCTGGGCGAAGGGGCTTTACCCGCTGAAGCGCCGCGTCTGGGGCCGGCGGGCCGGCGTGCTCGGACTCGGCCGCATCGGCTACGAGGTGGCCAAGCGCCTCGCCGGCTTCGGCATGGACATCGCCTACAGCGACGTCGCGCCGAAGGATTTCGCCCCGGATTGGACGTTCGTCGCCGATCCGGTCGAGCTGGCGAGGCGTTCGGACTTCCTGTTCGTGACGCTTGCCGCGTCGGCCGCGACGCGCCACATCGTCAACAAGGATGTGCTTGCGGCACTCGGCGAGGACGGCATGCTGATCAACATCTCGCGCGCCTCCAACATCGACGAGGACGCGTTGCTCGATGCGCTCGAGACGAAGGTTCTGGGCTCCGCCGCGCTCGACGTGTTCGAAGGCGAGCCGAAACTCAATCCGCGCTTCCTGGCGCTCGACAATGTGCTGCTGCAGCCGCACCATGCGTCGGGCACCATCGAAACGCGCAAGGCGATGGGCAAACTGGTGCGCGACAATCTTGCCGCCCATTTCGCTGGCCAGCCATTGCTCACGCCGGTGCTCTAGGCTTGTCTTACGCAGATTCGGACGGAAAACCGCTGCACATTGTTCCTGGAATTGCCCGAGGAGTTCACTGACCATGAAGTCGATCGTCATCCACGCCGCGAAGGACCTGCGCATCGAGGACCGTCCGGTCGAGGCGCCGGGCCAGGGGCAGGTGCTGTTGCGTCTCGCCGCCGGCGGCATATGCGGCAGCGACCTGCACTACTACAATCATGGCGGCTTCGGAACGGTGCGCCTGAAAGAGCCGATGATTCTCGGCCATGAGGTCTCCGGCGTTATCGAAAAGCTCGGCCCCGGCGTCGACGGACTGCGGCCTGGCCAGCTGGTCGCGGTCTCGCCGTCGCGGCCCTGCTACAGCTGCCGCTACTGCCGCGAAGGGATGCACAACCAGTGCCTCAACATGCGCTTCTACGGCAGCGCCATGCCATTTCCGCACATCCAGGGCGCGTTCCGCGAAATGCTGGTCGCGGACGCGCTGCAATGCGTTCCGGCCGACGGATTGAGCGCCGGCGAGGCGGCGATGGCCGAACCGCTGGCGGTTTGTCTCCACGCCACACGCCGGGCCGGCGAGATACTCGGCAAGCGCGTGCTGGTGACCGGCTGCGGACCGATCGGCCTCTTGTCGATCCTCAGCGCGCGACGCGCCGGCGCGGCCGAAATCGTTGCCGTCGACATCACCGACTTCACCCTGGCGATGGCAATGCGCGCCGGCGCCGACAAGACCATCAACACAAACGCCGATCCGGAAGGGCTGGCGCCGTATCTCGCTGACAAGGGGACGTTCGACATCCTCTATGAATGCTCGGGTGCCGCGGCGGCACTGGCGCAGGGCATCGCGGCGCTGCGTCCTCGCGGTACCATCGTCCAGCTCGGCCTCGGTGGTGCCGAGATGGCGCTGCCGATGTCGGCAGTGACCGCTAAGGAACTGACGATCAACGGCTCGTTCCGCTTCCACCCCGAATTCGCCGTCGGGGTCGAGCTGATGCGCAAGGGACTGATCGACGTCAAGCCGCTGATCACCCACACCGTGGCCTGCGACGAGGCCTTGTCCGGCTTCGAACTTGCCAATGACCGCAGCCGGGCGATAAAGGTTCAGATCGTCTTCGCATAAGCATCGCGGCGCGTTGCATTCCGCAGTGATATCGATAACGTACGGCGATGCAGCCTTCGCCCAAGCGCCCGACCATGGCCGATGTCGCGCATCGCGCCAACGTCTCTACGATGACGGTGTCGCGCGCCTTCAAGAGCGACGCGTCGGTGAGCGCCGACACGCGCGACCGCATCCTGCAGGCGGCGGAAGAGCTCGGCTATGTCTTCGACAGTATCGCCGCCAACCTGTCGTCGCGCCGCTCCGGTTTCGTGGCGGTGACGATCCCTTCGATCAACAACGCCAACTTCGCCGACACGGTGCGCGGCATGACCGAGGGCCTGCGTGACAGCGGGCTGGAAATCCTGCTTGGCTTCACCGACTACAATGTCGAGGAGGAGGAGCGCCTGGTCGGCCAGTTGCTGAGGCGGCGGCCGGAAGCAATCATCGTCACCGGCGGCCGGCACACGCCGCGCTGCCGCAAGATGCTGGAGAATGCCGGCGTGCCGGTGGTGGAGACCTGGGACCTGCCGGCTGATCCGATCGGTCACGTCGTCGGCTTCTCCAACGCCGCGGCCGGACGGCTGATGGTCGATCATTTCATTCAGCGCGGCTACTCGAGGCTCGGCTTCATCGGCGGCGACACGTCGCGCGACACGCGCGGCCTCGACCGCCGGCGCGGCTTCGTCGCGGCGCTACAGGACCGCGGCCTCGACGCCTCGCGCGTTATCGCCTCCGGCGTGCCGCCGATCTCGATGCGCGAGGGCGCCACCGCCATGGTCGAGATGATCTCGCGCTGGCCGGACACGCAAGCCGTGATGTGCGTGTCGGATCTTTCGGCTTTCGGCGCGCTGATGGAATGCGTGAGGCGCGGCATCCGCGTTCCCGACGACGTCGCGATCGCCGGTTTTGGCGCCTATGACCTCGCCGAACAGTCGGTGCCTTCGATCACCACGATCGATGTCGGCGCGCACGAGATCGGCATCCGCGTCGCCGAACTGGTGCTCGACCTGCTCAACGGGCGCCGCGCGGCCGACGACCGGGTGGTGGTCGGCATGACACCCCACGTGATCGTGCGCCATACGGCCTGAGTGGCCGACAGCAAAAGGAACGGCCGGCGGGATAACCGCCGGCCGTTGCCCGGTTACCGCCCTGTCGAGCTTACTTGCCCCAGATTTTCTTGTATTGGTCGCGGTAGCCGTTGCCCGGATCGAAGCGGTTGTCCGGGCCGCCGTCGAACTCGACATTGTCCGACGTCACAACGTGCAGCGGCGAGATGTAACCCGACCATTTCTCGCCGGCCATGCCGCGGTTGAGCTCGTCGACGAGCTGCCAGCCCTGCAGGTTCAGCGGCTCGGCCACCGTCACCTTCTGGAACTGGCCGGAGCGGATGCGCTGGTAGGCGGATTCGGAACCGTCACCGGCGGCTACGCTGATCGGCGCGTCGGTGCCGGATTTGCCGGCGGCCGCCAGCGACGGGCCCATGAAGTCGAAATAGAGATCGTTGATCGCCAGCGAATGGGTCCAGGCATCGCCGTATTTCTGCAGGAGCGAGGTGGTGAGCTGCGGCATGCGCTGCGAGGTCTCGGCAATGGGCGTGTCGACATATTCGAGCACCTTGCCGCCGAGATCCTCGATCTCCTTCTTCATTCGGTCCGCCTTGGCGATAGCGATCTGGTAGGTGGAATCGGTGAAGATGATGACGCCGGGCTTGCCCTTGGCGTCGACGAGGGCCCAGTCGGCCGCCGCCTTCGACACTTCCATCGGATCGGTCGAGACGTTGGCGATGATGCCGAGATCGTCGATCGGACCGACCGTCGGCGCCGCATGCCATGCCGCCATCGGGATCTTGGCCGCCTTGGCCTGCTCCATGGCCGGCTTCTGCTCGACGGCGTCGAAGCCGTTGATGATGATGCCGTCGGGGTTGAGCGCCAGCGCCTGGCCGAAGGCCGCGGTGCGGCCACCGATCGAGCCGGCGCCGTCAAGCGTCTTGACCGTCCAGCCGAGGGCCGCCGCCGCTTCCTCGACACCCTTGGTGACGCCGAGGATGCCGCCGTTCTTCATGTCGGCGCCGAGCACGACGATGGTCTTGCCAGCGGCGCCTTTTGGCCCCGTGGTCGGACCGTCCCATTTCTCGACCTTGCTGGCGTATTTGTCGACGACGGCCTTGGCGTCGGCCATTGGGTCGGCAAGGGTCGGCGAGGCGATGCCGAGCGCCAGGCAGGCGACGCCAAGCTGAAGGACTGATCTGCGATCCATGTTTCTTCTCCCATTATGCATTGTCATTTGTCTTTGTTGGTTGGCTGGCGAGTGGTTGGCTGGTCCTCGGCGGCAGGACCGCGCCGCGGCGGCGTTGCGCGTAGCCGGCGATGCCGATCGCCACGAGCAGGGTGACGCCGTTGAACAGCGGCTCGACCCAGAACGAGCCGCCGAACTGCTGGATGCCGGAAATGCCGGCGGCGAGGATGACGACCCCGATGATCGTGCCCCAGACATTGACGCGGCCGGGTTTGATGGTGGTCGATCCCAGGAAGGCGCCGACCAGCGCCGGCAATAGATATTCAAGGCCGACGCTGGCCTGGCCGATGCGGAGCTTGGAGGCGAGCAGCACGCCGCCAAGCGCCGTCAGCGCGCCCGAGGCGACGAACGCGCCCATGACGAATTTCTGCACCGGTATGCCGTTGAGCGCTGCAGCCTTGGGATTGGCACCGATGGCGTAGAGGTAGCGGCCGATCGGCATGTATTCGAGCACAAGCCACATCACCAGTGCCAGGACGATCACGTAGTAGCCAGTGATCGGCAGGCCGAACAGCATCGTCCCGTTGAGGGCGAGGAAGCCTTCGGGAAGCACGCCGACGACCTGCCGGCCGCCCGTGTACCACATCGCGAGTGCATAGAGCACGGTGCCGGTGCCGAGCGTGGCGATGAAGGAATCGATGCGTGCCACCTCGACCAGCAGGCCGTTGATGAAGCCGGTGACGACGCCGAGCAGCAGGACGATCAGCACCGCGATCGGCCAGGGGATGCCGAAGGCGGTCTGCAGGCTGATGGCCAGGATATGCCAGAGCACGATGCCGTAGCCGACCGTCAGGTCGATGCGGCCCGAAGCCATGGGGATCATCGCCGCCAGCGACAGCAAGGCGATGATCGCCTTGTCGGAGACGATGGAACGCAAATTGAGCAGCGTCGGGAAGGTGCGCGGCAGGAGCAGCGAGAACAGCAGGATGAGCAGCAGCGTCAGGATCGGCAGGCCGTAGACCGGCAGGTAGCGCGCCGCCCTCTGGCCAAAGCTGAGCCCGGAGAGTTCCGAGCGGGTCGGCTCCAGCGCAGTCGATTTGATCGAGTTCATGGACACTCCTCAGGCGGCTTCGGACACGGAGGCGGCATGGATAAGCGCCGCCGTCGTCAAGGCATCGCCGGCCAGTTCGCGCACGACGCGGTTGTGCGAGAAGACGAGCGCGCGATGGCAGATATGCGCTACTTCCTCGAAATCGGTGGAAACGACGACGACCGCCAGCCCGGCTTCGACAGCTGCCGCGATCAGCCGATAGATTTCGGCCTTGGCGCCGACATCGACACCCGCCGTCGGATCCTCGGCGATCAGCAGCTTGCGACCCGTCGCCAGCCAGCGGCCGACGACCACCTTCTGCTGATTGCCGCCGGATAGCGCCTCGATCGGCAGGTGCGGGTCGTTCGGCCGCAGCCCGAGCCGGGTACCGAGCTCCTGCGTCAGTTCGCTTTCCCGCGCCGGCGTCATGAAGGAGAAAAGCCCGCGGCCGACGGCGGACGGGTTGAGATACATGTTTTCGCGCACGGACAGCGACAGCGCTACCGACTCCTCGGTGCGGTCGCGCGCAATCAAGCCGACACCGGCGGCAAGGGCCGCACCGACCGAGGACAGGTCGAGGCGTTTGCCGTCGAGTAATACAGTGCCGTCGAAAGGCTCGGCGCCGAACAGCGCGCGGCCGACGGCCTCCTGTCCAGCACCACGCAGGCCAACCAGTCCCAGAAGTTCGCCAGACCGCGCCTCGAAGTGGACCGGTCCGACATTGCCGCAGCGCAAATCCTCGACCTTCAGCCGCTCGGGTCCGTCCTGCCAGCGCGACTTGGCGAACATCTGGTGCGCCGGGCGGCCGACGATGAGATCGACCAGTTCCTGCGGCGTCGTCTCGGCGACCGGCTTGACCGCCACCATGCGGCCGTCCCGCATGACGGCGACCCGATCGGCGATGCGGAACACTTCATCCAGGCGGTGCGAGACATAGATCATGCCGACGCCGCGCTCGCGCAACGGTCGCAGTGCCTGGAACAGGCGTTCGACCTCATCCGCGGGCAAGCTTGCCGTCGGCTCGTCGAGTACCAGCACGTCGGCTTCGGTAGCGAGCGCGCGGGCGATGGCAACCAGCGATTTCTCGGTGCGCGAAAGATCCTGGACGCGCGTCGCCGGATCGAAGGCGCAGCCGACCAGGGCCAGGGCGCTCTCGGCACGACGCTCGGTGTCGCGCCAGTCGATCAGGCCCGAGCGGCGCGAGAAACCCTGCGCCATGCCGACATTCTCGGCCACCGTCATCCATTCGATGAGGCCGAGATCCTGATGGATGAAGGCGACCTTTTGCGGCAGGTTGGGGCGAGGCGGGCGGTGATGATAGTCCTCGCCGCGAAAGCGGATCGCGCCCTGGTCGCGCTTGTAGATGCCGGCCAGCGTCTTGATAAGAGTCGATTTGCCGGCGCCGTTCTCGCCCAGCAGCGCAACGATCTCACCCTCGTGGATGTCGAGCGAGACCGACTTCAACGCCAGCGTGCCCCCGAAGCGCTTGGAGATGTCGATGAATTCTATGAGCTTGGGCCGCATCCATGGCCCTCCCAAGCCAAACAAACGGATCTGAATTGGCACTGATGTTATCGCTAACATTTTTGCGGGTCAAGTCTTGAAAATGGCTCGCCCCGAAGACTATCGATAGCTCCGGTTTCGCGGAGGATGAAGCATGTTCGGAGACACAGAGGGCACTGGCTTCGAGGTTCTCGACGAGCGGTTCGAGAGCTGTTTCGTCGGCCATGTGGCGGTCGAGCGGCTGTGGACGGGCGGGCGCTGGCTGGAAGGTCCGGCATGGTTCGCGGCCGGGCGGTATCTGATTTTCTCGGACATCCCGAACGACCGCATCATGCGATACGACGATACCAACGGCGTGGTCTCAGTGTTTCGTGCGCCCTCCAGCAACGCCAACGGCAACACAGTCGACACGGAAGGGCGGCTGGTTACCTGCGAGCATCGCGCGCGACGCGTCACCCGCACCGAGCATGACGGATCGATCACGGTGATCGCCGACCGTTTCGAAGGCAAGCGGCTGAACTCGCCAAACGACGTGGTGGTGCGATCGGACGGCACTGTGTGGTTTTCCGATCCGCCCTATGGCATCGCGACCGACTATGAGGGCGACCGCTCCGAGCAGGAGATCGAGGGCTGCCACGTCTACCGCGCCGACCCCCTAACGGGCGAGGTGGCGCGCGTCGTCTCGACGATGGCCAAGCCAAACGGTCTCGCCTTCTCGCCGGACGAGGCCATCCTCTATGTCGGCGACACCGGCATCACGCACCAGAAGGACGGGCCGCGGCACATCCGCAAGTTCGCCGTCGAAGGTGCGACGCTCGGGGAACTCGGCGTTTTCGTCACCTGCAGCGCTGGCCTGTTCGACGGGTTCAGGGTGGATACGGCCGGGCGTGTGTGGGCGGGCGCCGGCGACGGCATCCACTGCTTCGATCCCGACGGCACGCTGATCGGCAAGATCCGTATTCCGGAGACAGTGGCGAACCTCACCTTCGGCGGCGCCAAGCGCAACCGCCTGTTCATCACTGCGCGGCAGTCGCTCTATTCGGTGTTTGTCGTCGCCAATGCGGCAGCACGAGCGTGAGTTGGAAGAGAGGGATGTTTTGCGATGAAGTCAGACGCCTACGCGCTGCTTCCTGCGAGCTTGAGCCTGTTCCGCATGCGCTTCCCGCACCTGCGGCCTGGCGCTTACCTCGGGCACACCCACGTCCCACCAGGCGTCGCCTGGTGTCCAGGTGAAACCATCGGACACCAGCGTGATGACCGTCGTCCGGTCCGTTCCGAGTGCCCAATCGACGGCTTGCGGGAGGTCCGCGAGGCTGTCGACACGCCGGGTGAGCGCGCCCATCGATTCGGCGTGCTTCACAAAATCGACGCTGAACGGCTCCTTGACACGGCAATCCTTGATCAGGTTGTTGAAGGACGCCGCGCCCTTGGCATTCTGGAGACGATTGATGACGGCGTAGCCGCCATTGTCGCAGACGATCACCACCATCTTATGGCCCGACAGGACCGTGGAATAAATGTCCGAGTTCATCATCATGTAGGTGCCGTCACCGATCATCACGATCGGGGTTCGCGTGGGATCGGCCAGCGCGGCGCCCCAGCCGGCGGCAATCTCGTAACCCATGCACGAGAAGCCGAATTCACAGTCGAACGTATTGGGCGACTTGACGCGCCAGTTCTTCATGACCTCGCCCGGGAGGCCGCCCGCGGCCGTGATGACCAGGTCGCGCTCGCCTGCGCGTTCATTCACTATGCCGATGACCTGGGCGTAGCTGGGAACGGGCTGGTTGGTCGGCTGCTGATACCCGTCCAGCGCCTTGTTCCACTTGGCGAACTCTATTCGGCCCTTCTCGGTCCATTCGCGTGGTGCTTGCCACTGTGCGAGTGACTGCCCCAATTCGCTGAGCGTGGCGAGAGCATCGCCTACCACGGCCAAGGCACGATGCTTGGTCGCGTCCCAGCGGGCAGCGTTGATGGAAATGAATTTGGCGTCCGTTGCGAAAGCGCTCCAGGAGCCGGTGGTGAAGTCCATCAGCCGCGTGCCGACGGCAACGATCACGTCCGCTGAAGCGGCAAGCGCGTTAGCCGAGGTTGAGCCGACGATGCCGATTGGGCCGACATAAGCAGGATGATTGTGGCTTACGGTACTTTTGCCGGCAATCGTCTCACACAACGGAATGCCGTGGATGAGGGCCAGGTCGGCCAACACCTGCTCGGCGCCGGAGTAACGGGTGCCGCCGCCAGAAATGATCAGCGGGCGCTTGGCTGCCTTCAGCAGCTTCACTGCTTCCGCCAGCCGATTGGCGTCGGGGCGCGGTCGCGGGATCGCGTGCACCGTCTCCGCGAAGAATTCCTCTGGGTAGTCCCAAGCCATCTCCTGGACATCCTGCGGCAGTGCGATGAATGCCGGACCGCAATCGGCAGGATCCAACATTGTGGCTACTGCCTGGGGGAGGGAGGAGATTATGCCTTCAGGATGGACGATGCGGTCCCAATAGCGGGTCACCGCCTTGAAGGCGTCGTTGACATTGATGGTCGGATTGCCGAAGTGTTCGACCTGCTGCATGACTGGGTCAGGGCGGCGATTGATGAAAGTATCGCCAGAGAGCATCAGCACCGGCAGACGGTTCGAATGGGCGACACCGGCGGCGGTGACCATGTTGAGGGCGCCGGGGCCGATCGACGTCGCGGCCACCATGATCTGGCGGCGGCGCTTGGCTTTAGCGAAACCGATTGCCGCGAGAGCCATCGACTGCTCGTTTTGCCCGCGCCAGGTTGGCAACCGATCCTGGACCGCTTCCAGCGCTTCCGATAGGCAGGTGACGTTGCCGTGCCCGAAGATGGCGAAGACGCCCGGAAAGAGCGGAACTCTCTCCCCGTCGACGATAGTGAATTGATTGCAAAGATAGCGGACCAGGGCTTGCGCCATGGTCAGACGGACGACTGACATTTGATTCCTCCGGGCATCGCGGCAACTCATGCCGAATGATGAATTCAATTCTTATTGCAAATTTTGATTTTTTGCAAGCGCCATTGCAGAAGGTAACGCAGACTCGGACCACCGGTTTTCAACGTGTAATTTCAACACTGGTAAACCAAGGGCAAAAAAGCCATCATGCAACGAAAATTGCAAGGATGTCGGTCGTGGAAGAGAAAGTCAAAGCCCCAAAGGACTACGAGGAACTCATCCGCTTGATCCACGATCGGTATGAGCAGATGAGTAAGTCATACCAGAAGATAGCGTTGTATCTCACGCAGAACCCGAATGATGTCGCGGTGCGATCCGTGAACGCGATCGCTGAAAGCAGCGGCGTTCACGCATCGAGCTTCGTGCGCTTTGGCCAGGCACTGGGCTATGAGGGTTTCAAGGATCTGCAAACCCTTTTCCAGAAGCGATTGTCCACCGCGGCGCCCGGCTTTGAGGCGCGCATCAAGGCGCTGGAGACGGAACTGGGGGCGCGAACCGACCGCAGCGAATTCGCTTTGATGCACGATCTGGTGGTCCGTGACATCGCCTCGCTGCAGGAGATGCTGACAGCTATCCCGCCGGAGGACTTGGCCGAAGCGGTCAATCTTCTGGAGAAAGCCGACGTCATATATTTGATCGGGCAATTGCGCTCGGCGCCAGTGGTGGAACTCCTGCGCTACATATTGACGATGCTGGGTAAGCGATGCACGTTGCTGGACCCTGGCGGCGGGCTGGCCACGCACATGGCTCGTGCGATCCGCCCGCAGGATGTGCTTTTCGCGGTGTCGTTTCGCTTCTATGCAAACGAGGTCGTGAATGTTGTGGAGGAGGTTGCCAGCAGGGGCATTCCCATCGTGGCGATTTCGGACAGCACCCTGTCGCCGCTGACCAAGGGCGCACGCGTGCTTTTTGCTGTCCCAGAGCACGAATACACGTTTTCAAGATCGCTCGCGGCCCCGATGTGCCTTGCTCAGGCGCTAACCGTGGCGCTGGCGGCGCGCTTGCAGAACAACGGCATTGACCCGCGTATCCCGATAGTCACCGGGCAATAGCCCTCTTACCTCGCCGGTCGGCTTCCAGTCCTATTTTTGCCCCTTACCATGGCAGAGATACACGCGGTGGCAGCATAAGTTCAATTGCAGAGCAGGCAGACAATGCGCTCTGCTCTCGCAATGAATTTTGCAGATCGGTTCTCTCCTAAAAGAAAATTGAAAGCGAATTGACTCACAGTTCGTTGCAGAATATGCATGATCTGCAATTATCGTTGCGGATCGATCTAAGGAGCACCGCTGGCTTAAGCGCGGGGCAATCCTTTTCTTTTGCCATCGAATATCGGGATAGTGGCTTCAAGACCGTAATGAGAGGCGGAGAGATTCCCCGGGGAGATCGGGGATTCCGGTTCAATCGGTGCAGCCGGACACCAATAGGTGGAGGAGTGACACAATGAAGAAACTGATTTTGGGCGTCGCCTTCGCGGCGCTGATGAGTTCATCGGCCATGGCCGCCAAGATCGGCGTCTCGATGGCCAAGTTCGACGACAATTTTCTCACCGTGCTGCGCAACGGCATGATCGAGCAGGCCAAGGGCATGAGCGGCGTCGAGCTGCAGGTCGAGGACGCACAGAACGACGTCGCCAAACAGCTCGACCAGATCAAGAACTTCGCCGCTTCGGGCGTCGATGCCATCATCGTCAACCCGGTCGACACCTCGGCCACCCAGGCGATGTCGGATGCGGCCGCCGCGGCCAAGATTCCGCTGGTCTATGTCAACCGCGAACCGGTCAACGTCGACAAGCTGCCCGACAACCAGGCCTTTGTCGCTTCCAACGAAGCTGATTCCGGCACGCTCGAAACCAAGGAAGT